>JAHHOT010000089.1 GCA_018677555.1 Gammaproteobacteria bacterium | reverse complement strand
GAGTTATCGATAGCGCCATCAGCGGCCATTTCTTACGTCGCAGGTTTCTCGACATCAAGCCGGCCCGCCCCACCATCGACTCACTGGCCATCGATATAGTTTCGCCAATAGCCATCAACTGCCATCGATCGATTCCCGCATCCATTGGTGCAATGCCATGATCGAGTGTTCCGAGTGCACGCCGCCTGCGGGGTCAATGACCAGTAACCCACCCTGGTAGCCGCGACTGTTCAGCCCCCGCTGCACGGACTCGACAAGCACTATGTCTTCTTTGACCGTCGTTTCCCGATCCTGCTTCGCGAGGCCGTCAATGATGTCTGACGGCTCGCCGCCAACCGTGTACCAGCCGCGGAATACACGCACCCTGTCCACGGCCAATGGTCGCCAGTGGTAGGTGTTAAGGACGTTGCCCGGGTACACCTGGAACGAGAACATCGGCCACAGGAACCATGACGAGTAGTCACCCGCATGCGGGTTCGAGTCGAGATCAATGTCATAGGTCATGCGATCGAGGTTCTGACACTCGGTCGTGTGCCGCAGGCAGTAGCCTTGCGGCTGAATATCGTAGGTCTCGGGCTTGACGACTCCGCTCGCAAACGTAGGGTGATTGATGCGGCAGTGATAACACTCGGAGTAATTCTCGATGGCGACTTTCCAGTTGCAGCGCTCTTCCACCTCGATCCAGTGGATCGGCTTGAGCGCATCGATGTGCGGAACGAACTCGCCAAGCGCTTCGCGGACACCGGGAAACCACTTATCCATCGGATCCGCGTCGGGATCGAGATTCACGAAAATAAAGCCGCAGAAAACTTCTGTTTTTACTTTCGCGAGACAGATACTGCCAGGATCGAAGCCTCGGACAGATTGCAGGTTCAATCCGGACCGAAGGCTGCCATCGAGTTCGTAGGTCCAGGAGTGGTAGGGACAAACGATAAGGCGGGCGCTGCCGGCACCGCTGACCAGTTGGTGAGCACGATGCTGGCAGACGTTGTAAAAGGTGCGGACTTCATGGTCTTTGTTGAGCACGCAAAACAGGCTTTCCCCGGCTATCTCGAAAGAAAAATAATCGCCGGGGTTCCGCAATGCCGAAACATGGCCAGCAAACTGCCAGGTCGTCGCCATCAGGCTGTTGCGCTCGCGTTCGTATAGCTCCGCGTCGGTGTAGTAGCGCGGGTGCAGCGCGTGGACCAGGCCGTCAACCCTGTCAGAGTCAGTCGGCAATGTCATCCCGATAAATCCCCAACGCCACGCGGCGATCGTGAAACCGTCCGATGTTTTCTATCACGTCAGGACTGGCGTCCGCTACAACGAACGCCATCAGCGTCTCGAGCAATGCGGCGGCCGCGATCGTTGACGTGAAGAATTGCGGCGACTCGGTATGCACGACAAAACCGTGCTCGACACCAGCCACCAGCGGCGATGCGGGGCTGTCGGAGATGCCGATTATCGTGACATGCTGCTCTCGGGCTGACTCAACGGCCTCGAGCACGTCCGCGCGGTATGGCTTGAACGTCATCGCTATCAGCACGTCTTCGGGTCCCGCGCGCGCGATATCGTCGATGGCAAGTCCACCGTCCTTCGGTATTGCGACGACCTTCTCGAGTGCCATATCGGCGAGATACGCAAAACTGCTCGCCAGCGTGTGGTTGATTCCGACGCCCAGGACGTAAGTCTGGCGCGCATCGACAATCGCGTCAGCCGCCGCCTTCACCTGCTCCGCGTCAGTTTCGGCGAAGGTATGTTCAATGTTGTCGAGCGAACTCGACGCCATCGCGGCGAACAGGCCGCCGTGCCGACCTCCTTTGGACAAGGACTGCAACTAGCGCGCACGATCCGGAAACGTTGTACGACCGCGCCGGATCTCCTCGCGAAACGGCTCGCGAAAATCGTCATAGCCGTCAAACCCGACGGTGCGCGCCATGCGCACGAAGGTGTTGGGTTTCACGTTCGCCGCTGCCGCGATTTCGCGGATCGAACTCACGCCGACGTCGTTCGGATTCTCGAGCACATAAGCTGCCGCCTTGCGGGTTTCCGGTGTGAGTTCAGCTAATTGTGCGGCGAGTGCCTCCAGGACCTCACCCGGCGCAAAACCTGTTGATGGGACAATCGTTTGATTCATGCTTGACGATTGTACAAATGTACGCTAATAGTGTCTATCCCCTCGGTTTGCAGGGCGTTGAGCGGTGCCAGAAGAAACGAAAAGAAGCGTCCCGACGACCGCGCGGGTCGTCATTATCGGCGGCGGCGTCATGGGCTGCGGCATTGCCTACCACCTTGCGCACGAAGGCTGGACCGACGTCGTGCTGCTCGAAAAAGGGCAGCTGACATCCGGGTCGACCTGGCACGCGGCAGGCCAGATCACGCATTCGACGTCGAGCTTTTCGCTGGGCAAATGCGTCGACTACAACATCGGCCTGTATTCGGGCGCGCTCGAGGCCGAAACCGGCCAGTCAGTCACGTGGCATGGCTGCGGCTCGTTCCGTCTCGCCTACGGCGAAGACGAGCTGGACTGGCTGCGGCACACGATGAGCGTCGCGAAGTCGCTGGGCTTCCCCATCGAGCTCGTCGGCCCCGACCGGGTTTGCGAATTACATCCGTTCTACAACCTCGACGGCGTGATCGCGGCGTTGCATACGCCCGGGGACGGCCACGTCGACCCGTCCGGGGTTACGAATGCTATGGCGATCGGTGCCCGCCAGCTCGGGGCGAAAATCGTTCGCAATTGCCGCGCCACCAACATTCAGCAGCTCACGGGCGGCGAGTGGCTGATCAGCTCCGAGCTCGGCGACATCGTCTGTGAACACGTCGTCAACGCGGGCGGCACCTACGCGCGGCAGATGGGCGAATGGAGCGGCCTGCAGCTGCCGATGACGTCGATGACGCATCACTACTTCGTTACGGAAACGGTGCCCGAGTTTGTCGACCTTGAGACAGAGCTACCTGTGATCCGTGACGACAAGCTCGTCTCCGGCTACATCCGCATGGAACAGAAATGCGGGCTCATCGGCATCTACGAAAAGGAAAACCCGAACACGGTCTGGGAAGACCACTGTCCGTGGGAAGCCGAGAACGAACTCTTTGACCCGGACTACGAACGCATCATGCCCTGGCTCGAGAATTCGCTGGATCGAATGCCGGTGCTCGCCGATCGCGGCATCAAGCAGGACTTTCACGGCGCGATCTCGCATCCCCCTGACGGCAACCCGCTCATTGGCCCCGCACCCGGCGCTCGCAACTACTGGTGTTGCTGCGGCACGCAAATTGGTATTGGCTGGGGCCCGGGCCTGACTCGCGAACTCGCACGCTGGATGGTCCACGGCGCCGCCGACATCTCCATGCGCGAGTACGATCCGCGGCGCTTCGGTGACTATGCCGATAAAGAGTGGCAAATCATCAAGGCGAAGGAAGATTACACGCTACGCCACGAGATCCCGTTCCCGCACTTCAATCGGCTTGCGGGCCGGCCGGTCAAACCGAGCCCCATGTACGAGCGCCTCAAGACAAAGGGCGCGGTCTTCGAAGAGGTTTACGGGCACGAGCGCCCGCGCTGGTTCGCAGGCGATGGCGTCGAGCAACGCGATTACTACTCGTTCCGCCGCAACGAAGTTCACGAGCGGGTTGCGCAGGAAGTCGATACCGTTCGCAACCGTGTCGGCATCATGGATATCTCGACATTCGCGAAAGTCGAGGTTTGCGGTCCGGACGCCGCGATTTATCTCGACCGGTTGATTCCAAATAGCTTGCCGAAAATGCCGGGCGGCATCGTCCTGACCCACCTGCTGAACCGGCGCGGACGCATTGAAATCGAAGTGACCATCCTGCGCCTTGACGACGAGCGCTTCTACCTGATGTGCGCGGCGTTTTACGAACAACGACTCCTCGATCACCTCGAACTACATATCGTTGATGAAAGCGTACGAGTGACAAATCTGTCCGACGCCTGGTCTGCGCTGGCGCTGCAAGGCCCGCATTCCCGCGACGTGCTAGCAGCAACGTCGGCTGCAGCGCTCGACAACGCAAACTTCCGCTGGCTGAGCGCGCAGGAAATCGAGGTCGCCGGACATCCGATGCGGGTTCTGCGGATGTCCTACGCCGGTGAACTCGGTTACGAGATTCATGGACCTCGCGACCAAATGCTTGCGGTTTACGATGCGCTCTGGGCCGCGGGTCGGTGTTATGGCATCGGTGACTACGGCTCGTTCGCAATGAATACGTTGCGCATGGAGAAAGCGTTTCCGGGCGCAAGCGAGCTGACGAATGAGGTCACGTTGCCGGAAGCCAATGTAATGCGATTCGTCAAACCGGACAAAGGCGAGTTCCTGGGCCGCAATGAAACGCTCGCGAGCCGCGACGGCAAATTGCCGTGGATCTGTGCCTACCTGTCGATCGAAGCAGACGGCGTGGTTGACGGACACGGCGGTGAGGCTGTGCTACGACGCGGCAAGGTCGTCGGCTCGACGACATCCGTCACCTACGGTCACAGCGTCGCTTCGATCCTGGCGTTTGCCTACCTGAAACCCGAGGCAGCGGCGCCAGGCACCGAACTGAACGTCATGATTCTTGGCGAGCCGCGCAGCGCCAGCGTGCTGGCCGAAGCTGCTTACGATCCGCGCAACGAGCGACCGCGTGTCGACGTTGTCGCCGTCGCTGAAACCGGTTCATGAAAATCACATCCGTAACCGTCTACCGGGTCCCGCTGACAGCGCGCGAGACCTATTACATGTCCGACGGCAAGACCTGCGCGACAGTCGACACCGCCGTAGTGCGAGTGTCGACGGACGCGGGAATCACGGGTTGGGGCGAGGTTTGCCCTATCCCCCATTACCTGCCCGCATTTGCACGCGGCGTGGCGCCTGTCATAGCGGAGCTCGAACCCGTGCTGATTGCCGCGGATCCACGCGGCGCCGAGGCGTTGATCGCGGCATGCGATGCGTACCTCATGGATCACCGTTACGCGAAGTCGGCGCTCGACATCGCGTTCTGGGACATCACGGCGAAGGCGGCCGACATGCCGCTTTACCGGCTACTTGGAGGCAAGCGCGCCGATAGTGTCCCGACCTATCACTCGATAACCTGCACCGACCCCGAACGCATGGCGGAGATCGCGAAAGCGGCGAAGGCAGATGGCATTACCCAATTCCAGGTCAAGGTGGGTGCCGATGCCGACTGGGCAATGGATGTCGCGCGAATCCGGGCCGTTCGCGAAGCAGTCGGTGGCGGCTACGTTGTCTATGCCGACTGGAATAGCGGCGCTACGGTCTACGATGCGATTCGCGTTGGCCACGCCGTGCGCGGCCTCGACATCATGCTCGAGCAACCCTGCGAGACGCTTGACGCGATCGCTGACGTTCGCCGCAATACGAACCTGCCGATGAAGATTGACGAAGCCGCGCACGACATTGAGTCCCTGCTCAGGGCGCAGGAACTGGGATGCATGGATGTCGTCGCCCTGAAGCTCTCCAAGTTCGGTGGGCTCAGTGCGCTGCGTCGTGCACGAGACCTGTGCACGCATTTCGGGACCATGATGGTCATTGAAGACACGTGGGGATCCGACATTGCTACCGCCGCCGCAGTGCATCTTGGTGTGACGGTAAATCCGAAACTGTTGCTGAACGTCTGTGATCTCTCCGGCTATGTCACGCCGCACCTCGCCGATGACGGTCCTTCAAGAATGAACGGCCGACTCGCTGTTGGCGATGCACCGGGCCTCGGCATTACCGTCGAAGAAGACCGGCTGGGCGAGCCCGAACTGAGCATCGGGAGCTGATCCGGTGACCGATATGCCTGCCACCATGCGCGCTGTTGTCCTGAAAGGTCATGGGGGCATGGACATGCTCGAGTATCGCGACGACTGGCCGACGCCGCAGCCGGCTACCGGCGAGGTTCTCGTCAAGGTTCATGCCTGCGGGATGAACAATACGGATATCAATACGCGTTCGGGCTGGTACTCCAGAGCCTTGTCGGCAGCGACGACGGGCCGGGGCTATTCGGAAGTTGACGAGATTGACCCGACCTGGGGTGGTGCTCCACTCGAATTCCCGCGAATCCAGGGCGCCGACATGGTCGGCGTCGTTGTCGCCACCGGAGAAGGCGTTGAAGATGGCCTGGTTGGCCGCCGCGTCATGGCCGACTGCTGGATTCGTAACTGGGACGATCCCGAAGGCATGGAAGGAGTCGGCTACTTCGGCTCGGAACGAGACGGCGGCTACGCCGACTACTCGACCATCGATGCTCGCCAGGTGGTCCCGGTCGAGAGCGACTGGAGCAGCGCCGAACTTGCGACGCTTTCCTGCTCGTACACCACGGCAGAAAATCTGTTGAATCGCGTTGGCTGCAAGGAAGGCGATCGGGTATTGATCACCGGTGCTTCCGGCGGCGTCGGGTCGGCGCTTATCCAGCTCGCGAACCGGCGCGGCGCACAGACGATCGCGATGGCCAGTGAATCCAAGCACGCGGCAGTTGCCGAACTCAAGCCGGCAGCGATTCTACAGCGCAACCCTGAAGACCTTCGCGGCGCAATTCGCGAAGCAACCGGGCACGACAACGTCACCGTTATTGCCGACATTGTTGGCGGCTCGTTCTTTCCTGCCCTGATCGAAGTACTCGAACGCGGCGGACGGTACGGGACATCGGGCGCTATCGCCGGGCCGCTTGTCGACCTGGATTTGCGCACACTGTACCTGCGCGATCTTACCTTTCACGGCTGTACGATCACCGGGCTGAATGTGTTTCCGGATCTCGTCGGCTATGTCGAACGCAATGAAATACGGCCTGTGCTTGCCGCCACCTATCCGCTCGAAGAATTCCATGCAGCGCAAAAGGCTTTCATCGACAAAAAGCAAACAGGCAACATCGTAGTCACGATGGAGTCGTCAAAATGAAGAATGGTCCGCACGATCCGAGCTGGGTCCAGGACATGCACGCGCAACACTATTTGCAGAGCTGGTCGAAACAGGGCAGCAAACCACGCGTCATCGCCGGCGGCAAAGGCAGCTGGTTCTGGGACACTGATGGCAAGCGCTATCTCGACTTTCAGTCGCAGCTCGTCAACCTCAGCCTCGGCCACCAGCACCCGAAGATCGTTGCAGCGATCAAGGCACAGGCCGACAAGCTATGTTACATCGGCCCGGGCATGGGTTCGGATGTTCGATCCGAGCTTGCCGCGCTGATGAAAGACATCACGCCGGGCGACCTGACATCAACATTTTTCACGACGGGCGGTGCGGCAGCCAATGAGACAGCCGTTCGCCTCGCCCGTCACTACACGGGGCGCCACAAGATCATCGCACGCTATCGCTCCTACCACGGCGCAACGGGGGGCGCGCTAAGCCTTACAGGCGATCCGCGCCATCACCTGGCACGTGCCGACATGCCAGGAGTCGTGCGCATGCTCGATCCGTACACCTACCGTCCGCCGTCCGGTCACGCTAACCCGGATGACTGCCCGGTTTGCCAGGGCGCGCCGCATCTTGAAGAGATCCTTATGTACGAGGACCCGAACAGCGTCGCCGCAGTGATCCTGGAAACCATTGTCGGCACCAATGGCCTCATCGTGCCGCCGGACGGCTACCTGCAGTCAATCCGCGAAACCTGCAACAAGTACGGCATCCTGCTGATCCTCGACGAAGTCATGGCCGGCTTCGGGCGTACTGGAAAGTGGTTCGCCTGCGATCATTGGGATGTCGTTCCTGACATCCTCGTGGGCGCCAAAGGGATCAACTCGGGTTACGTGCCACTCGGCACGATGACCGTGTCGACGACGATCGCAGACTGGCTCAAGGACTACAGCTTCCCGGGCGGACTCACCTATGCCGGCCATCCGCTGGCCTGCGCCTCCGGTGTTGCCGCAATTCGCGCAATGCAGGAGGAGCACACGCTCGACAATGCAGAACAAATGGGTGCTCTCATGCGTGACGAACTGGCACGGCTCGCTGACAATCACCCGTCAATCGGTGAAGTGCGCGGCCTCGGTCTGTTCAATGCGATCGAACTCGTCCGAAATCGCGAAACACGCGAAGCACTCGTACCGTTCGCCGCAAAAAATAATGCAGCCGCAGCAATGCAGGCAATGATGAAGTATGCGATGGACGAAGGGCTCTACCTGTCATTCTTCTCGAATGTGATTCGACTGACGCCGCCCTTGAACATCAGCGAAGAGGACCTGATGACAGGTATAGATATCCTTGACCGAACCCTGGACATTGCGGATCGCGAATACAGGTAGTGGAATCATATATTTCCGGCATTTGCCCAATCACGAACGACCTCAGGAATGTTCCGCATACCATCACCGATCCGCCGAATACAGCCTGGGTGAGCTACGTACTCGGCACGATAGATAAACAGACAGGTCTGAATCGATCAGGGGGCGTGCGAGCTTGCGCACTGGGCAACTCGATCCTTCCCGCATACCCCATGTCGATCAGGTTATGATTAGCGCGAGCAGCTCACAGGAGAAACTGCATCGTGCCAAAGTCGACTGACCAACGCCTGTCGCGCCGGGGATTTGTCCGTAGTGCGGGAGCGCTGGCCGCCATCGCCGCCCTCCCTCCCGGAGCACGTGGTGCCAAAGCGGCACCGAAGGCAGTTGAACTCGCCAACGAGCGCCGCGATGAGCTCATCGAGCTTCTTGTACGCATGATTCGTGTGCAGAGCCTGTCCGGTGAGAGTGCGGCGGAGGCGCAAGGCATCGTAAGTCAATACCTGTCGGATTTGCCCTACCGCATCGACGAATCGGCCGACCGACCGAGTCACTACGATTCACATCCCGAGTTCATGCCACCCAACCCGCCAGGCGATGGACCATTCGTCAACATTGTCGGTTGGCCGGAAGGAACCCGCGCCGGCAATCACGCAATGTTTTCCCACATCGACACGCACAGCATCGATCCGGGATGGCAGACCAAACCGCTTGAACCCGTTATACGTGGAAATCGGATGTACGGCCTTGGTACGTCAGATGACAAGGGCGGAGTTGCCGCCATGCTCGTCGCCGCGGCCGTTCTGGCTGAAACAGGCAGCCCGCTGCCAGTCGTTATGAGCCTGCATGGCAAGGGTGGAGGCAGCCGTGGCAGTCTTCCCGTGTTCGAACGCCTTCGTGGCATCGACCATGGTATTGACGCCGTCCTCTATGTGCATCCGGCAGAGACCGGGCGCGGGCTCGCCGACATCAAAAACGCCGTGCAAGGCATTGTCGACCTCGAGCTGACGGTAACCGGCTGGCGCGGCCCGCAGATGGAAATCGGCAGCATTGATTCGTCTGACTGGCAAACGGGTGGCAACGCCATCGAGATGAGCTGGCGCGCACTGGAGCGATTACGACGTTCGGTATTCAAGGATGTGCTGTTTAACCTGGGCATGATCGATGGTGGCGATCGCATCGGCTCGGTGGCTGCGAAAGCAGCCACACGATTTCGACTAAAATTCAGTGGCGAACATACCTGGAGAGGTTTGCTGCGCTCGGCGCGCGACGAGCTTGCAAGCTTTGCAGAAAACTTGCCGGACAGC
This sequence comes from Gammaproteobacteria bacterium, assembly GCA_018677555.1. Lineage (GTDB taxonomy): Bacteria > Pseudomonadota > Gammaproteobacteria > Steroidobacterales > Woeseiaceae > JAHHOT01. The sequence goes on along the minus strand of JAHHOT010000089.1, from coordinate 5,342 downwards.
GACCCTGCGTACGCGTTCTCGCTGGAGGCCGTGGCCTACCGAACCAACCCTGGCGAGGCCGACTGGAACGCGCCCGTGAGTCGCGTGCTGCGAAACTCAATCCGTGACGTTACCGGCCGCGCGCCGGTTGCTTACCCCAATCACTATGCCGGCGATATTCGCTACCCGATTCGTCTGCTCGATGTGCCGGCATACGGTATTGGCTCAGTCGGCGGCAATTTCTACGGCCCGAACGAGTGGGTGGATATCGACGACCTGGTGCAGCTGGTTGCAGTCCTGATCCAGACCTTGTCGGGCTGGTCTGAATTGAACGATTAATCAGCGGCGCTCACACGGAGAAACCTCGCGTCTAGTCCGAATTCGGCTCGATCAGAAATACATCGCGCTGATTGTCGATCATCCACCGAATACCATCCGGCGTCATTTGCGCGGTTTCCTCGAACCGCGCATACCAGGTTCGATTGTCCCACTCCTGGATCGGCGAATTTACGTGCAATTCAATCGAAACCCATTCGTTGACCTGTAACGGAAAACGAACGCGGTCACCGTAAGCAAATGGCAGGTCAGCCGCCACACGTGTGCCGATATCGTGCGGCACGTTACCGACGGAATGCCCGTAAACACCGATTTCCGGACGCAGCGACTCTTCCCCCGTGCCACCGGTGTCCGGGCCGACCGCCTTGTAACCCTGTTCTGCGGCATCGGCATTGATGGCAGCCCAGATTTCATGTCCTATCGCTCCGGGCTTCATCTTGCTCGCATACAACCCGCCCATCCGCTGCGCATCCCGCCAGGCGGCCAGCAATCCTTCGGGAAGAGAGGTTTCGCCGCGGCGCAAAACGTAGGCAGTACGTTTGATGTCGACAGCAAAGCCCAGGTAGTGCAGCCCACCGTCTATGTTGATGATGTCGCCGGGCTGCACGGCGATGTCCGGATCGTGAACCGGCAAGGCCTCACCCGACCGCACGATGCGCGTCGTCGCCATGCTGGTCATACCCAGAGCCAGGGCCTGGTCTTCGAGCCACCATGCAATGTCTTCGGCCGTCGTATCACCGGGCTTGATCACAGCGTTGCTCAGCGCTGTCCGCATCCAGGCCGCGGACCACTCGAGCAGTTGTGTGTAGGCGGCCGTCTCCAATGGCGTGCGGTTGAGTCGAAAATCCCGTACCAGCAACTCTGCCGAGACGATCCGGCGCTGGTACTCACTGCCAATCGTATCAATGAGGAAATTCCGTAATCCGACCGTAAGGCCGTCCGCCTCAGGCAGAGTCTTTGAAGTGTTGACACCTATCGTTTGCGGGTTCCGCTCGACTACGATCTTGCGCAGATGCGGCGTAAGCCCGTCCGCGCTATAACCGTAATAAGTCTTCTCGTCGTACACTTGCTCGATTACCGAATTGGCCGGCTGCGAGTGCGAACCCACGTAAATCTTTTCTACGGTATCGCTGCCGTTATCGAAGAAGACAAACGCGGCACGCACGCCGGAGAACCCGCCGCCGATCTCGGCGTGCAGCGGATCGGAGTTATTCTCACGATCGAGCACAATCCACATATCGATATCGTGGTTGCGCATTGCCGGCAATAACGCTCGCTGCAGCTTGTCGGCGACGATCTGCCGCTGCAGCTCGAAGCGGGCCTTTGCGCCTGGCACGTCGATGTCGAAAGCCACTGCAGTCGTGCTAAGGGTCGCGGCGACCAGGCATGCGATACTTTGTAGCAGCGGCAAGTGCCAGCCCGCCAGTTGTCGTTGATGCATCTGTATTCCTCTTGTAACACGCCTGCCGACTAACTGATTCGGCTCATTGAACAGAAATATCATTGAATTCAAATCAAATCATCCCGGGAGGGTCACTGCACTTATCCAGGCGGTGCATGGTGTTTTTACAGCTGCATGCCGGTTTCTCGCACCACGCGCTTCACCCGGGCGAGCAATTCGTCACTGGCCGGCAGCCGGGGCGGCCGGGGTGGGCCAACGGCCAAACCCATGAGATTCAGCGCTGCTTTGGTCGCACTGACGTAGCGATCCTGTCCTACCAGGTCGATGACGGGTTTGAGTGTCTCGTAATGGGCGGACGCCGCGTCGATATCCTTTCTTTCAACGCAAAGATGATACATCTCCGCAAATTCGCGCGGCATCAGGTTACAACCGACAGCAGTCCAGCCGACGGCGCCATTCATGAAAGACTCGTACCCCATGATGCCGCCAAACACCGCCATCCGGCCCTCGCTAAGGCGCAGGATATCCCGGACACGTGTCGGGTCCATGGTTGACTCCTTTATATAAGAGACGTTGTCGATTTTTGACAGTTCAGCGACCTGGGCCGGCTGCATATCGATATTCGACGTTGCCGGATTGTTATAGAGCATTACCGGAATCGAAATCGCTTCGCCAATAGCCCGGTAATGCGCGAATAACTCTGCCGGGTTCGGCATGCTGTAAAACGGTGGAATCACCAGTACTCCATCAGCGCCGATGTCCTGCGCCTCGCGACTGTAGCGCACTGCATCCCACGTGCACTCGGCACCCGTACCGACCAGGACCGGCACTCGTCCTGCAGCTTGCTCAACAACGACTTCGGCCACGCGGCGACGTTCTGCATCGCTGAGAGACAGAAATTCGCCGGTGCTGGCCACCGGGATCAGGCCGTGCACCCCGCTATCGATTTGCCAGTCGACGAATTGCCGCAGACATTGCTCGTCAACATCCAGGTTATCGCCGGTGAACGGCGTTATCGTGACGGTAAACGTGCCCCTGAATGTACTCATAAACGGTTCCTAGCTCGCCGTCCCCATGAAAAAATCGGGTATGAGGGTTACCAATGACGGAAAAAGAGTCGTTAAGACCAGCACCAGTAACATCAGCAACAGCGGCATCCCGATCTTGCGCGACACCTGGACTACGGTACGGCCAGCGACACTGCTGGCGACGTAGAGCGTTATTCCGTAGGGCGGTGTAATCATGCCGATGGACAGGTTGATGATAACGACCACACCGAAGTGCAACGGGTCAATCCCGTAACTCAGCGCAATCGGCATGAGGACCGGGACCATGACCAGGATCGCCGATATTCCCTCCATAATCATGCCGATGAGTATCAGCAAAATATTCACAAACAGCAAAAAAACCAGCGGATTTTCCGTTGCCTGGTGCATCGCCCCGGCAATTGCCGCTGGTGCGTTCTCGACCGCTATCAGCCAGGAGAAAATACTGGCAGTTGCGATGATCATCATGATCGACGCGGACACCGACGCGGCCCTTAGAATCATTCCCGGGATATCACGGACGCCGAATTCGCGATACACCAAAAGTGAAATAACGAGCCCGCACAGGACGGCGACGGCAGCCGCCTCCGTCGGCGTGAACGCGCCGCTGATTATGCCGCCCACGATGATCAGTGGCAGCACGAAAGCGGGTAGCGCAGCAGCGAAAGTCCGCCATAGCCGAACAAGCGAGAACGGTTCAGTATCGGCGTAGGCAGACCCGCCGCGCCTCGCAAACAGGTAACACGCCAGCATGATTCCTGCGGCCATCATTAATCCTGGAAGGATTCCGCCGAGAAACGCCCGACCCACGGAAACATTCGCTGTAGTCGCGAGTACCACCATCATGATGCTCGGTGGAATTACCGGCCCCAGGGTTCCGGCTGCCGCCATCAGCCCGGACGAAAAATCGATGTCGTAGCCGCGCTGCCGCATTTCTTTCAACATGATCGACGAGATTGCTGCCGTAGACGCGGCGCCGGACCCGGACACCGCCGCCATGCCGATGCCGGCAATCGTTGCGACGAGCAGGAGACTGCCGGTTATCCAGCCAACCAGGGCAACCGAGAACTCGATGATGCGCCGCGCGATTCCGCCCTGCTCCATGATGATGCCGGCGAAAACAAAGAACGGAATGGCCATCACTGTAAATGAATCCAGGCCACCGTACATTCGCTGAGCGATAATCCCAATCGGAATATCTAACAGCACGAGGCTTAGTGTCGCAGAAACTCCCAGCGCAAAAACGATTGGAGCGCCGATGACGATCAGGACGAAAAAAAGAAGGATCGTTACAGTCAATGTGGTTCGACGTTAGCTATCGGCCTTGTCCAGCGAGCCGCAAGCGCGAGGAGAAGCTCCAGGCCGAAGTACAGCAGCCCAACTGGCAGCGACAGGTACGGGATCCACATCGGAATCTGCAGAACCGGTGACGACTGGATTCGACCGATGTCAATCAATGCAATGCTGCCCCGGATGGCCTCCGCCAGAAACCAGATGCAGGCTGCAGCGATGATGACGATGAACAAGCGCCGCATCGTCACCGGCGCGACGTCCGTGAGCATGTCGACACTGACGTGCAGGCGCTCACGCATCGCCAGACCTGCCGCCAGGAATATCATCCAGATTTGGGCGAATGTCGCTGTTTCAGCTGTCCAGTCGATCGCGTAATCGAACATGTAGCGTCCGCCGACCTGCACAAGAACAGCCAGCGTCATATAGGAAAAAAACAGGATGACCAGGCCGGCGACCAGCCAGCGAATGCCGCGCAATAGTATTGCTGACCAATACAGCAAGTTGCCGACTGGTGGCTTCACCTCACAATGGCCTCCAGAAGCGCGCGGTCTTCCTGCGAGGCGACAAACCTGTCATATACCTCCGTCGCGGCGTCGCGAAACGGCGCCGGATCGGGATAGGTGACCTCGACACCGAGGTCCGCCAGCTCACGCAGCAGTCGCGCGTCACTTGCGGCATACATTTTCCGCTCGAGGTCGACGGATCGGCGGGCGGCATCGCTGAGAATGACCTGAACGTCCTCGGGCAGCGATTGAAACCGGTCGACGGACATGAGCAAGTCCGCGGCCAGCATCACCCACCCGAGCTGCGCCCAGTAAGGTGCAACCTCGTAAAACCGCTTGTTGCTATAGTTCGTGTTCGCTGCCTCCGCACCGTCGACCAGGCCAGTTTGCAATCCACCGTAAAGTTCTCCGTAGTCGACCGCAACGGCATTGGCACCGAAAGCATTAAACGATGCAATGTGCGCCGGCACTTGCATTGTCCTCATTTTGAGCCCGGCAAGGTCGTCTATCGAACGCACCGGAACATCCGTTGTCATGATGTGCCGGACACCCGCCTCGTAAAAGCCCAGCAAGTGAAAACCACGCTCTTTCAGTATGGCGGCGAACTGGTCGCCGACATCACCATCGAGGACCGTATACATATGTTCGCGGCTCTCGAACAGGAATGGCAGGTCGAGGATTCCCATCCGCGGCGCAAAATTGGTCACCGGCCCGTTCGCTGTCACAACGATGTCAATGGCGCCGAGCAGCAAACCTTCGAGCATCGCTTTCTCACCGCCGAGC
>JAHHOT010000064.1 GCA_018677555.1 Gammaproteobacteria bacterium | reverse complement strand
ACCAGGGACAGTGCCGAGGTGCTATTCGGTGAGATGGGAGGCGGCATGCTCGTGCTGACGGAAGGTAGTCGTGGCGCTGTCCTCTTCACCGAAGAGGAAACGGTAAGCAGACCCGCCTGGCCGGTTGGGACATTGGTCGATACCGTCGGTGCCGGTGACACGTTTCACGCAGCCTTTCTCGCGTTCTTGTACCGCCACGGCGAGCTGTCCGGTTCAATGAAAGGGGTCAGCAGTGAAACGCTGGAGAGCGCCCTGGAATTCGCGTCCGCCGCGGCGGCCATCAACGTTTCGCAATCGGGATGTTCGCCGCCAACTGCGGATGAAGTCGCGAGATTCATCTCCGCCGCACCTTGACCAGACCACCAATGCATGCGGCCGGTGTTTCCGGAGAACCCTCCATCGGCGTGCCGGCGCACGGTGCTCCAGCCCGGATAACCTGGATTGCAGTTCGTCCATCGCGCCGATACAGTCCGGTTCACCGTGCTAGCGTTACGCAGGTCCCATGCCCGACTGGATTTCATGAATCGAAAAAGGACAGGTGAACCAGACACCCGGGCGTCCACGCGCCGTAATCCAGAACTTGAATTTGGCAACCCGATGATCGGTCCAGCGGAGAAAACGACGTGATCCTGTTTTCGTTTCTGTTTTTCACCGGGCTCGTTGCCGTCCTGACCTACTGGCTGACGCGCAAGGACGATCACGCGACCTCGGAGGGCTTGTTCCTCGGGGGCCGCACGCTGACGTTTCCACTGATCGCGGGTTCGCTGCTGCTGACGAACCTGTCCACGGAACAGATGGTCGGGCTCAACGGTGCGGCATTCACGCATGGTTTCGCAGTCATGGTCTGGGAAGTCGTCGCCGTGATAGCGCTTGTTTTCATGGCACTGTTCTTTCTGCCGCGGTTCCTCAAGAGTGGCGTGACGACAGTACCCGAGTTTCTCGAGATCCGCTTCGACCACCAGACACAGGTCATCACGAACGTCATTTTCCTCGTGGCTTATGCAACCATACTGTTGCCGATCATTCTCTACACCGGCGCGACCGGCCTCATCGGCATTCTGGACGTGCAAAGCATGCTGGGACTCGAGTCGCACGCGCAAACGCTCTGGGTGATCGTCTGGCTGGTCGGCATCATCGGATCGATGTACGCATTGTTCGGCGGCCTGCGCACAGTTGCCGTGTCCGATGTCCTGAACGGAATAGGACTGCTGGCCGGCGGGTTCATGATCGCCTGGTTCGGGCTGAAGGCGCTCGGGGGTGGTGACTTCACACAGGGTGTCGGCGTCATGGTCAATCGCAATCCCGGCCGCTTCAATTCCATCGGCGGCCCGGACAGCTCGGTGCCGTTCGGCACCGTGTTTTCCGGGATCCTGCTGCTGAATCTTTTTTACTGGACGAGCAACCAGCAGATCATCCAGCGAACCTTCGGCGCCAGCTCGCTGGCCGAAGGCCAGAAGGGCGTGTTGTTGACCGGAGTTCTGAAACTGCTGGGGCCGCTGTACCTGGTCATTCCCGGCATGATCGCGTTTGCCATGTTTGCGGAGGAGGGCGTGCGTGCCGACCATGCCTACGGCACGCTGGTGAACGCGGTGTTGCCGGCCGCGCTGGCCGGGTTCTTCGCAGCCGTGATGATGGGCGCGATATTGTCCAGCTTCAACTCGGCGTTGAACAGCACCTGCACGCTGTTCAGCCTCGGTCTTTACAAGTCGGTTTTCAAACATGACGCGAGCAACGCCAGCGTCGTCCACTCAAGCAAGATCTTCGGCTGGATCATGGCCATAGTCGCGATGACGCTCGCGCCGTTGCTCGACGGACAGGCGAGCATCTTCAGCTACCTGCAGAAGATGAACGGCATTTATTTCATTCCGATCTTTTCTGTCGTGCTGGTCGGCATGCTCAGCCGGCGCGTGCCGCCGTATGCCGCAAAGTCTGCGCTCGTTGCGGGCTTCGTCGTCATTGCCTGCGGCTACTTCATCCCGCCGCTGGCGACAATCGTCGCCTCTATGCACGAGTTCCATTTCCTGGGACTCGTCTTCAGCTACCTGGTCATAACGATGCTGGTCATCGGTGAGCTGCGTCCGCTGCGGGAACCGTGGCAACAGGAAGACGTCGGGGCGGTGGACCTGACGCCGTGGCCGCATGCGCGCACCGCGGGACTCGCCCTGATCGCGATCGTCCTGACGATCTATGTCGTATTTGCCGACCTGAGTGTAATGGCTGGATAATTCCGCTCGAAAGGCCGAATATCTCTACTATGCTGCGTTTTCTTATTCTTGCCGTGTCGCTCTTCGCGACGGCGGCCGCTGGCCAGACCGCGCCCCCGGTCAATGTCGGCGCGGCTGTGGAGCGGCCCATCGTCCGGGCAATCCGCGTCAGCGGTACAGTTACGTCACCGAGCGCCGCCGTGTTGTCGCCCTCGGTAGGCGGACTTGTCGCACACATGAACGTCGATGCGGGCGACCAGGTTTCCGCCGGCGACGTCCTCGTCGTGCTGGACGCTGAGCTGCAAACGCTCGAGCTGCGGCGCCGCGAAGCGGAGCTGCAGCAGGCGGAGGCGGCGCTGGCAGATTCGCGCCGCCGGCTGGACGAAGCCGAGCGGGTTCGAAGTGCGAATGCGATTTCGGAGAGCGAAATCGAAAGCCGTCGCGCGACGGCAGTGCGGGATGCCGCTGCCCTGGCTGCGGCGCGCGCCGCCGTGCAGCAGCAACGGTCCGTGGTCGACCGCTTGTCGGTAAAAGCGCCGTTCGCCGGCGTCATCGGCCGGCGAATCGCGGCGGTCGGCGAATGGGTCAACACCGGCGACGGCCTCGTGGAGCTCGTCGCCACGGACGATTTGCGCTTCGATTTTCGCGTGCCGCAGGAGTATTTTGGGGATATCTCCATGCAGACAGTGGTGGAACTGGAGTCCGACGCGCTGCCGGGGTTCGCCGCCGATGGGCATATTATTGCCATCGTCCCGGTGAAAGACCCCGGCTCACGAACCTTCCTGGTTCGTGCGCAGGTCAACGGGGAAACGGCTTCTTCGGTCACTCCCGGCATGTCCACACGCGGTATCCTGCATGTCGATGCCAGGCGCAACGGCATCGTCGTATCACGCGATGCCCTGCTTCGATACCCGGACGGTCGGCAGGTAGTCTGGATCATCGACGATTCGGCGGAGATACCGGTCGTGCGTGAGCGTCAGGTCCAAACGGGCCTGATGTTCGAAGGCCTCGTCGAGATCCGTTCCGGCCTCGACGCAGGTAGCACCGTCGTAACGCGCGGCAACGAAACCCTGCAGGAAGGACAGCAGGTCAGTATTCGCGAACAAGCCCCGGGGGGGCGGTAAGCGTGTTCGAAGCCATCGTACGCAACGGAATTCTTATGACGGTCATCGCGTTGATCATCGGCGTGCTCGGCCTGTTGGCGGCGTTTCGGGTTCCCGTACAGATGATTCCGGACCTCGAGGTGCGGACGATATCGGTGCAGACGTCCTGGCCGGGTGCCACACCGCAGGACGTTGAGAAGGAAATTCTGATCGAGCAGGAGGAATACTTGCGCAATATTCCCAACCTGCAACGGCTCGAAGCGACGGCGTCGAGCGGGCGCGCCACGATCGAGCTCGACTTTCCGTTCGGCGTGGATATCACCGAGACGCTGATTCGGGTCAACAACGCGCTGAACCAGGTGCCCTCGTACCCGGTCAATGTCGACGAGCCACGCGTTTTTGCGAGCTCGTTCTCGGCAAATTCGTTCATGTACTTCGCTATTTTTCCTGCCGAGGGCAATCCTCGTGGCCTCGACATGGACATGATGCGGGACTACGTCGAGGACAACGTTCGGACGCGGCTTTCCGGTGTGCCCGGCGTGTCGGAAATCAACGTCCGGGGTGGCGCCGAACGGCAGGTACGGATTCTCGTGGATGCCGGTCGCCTCGCCGACCGCGGCCTGACGATAGGCGACGTGCGTGACGCGATCCGCGGCCGCAACCAGGACGTGTCGGGCGGTGAGATCGAGAGCGGCAAGCGGCGTTACCTCTTGCGAACGGTCGGCCGCTACGACGACCTGGAAACCCTGCGACAGACGATCATCGACCGGCGTGGCGACACGCTGATTAGGCTTGACGACATTGCGATCGTTGAATTCGACCATTTCGAGATCAGCAGCCTGTCGTTTTTCAACGGCGAGCCGATGCTGCAACTTTCCGTCAATCGTGAAGCCGGGTCGAACGTCATCGACATCAAGTACGCGGTGTTCGAGGAAGTCGAGGCGGTACAACGTGAACTGCTCGCGCCGGCGGGAATGCGAATGGCGCTGATCGCAGAGGATGCAGCGTACGTCGAGGCATCGGTGCGAAACGTCTGGATCAATCTCGGCCTCGGCGCCGTTCTCGCGACGCTCGTCATGTACCTGTTCCTGCGCTCTGCACGAGCGACGGCCGTTGGCATTATCGGCGTACCGCTTTGTACGATCGCTGCGTTCATCGGCCTCCTGGTTACCGGCCGCACGATCAACGTTATCTCGCTCGCGGGTGTCGCTTTTGCCATCGGTATGACGCTCGACAACAGCATTGTCGTCATCGAAAGCATCGAGTTGGTAAAGCGGCGCGGAAAGGATCGCGTCAAGGCCGCGGTGGAGGGCGTCAGCAACGTCTGGTCAGCCGTACTCGCATCGACGCTGACCACGATACTTGTATTCACCCCCATCCTGTTCATTCGCGAGGAAGCGGGTCAGCTTTATTCGGACATCGCGATTGCCATTTCGGCGTCGATTCTTGCCTCGATGCTGGTTGCGATAACACTGATACCAACGGCGAGTGCGCGGCTCGATTTCGGCACCGAAAACCTGCGGCCCTCCGCTATGGCGGAGTCGGTTCGCGACTGGATACTCTCGCACGTTGACAGGATCATCCGCACGCAGCGCAGGCGATGGGCGACCATCGCCGTCACGGTCGGTATTAGCGCTGCGGTCATTTTTCTGCTGACTCCGCCCGCCGAGTATCTGCCCGAAGGCGAGGAGCCGAAGATCTTCGCGGCGATGAACGCGCCGCCTGGCTACAATATCGAGACGATGGCTGCCATCGGGTTCGAAGTGCAGGAATACTTTCTGCCGCATGTCGGCGAGGACCCGGATCGGTATGCCGATGGCGAATCGCCGGTGCCAGCGATGAAATACCTGAGCCTGCGGGTCAATCCCGACGGCATGCGCATCATTTCCGAGCCTGTGCATGCGGACCACATCGATGCGTTGATGGACGCGATAACGGCAAAATTCGAGACCTATCCCGGGATGCGTGCCTTCGCCTCGCGCGGTTCGATCATCAGCAGCAACGACGGCGGCACGCGCAGTATCAACCTGGACATCTCGGGGCCGAGTCTCGCGGTCATTTATGACACCGCGCTGGCCGCCTACCGCCAGGCGCAGGCGGTCTTCGAAAACCCGCGGATCCAGTCGACCCCGTCGTCACTGTCACTGGCGCAGCCGCTGGTCGAGGTGCGCCCGGACTGGGAACGTGTTTCCGAGCTCGGTATGGACGCCGGGGTCGTGGGTTATACCGTCGCAGCATTGACCGACGGTGCGTTCGTCGACGAGTTTTTCCTGGCGGACGACAAGATCGACATCTACATGTACGGACGTGAGGGCGGCAATACCGAGGTCGACAAGCTGGGCGAAGTGCCGGTATTCACGCCACAGGGCACAGTTCTTCCGCTGTCCGCCATCGCCGCCATCGAGGAAACCGTCGATACGAGTACGGTGCGTCGGGTCAACGGCCAGCGCACCGTGACGCTGAACATCATTCCACCTTCATCGATTGCGCTGGAAACCGGCGTCGATATCGTGCGTACTGACGTCGTTGGCTACCTGCGCGAAAGCGGCAGAATCCCGCAGTCGATCAACATCGATATTTCCGGTGCCAGCGACCAGCTCGACGCCACTCGTACCGCGCTCGCGGAAAATTACCCGGTTGCACTCGTTATCGTGTTCCTGTTGCTCGTTGCGATCTTCCGCCACTGGGGCTACCCGCTCCTGATAATGACCACGATTCCGCTCGGCATTGCCAGCGGCATCGTCGGGCTCGCATTGCTGAACGGGGTCGGCGCGGTGTTGCCGCTCCTCGGCATGAAGCCGGTTCACCAGTCTTTCGACATGATTTCGATGCTCGGATTCCTGATTCTCATGGGTACGGTCGTCAACAACCCGATCCTGATCGTCGACCGGGCGATTCGGTTTGCCAGGGATACCGGCGCCTCTGCGCTGGAGGCTGTCAAAAATGCCGTTGAGGTGCGGCTGCGCCCGATCGCGATGTCGACGATAACAACCATCTGCGGGCTGTCGCCACTGGTGTTCATGCCGGGCGAGGGAACCGAACTCTACCGAGGGGTCGGCATCATCGTGTTGTTCGGCATCGTCGGCGCTGCCATCGTGTCACTGACGATGTTGCCGGCGTTGACCGTGATCGCACTGAATTGGCGCCGCGAATCGCTGGAACCGGTATCCGAGCGAGCCTGAACCTCTTGCGGCCCCGCCGCGACCTGCAGTGGAATGGTCCTGCAACTCAAGAAGCAGCACGAAAGAGCATCGCCGGGAACTACGTCGGACTTCCCCTATGAGGTCGAACGGTCTCGTCCGGTTTAATACGCCGGGCAACATGAGAGACCGGGACTGACGTTCGCGTACGCATCGTTTATGAACATATGCAGCCATATGCTGAGCGCGTAGCCAACTGCGATAACTGGTGTCCAGCGCAGGTGCTGGAAGAAAGTGTACTGCCCGCGAGCCTGGCCCATCAACGCGATTCCTGCCGCGGATCCGATCGAAAACAGGCTGCCGCCGACGCCGGCCGTCAGGGTTACCAGCAACCACTGCTGTGTGTCCATCGGCGGATTCATTTCGAGGACTGCGACCATGACCGGGATGTTGTCGATAATCGATGAAAGTATTCCGACGAGCACGTTTGCCGTCGTCGCTCCCAGCTGTCCGTAGAAATAGGCGGACAGGTGGTCCAAGTAACCGATGAAACCGAGCCCGCCGACGCACATGATTACGCCGAAGAAGAACAGCAGCGTGTCCCACTCGATTCGGGAAACCTCCCGAAAGCTGTCAAATGGAGATGGGTCTCCGATCTGTCCGTAGTCTTTACGGTCGTAGGGTGTAACGATATGTGTCTTGCGCAGGTAAAAGCCGAAAATTTTCAGGTACGCAAGACCGGTCATCATGCCAAGGAAGGGCGGCAAGTGCAGGAAGTTGTGAAACGATACCGCGGTAACGATGGTGCAGAGAAATAAAAACATGATTCGCTTCGCGCCGCGTTTCATGGTCACGTCGTTTTCACCGGCGGGTGACTGGTCATTCGGAATGGCAAACGACATGACGGAAGCAGGCACGAAATAGTTGGCTACTGCAGGCAGAAACAGTACGAAAAATGTCTGGAAGTCGATCAGCCCGCGCTGCCAGACCATGAGCGTTGTAATGTCGCCGAACGGGCTGAAGGCACCGCCGGCATTTGCCGCAACGACGATATTGACGCACGCGGTGCCAATGAAGCGGTTGTTACCCTTGCCGACCGCCATCACGACGGCGCACATCACCAGTGCCGTGGTCAGGTTGTCGATGAGCGGTGACAGAAAGAAACTCAGGATACCCGTGATCCAGAACATCTGCCGGTAGGTAAATGAACGCCGCCCAAGCCAGCATTTGAGCGCCGTGAATACGTTTCTTTCAGTCAGCGCATTTACGTATGTCATCGCGGAAAGCAGGAAAAGGAACAGCTGAGCGAACTCCACCAGAAATTCGAGGACCGCCTCCTCCGGTGCGTGAGCGTCAACATCCCGGTATTGGCTCGCAACCATCACCCAGATCATTCCGGCGGCCAGCATGACCGGCTTGGATTTCCTGAGGTGCGTGAATTCCTCGCCTATCACCAGGGCATAAGCCGCGATGAAAACAATGAGTGACGCTATGCCTACCCAGTGCCCGGTTAGATCCATCGGCTGCAACCTCCTCGTGCAGACAAATCCGCATGCCCGCACTTGAACTGGCGGCCATCCGCGAACAAATGGTGCTCATCTGCGCAAACGATCCAATGAAAGATCGGTTCTCCCCAAAATAGGTTGACGGATTCTTTGAAAAGCCGCAACTTCAATTTTCCAACATGTCAGGGCATCAATCGCATGGTCATCTTCACTGAGACTGGAAAATGAACACACCAAAAGAAAAACCGTGGAGTCGACTTCACGAGATGCTGGATCGTGGCGATGCGGCCGACGAGATCGAATCGTTGCTCGAGGATCTGGAGCCGGCCGACATGCTGCACGCCGTGTTTACCCTCACGCCCGACGATCAACGGGCGTTGTTGTCCACTCTTGCTCCCGAAAAGGCGGCGTCGCTGGTCGAGGATTTGCCGGATACGCACGTTGCCGAGCTCATGGAGGAAATGCGTGCGGGGGACGCCGCGACGATCGTCGAGGAAATGACCAGCGACCACCGGGTTGACGTCCTTGCGGAACTCGACGCCGCGAATGCCGAAGCTATCATCGCCGAACTCGACGAAGACGAAGCGACAGAGGTCCGAGACCTGATCAACTATCCGCCCGACCAGGCGGGTGGCTTGATGATGACCGAGTTTGCGGCGTATCCGATGGCCTTGTCCGTTCGCGAAGTGGTAGACGACATTACGGCGGACACCGTCGACTACGAATTCCTGACCGTTCATTACATCTACGTCGTCGTCAGGAAAAAGAAACTGAAAGGCGTCATCCGTCTTCGCGATCTGGTGTTTGCGGACCCGGACCAGCCGATCGGCAGAATCGCCAAGCCGGCATTGACGGTGAGCCCGGAATCCACGCTGGATGAGCTGGAGCAGTTTTTCGACGAGCATGATATCGCCGCCGTTCCGGTTGTCGACGAACGGGGTTCCCTGCTTGGTATCGTTCGCCGGCGAGCGTTACTTGAAGCCCTGACAGAGCGTGCCGAAGCCGACAACCTGAAAGCGGCTGGCATCATCGGCGGTGACGAGCTGCGGAGCATGCCGGTACTGGTCAGATCCAAACGGCGCCTCGCCTGGCTCAGCATCAATATCGGCCTGAATATCCTCGCGGCCAGCATTATAGCGATGTACGAAGACACGCTGACTGCCGTTATCGCCCTCGCGGTTTTCTTGCCGATTGTTTCCGATATGAGCGGTTGCTCCGGAAACCAGGCCGTCGCCGTCAGCATGCGCGAACTGACGCTCGGTGCAGCGTTGCCAGAGGATGTGATGCGTGTCTGGCGCAAGGAGGCTATCGTCGGAATGATCAACGGTATAGCGCTGGGTGCGCTGCTGGGAATAGCGGCCTGGGCCTGGAAAGGCAATCCGATCCTCGGCCTTGTCGTCGGTGCTGCACTTGCGGCCAACACGATCGTTGCCGTCTCCATCGGCGGTACGGTTCCATTGATTCTCCGCAGGCTGAAGCTCGACCCGGCGGTTGCTTCGGGGCCGCTACTGACCACGGTCACCGATATGTGTGGCTTCTTCCTGCTGTTGAGCCTGGCAAGCCTGGTGTTGCCGATGCTGAGTTGACCGGGAAAAACGCCGGCCGGTTTGCCGAATGATCGGCATCCCGGCCGGCCAGGTATTGCCCGCTGCAATCCTGTCGTTACCGCCAGCGATTCAGCGATTCATCGTTGTAGTGATCGAATTCGAGATAATCGTAGGCGTCGATATTGTCGACGTCGCTCCATTCCGGATCGACCCATTCCCTGGCGCGCTTTTTAGTCAGTCGCCGCAAGCCGCGTGATTTGGGTTTTTGGCGTGATTGTCGTGCCAGGCCGCGCATCATCTGATGCGTTCTGTCGTCGAACTCGAAATCGTCGTACTCGTCATAGCTCGTGTGCATAACAGGTTCTCCTTGCCCCAACGCAGGGCCGGAAAAATTGGTCGTCAAAAGGCGGTACAAAGAATCTAGTGCGTGGCCAGAAACTCGTCCCAGTCGTCCCAGTCGTCCAGATCGGCGTGCAGTCGCCGGGCGTCCAGACGTTCCTCCAGTCGTTGCCAGGACGTCATTCGACGGGCGTCGATGTCGGAAACTGCATCATCGATACAAACGTCTTCGAGGTCGTCCCCGAAGAGAACGCTGAAGTCCGGGTCGTCGACGATGTCGAATCCATCGGACCAGAATTTCGGATCTGTGCGCATCAAAATCCTCCTACACAAACCGCTCAAAACACATTGCCCGAAGACCCGCTCATTACCGGGTTTTGCGCCGGAATCGCGCTGTCAACAGCGCAAATATATTCCGATTCTGAAATCTGTCAATATTTTTATTTTTATAAAAAACAGTAAGTTATAATGGATCTAGCCAGATTTTCCGGTCCATGTGCGCGCCGAGCTCGAGCAGCGTCTTTTTCGCCAGGACGATGGGCCGCTCCTTGTAGACGGGCGCGGGATCCGCAGCATCGCGGAGGCGGCCGGCCAGGTCACGCAGCGTCTCCAGCGACTCGAGTTGCCGACGGGTCAACCGCGCATTCGACCAGAGCACGGTACGTTCCATGTGGTGCACGGTCGCCCACAGGTATGCCCCGGCATTCCTGCTATCGAGTGCGTCGCGCGAGGTGATTGACTGTTCCAGGTAATGCTGGGCCAGCAGCCAGTGTACTCTCGCAAATAGCGCGTCCAGGTCGCTGCCGGAGATCTGGCTGCTGTGAATGGTCTCCGCGATCTCGTCCATCCGCAGGGCGACGGTATTGAGGGGTTCAACGAGCGCGGCGGATGATCGATCGGCCTCGGCGTGCACAAAGCCGGCGCTGACTGCCAGGTCCCTGCTCACCGAGTCCCAGTCGCGGCGTACAAACGCATCCCGGGTGCGCCGGAAGCGGCGTGAGGGGACGTCGTAGAACAACACCCACACGTCTTCATCCAGTGTGAAAACGCGCTGCTTTTCCGCC
The DNA here is from genome assembly GCA_018677555.1 of Gammaproteobacteria bacterium. Classification (GTDB taxonomy): domain Bacteria; phylum Pseudomonadota; class Gammaproteobacteria; order Steroidobacterales; family Woeseiaceae; genus JAHHOT01. Next base: position 2,705 of record JAHHOT010000064.1, on the reverse strand, counting down.
GCCGCGGGATTGCCTGCTGGCGACAAGAGTATTGCCAGACTCGCAAGCAACATGAAAATCTTCATTTCCAGATATCCTCCAACCCTTTCCTTGTTTGATCAAGATCGGGAGTCAGTTTCTCTAAACTATTTCTTCTTCACGCTATACACAATATCGAGGTTGCTGACGGTGCCGGTTCGGGATTCAAGGATTAGCCTTTCGCTCAGCTGGTAGCGAAGCAGCAGTGTGCCCAGCTTGTCGATAATGCCGTAGCCGTACTCGACCAACAGGCGATCGCCAAACCGTTTACCGGCGATGATTCTGCCGTCCTCCGAGCCGCCCTCGACCGTCAAGGTTTCGAGGCCCAATCCGGTGCGTATCTGCGACGTGATCGGCCCGGCGCCCGACAGGCCAAGCGCAAACGCCGCGTTGTTGAGCGTGTCGCCCTCGCCGGCACTGGTCGCATTCGCCAACGGCCGACCGGTGAGCAGGTAAGACAGGGCTTCCGAATCACTCAATGCGGGTTCGCTGTAAACCTCGGAGCGCAGCTGCAGTGGCGTTCCCGTTACGCGAATGCCTGCGACGACGTCAGTCAATCGCCGCACGGCACGAATATCCAGTTGCGGATTCTCCAGTGGTCCGTTGAAGATCAGCTCGCCACGCTCGATCTCGAGATCTTGCCCATACGCTTTGTATTGGCCATCGCGCAACGTAAGTTTTCCATTACCGACATACGGCGCATGAGTGCCGCCCTGCAGGCGCACGCTGCCTTCGAGACCGGTCCTCAGCCCGTAGCCGGCCAGCTGGACATCCGGACCGACGGTAGTCCGGATATCGATCTCGATCCGTCGACCTGGCCGGGCCTCTTCGCCTTCTGCGCCATGAACAATCGTGTCACGCGATGGCGACTCCGCGCTTTCCGGTATTTCTTTTACCGTCACGTCTGCAGTGGGTATTGCCAGTTCGCCCGTGATGAGCGTCGATCGTTCGTCGAGTACGACGTTAATCTCGGGCGAAGCATTCACCCGCCAATCCGGCAGCCGCGCCAGTTCGAAGTTTTCGCCAGAGATCGCGAGCTCAGCGCGCATGCCGGATTCAGCGCTTATTCGGGAAAGCCCCTCGATCGAAACCTGGCCATCTCCCGATCGCGCGCGTCCGGTCAATCGAAGTTGCCCGGCCGCCTCCTGGGCCAGGCGCACTTCAAAATCGGATACCTGGATGCCGGACTGGCGTACCCCGAATGCGCCGTCTGTCAGGATTATTTCACCGACAAACTCGGGTGCGCTGAGACTTCCGGTCGCTGTAACGGCACCCTTGATCGTGCCTTGTGGATTGGTGACACCGGGGATAAATACGGCGAACAACGATGCATCATTGATCGTAATTTCTCCGGCACCCGCAATTGCCGACTGAATGTCCGCGACGTCCTGGATCGAAACCTCGACATTTCCATTGCCTGCGCCTTCCGCCAATTCCAGCCGGAACGTCGATTCGACGCGATTATCATTGATCGTCGCTTGTCCGATGGCCTGCGTCACCGTCACGGAAACCGGCTCATCGTCGACAACGGCATTCAGAACCGGGTCCCGGAACGAAACGCCAAACTCACCTGTCAGGCGCTGATCAACAATATCGCCGTTGACATCGGCATTGAGATATCCGCTGACGGAAATGTTGGCGGGCCAGATTGCCGGTATGGCCGACAATGGCAAGTCGCTGATTGACAGTTCGAAAGATGCTGAGCCGGCGCTCACCCGGCTGCCGCCGACGCAAGCGTGGCCGCGGTCGCCGGTACCCCTCAAACAGGTTGTTGACAACAGGATTTCTTCAGCCGATGCGGTGAGCTGGCTGGATTGGTCCGTGGACCACAGTCCGGTGGTGTTGCTGTTGAATTCCAGCAGATCGATCAGACCGGCCCATTGGCTGTCCGCGTATCCGCCGCTCGCCTCGAGACCGATACGACTGTCGGCGTGGCTTAGCGCCGTTTTGATGGTGTGATTATCCAGCCGGCCGTTCGCCGACACGTAAAGCGAATCCAGTGACATTTGTCCGGCGGACACTTCGTCGAACTGCAGCTCGGCATAGCTCGACTTCGCCGGCGATATATCAGCCGCGACGGACAGCTTGCCCAGCGAATAGGCCTGGTATTCGAGCGACGAGCCGGTGATATCTGCCTTGGCATTCGGGCTTGCCCGGGAACCGCTGATCATGACATTGCCCTGAATCGCACCTGACGCTTCGGGAATAATTTCTGCCAGTGCCGGGATATCCATGTCCGCGCCCAGCGATAGCGTCTTGCCGAGCGAGCCGGCAATATCGACCCGGTTCGAGCCGATCCTGAATCGGCTTTCCGCTATCGACAGAGTATCGCTGGCGTACCTGACGCTCGCATTCCCCAGCACGGCGTATCCGTTTACGTTGCCGTCCAGCCGGTCTATCTCCAGATCGACCACCGGAGACTGCTCGCCGAGTCGGACGTTGGTTTTGCCTTCGAGCCTCAATGTTCCGGTGACAGCGTCGTGCAGTATTGACGGGTCGATCTCCGATAGCGTGTAAGCGAGATCGAATTCCTGTCCGGGCAGCCAGCGTGCGTTGCCGGTTGCGCTCAGGCGGCCGAGGTCGTTGTGCGCTGCCAGTTGTCCAACCTGAATGCTTTCCAGGTCCGCTTCGCCGGTGAGCTCCAGCGTCGTTTCAGGCAGGTCGTCAAGTTGAACCCGGGTATCAAG
>JAHHOT010000034.1 GCA_018677555.1 Gammaproteobacteria bacterium | reverse complement strand
GGTTCTGGCCAAACAGGCAGTAGCGGATGCCGATTTTGCGCCCCTTGAGTTCCAGGCCCGCACAAACCCTGAGCGGCGATGCGAAAGCTTCTACTGGCGAGTTTGCAGCGATTTCACCGATCTTGTGCGACACTTTCACCATGTCATCGCGCTGGCTGACGCTCGGGTAGCGTGACTGCTCGTCCGGGTCCCGCGCCACCAGCTTGTCATCGCGCTGGATCTTCGGCAGGGAGCTGGCGATGAAAAATGAACTGTGATTTGGCATTGCGAGCGACAGCGACGCGTCCTTGATCGGTTCCTGACCCTGATTGAGTACGACCATTTGAATTTCGCGGGCGTTTTGCTCGAACAGGAAATGCAGATCGTCATCCTCGTGTTGCTTCCTGAGCGTCGACATTTCCTGCAGAAGTTCTTCCGGCGTACGTTTCACGTACGGCGCATCGGAGCCAAACAGCCGTGCATGCATCAGGCGCGACATCACGGTTGTGGAACCGAAAGCCTTTGCCGATTCCCTGGCATCGATCATCTGTTTTATTTTCGAGGCGGCGACCGCGGACGGCATTGCCGAGAGGTCGACTGTCGACAATGACATTTCCTTGTGCAGAATCTCTCCGGGGAATCCGATTTCGATGCTGTTAGCGTCGACGGATTCGCGAAATTTCTGCTCGAACAGTGTCTGCAGCTGCTGGCGCCCCATTTTGACGATCGTCTTCTGTACCCGCGTGTAGGCGTCGCCGCGGCGCAGGGTTTCGGAGTGATCGACGCGCATCATGTACGGACGATCCTGGCAATCGGCGAATTCAAATACGCCGACCTGCTTGCCGCCGCTGATGACCGGGCGGTACTGGACCCGTATCGGGGGTTCCACGAAATCGGCGATGAGTGATTGATACGATGGCTTGCCAGCGAAGTCGTCGTCCGGGACAGCGCGCCGGCTGCGTTTGCCATTGGCGTCAACGTCGATACCAACCACGATGTAGCGCGGCCCCTCGACGGATGCGTTGGCCATGGCCAGGGCATCGCGCAGGAACTCACGGCTGCCGGCGCTGCCGTACGGTGACTTGCGAAAATGCACGGCCGGCCCTGCCTCGGCCTGTTCCACGATGTCGAGCAAGTGCTTCATGCGAAAGTCATTATGGCTGAATCGGCGTGCCCGGTTGTTGAGCAATTTGGCAATTTTCTACATCGACAAGGCGCCGGGCCGCTGCAGCGGGCAAAAAAAAGCCGCTCTGCGGAAGCGGCTTTTCTGATTGATGGGGTCTGTCTCACCACCTCAGGCGCCAGCCGCTGCGACCGCCCGTGCGATCGCTCCGACGTTTGCGCATCTTCGTATGCAGGGACGCACGCTTGTCCGCAAGCCATTCCTCACGCTCGACGTGCGGGTCCAGACCCTTCTCCTTGCGTCGCGCTTCCTCGGCCGTGCGGAAGGCGCAGAACTCCTCGAAAGCGTCGATTTCCGATCTCAGCTCACGAATGATGAGTTCGACGTATATCGCATCGTCCAGGAAGCCCAGCCCCGGGATGTGATCGGGGATGAGGTCCTCGGGATCGCAGAAGTAGACCAGGGCGCCCAGGACACGATGACGTTCCTCGTCGCTGAGCCGCCATTCCTCGTCACCAATCATGTTGATGATGACTTCGAGCTTGCTGAGCCGGTCACCGATAAATTCGGGGAGATCAGTCGACTTGGCGTCCGTGATCAGCTGCCGGGCCGCCGCCTCGATCTGCTCAGAACTATCGGATTTGGACATGGCGGACTTCGCCTTGTTGACAATGTTCTGAAAATGTTCGAGATCCTGATCGCTCAGGGTAAACGTGATATCGAGAGGCATGACAAACCGTCCTTATCTGATTGAAATTGATCAGCGCCCCTGCATTTCGTTTTGTTCGTTTTGCTCGCGGGGCGACGGAACAGCAATAATTGTATACGCATGCGCCGAAATCGGCCATTTTGGCGGCGTCGGAGCTGTTTTATTGCGCATTAAACCCTGCTCCAACGGGCCTGCGTTGGTGAGTGACGCAGGCGGTGGAGTGGTCGTCTTGCAGCGCCGCGGGTCCGCTCACATACTTACCGCTTGGATTGACCGCGTTGCGTAGCCTATGAGTGCCGGGAATTCTGATCCGCTTACGACGATCGCCGCTGCGCCACCCGATTTCGCGCCGGAAGAGGCGCAGGTCATCGTGCTCGAGCAATACGGGCTCGAGGTGCAGGCGCGCCCGCTGGTCAGCGAGCGTGACCAGAACTTTCGTCTCGTTGATGCCGGCGGTGCAGAGTTTGTCCTGAAAATCGCGAATTCGGCGGAGGACCCGGACGTTACGCGATTCCAGATCGAAGGCCTCATGTACCTGCACAAGTCAATCAGGCGCCTCGACCTCGACATCCGTGCGCCAGGAATAATTCCGACCAGCGGTGGTGACCCGTACTGCACGCTCGACCATGCGGGGCAGCGCCACATGGCTCGTGTCGTCACCTATCTGCCCGGTGTGCCGCTGTCTTCGGTCCCGCTGACACCGGCGCTTTGCCGTGGTCTCGGGAAAACACTGGCCAGCCTGGCCAAAGGGCTTGCCGGCTTTTCGCATGTCGGCGCAAACCAGTCATTGTTGTGGGACATGAAAAGGGCGCTCGACCTGCGGCGGCTGCTGCAATTTTTCGACGACCCGCATCTGCGACAGGCAGTGTCGCAGTGTCTGGATGACTTTGGCGCCAGGGCGTTACCCGTTCTGGACGGTGCGCGTGCCCAGGTCATTCACAATGACCTGCACGGCGACAACGTGCTGGTGCAGGCCTACGACGCGGAGATCATCGCAGGCGTCATCGATTTTGGTGACATGCTTTATTCACCCCTGATCATCGATCTCGGCGTCGCCGCCGCCTATTTGCACAATGACAACGATCCTTTGCTATTCATCGAGTCACTCGTCGCCGGATACGACTCAGAAACGCCATTGTTGCAGGACGAGTTGGACGTTCTCGTTTATCTCGTCAAGGCGCGTCTCGCCGCGACGATCGCTATTCACCAATGGCGTGCCTCGGCGCGCGCCGCCGACGACCCCTACCGGGTTCTGTCGCAGCAGAGTGCGAAAGATGCATACGCGTTCCTGCAATTGCTGAACACCATTCCTGTAGATGACGTGCGCGCACGATTACGCGCCGCATGCGCCTGAAAGGATGGGCGATCAGCCGCTGTCGTAGGGATTGAAGCTGCGTTCGAGTTGCGCGGGCGAAGAATCCTCTTCCTCGAGATCAGCTTGTCCAAGGACTTTTCGCAACATCTGGGTGCTTACGAGCGACAGCTCTTCGCCGGCGGCAGCCGTTGTGTCGCCTGCCGGCTCCGGGGTTACTTCCGCAGGACGTCCGGTTGCGGACAGGTCTTGCTGGCCACCGAGAATTTCGCGCAGATCGTCGTCGTCGATAATCTCATACAGCCCGGTGGCGGTGTCCCGTGCAAGGATGCCCTCGCCGGTATGCTCCGCCGCGCGTTCGATCGAGCGACGACATTTCTCGCTGCCCGACTTCAGTTCAAGCTCGAGCGCTTGCGTGGACACCAGCTCGAGATTCGCCGTCTTGATCGTGTCGTCCCAGACCGAACGGCCGCGACCGTCCGTCCGAACCCTGGACGCATGGGGATTGGCACCTTTTGGCGGTTTCTGTTCGGTCATAGCGGACCCGGCAAAAGCGATCTGCGCCGCAAAACACTAGCGCAGCCGCGCCGCGAATTCCATGTCCGGCGTCCCAGGTATCGCGGCGGATGTCCCGAACCGGCGAAAACACGTTCAATTCAGCGGGAATACACTATCTGCGCATTTCCGACCACGAAGACGCCACCACAGACGCGAAAGCTGTGGAGCAGTTCCCGGAACGTGTCGGCGGTGTGACATAAGATTGTCACAACTTCCGAGCCTTGCCCGACCTCTGCGGTTATGGACCTCGACATTATTCTTGCTGTATTGCTGTATTTCAGTGCGCTTTGCTACGTGCTGCTCAGTGTGCGGCTCATCGCCGGTTCGGCAGATGCCGGCAGCAAGGCGGTTGCGGTCACTTTCGGCATTATCGGCCTGTGGGTCCTGGGCGGCGCCGTCGAGCTGAGCGCGGCGAATTACACGATGTTTTCAATCGGGCGCCTCGGTCATTTTTTCGGCACCGCGCTCGTGCCGGTATCGCTCCTGGTCTGCTTCCGCAACTACACCGGCGCCGCGACGTCGAAGAGCAGCATTGCCGCGTTGCTCATCGTGCCGCTGGCCAGCATTTTCATCGCCGCCAGCAACCACTGGCACCAGTTCATGTGGCTGCTGCCAGCCACAGACGACAGTGGCGCATTCCTCACACGACCGCAGCAATGGGGGCCGTGGTTTTTATTCCTGCACGCACCGCACGGTTACCTGGTGTTCGGTGCCGCGGTGCTCACGCTGTTGCTGCACAGCACCGCGGTGGCGCCCGCCTACCGGCGTGGCCTGTTCATACTCGCCGGGTCGACTGTGGTGCCAGTGACGGCATGCGTTCTTTACGACGTGGGCATCGGCCCGAACACGATTTCGACTGTGCCGCTGGTTTTCGCGGCAATGCTGCCAGTGTACGCATGGCTCATTATCGGCGAGCGGATGATCGAGTTTTCTCCGCTACCTTACGAGGTCGTATTCCAGAACATGCAGGATCCGGTGATCGTGGTGGACGAACAGCAACGCGTTATCGGCCTGAATCGCGGCGCCGAATTGTTGCTCGATATCAAGGAGAAGGAAGCGTTGCGCGCATCGCTGGACTCGTTGTTCGGCGCGGATGTGCAAGAGGTGCACCAGGCCCTCGATACCGGCAAGCCGCAGAAGATGTTAACGACGACCGGCAGGTTCCTGCACCTGCAGGTGACGCCGATATCGACCAACAAGGCGGCAACCCGTTCCGGCCGCGTCCTGATGTTCCGTGACGTTAGTGATGTCGAAAAGGCGCAGAAGGAAGTGCGCAGCAGTGAGAAGCTACTGCGCACGCTTATTGACCATTCAGTGAACGGCATAATGCGATTGCGCTGGATCGGTATCGACGATCACCGTTTCCTGCGCTGCATCTTTGCAAATGCGGCAGCTGCAAAGCACCTGGAGGTGGACTCGGAATTCCTGCTCGATCGGGACGCGAATGACGTGATGCGTCTCGCGGTCAGCGGTATGGATACGCACGAAGCGGCGCGCTTGTTGCGGGAGTTTCAACAGGCCACCGAATCCGGTGAAATCCTGGACTGCGAGTCGGCGGTCGGAAGTCCGGAAGAGCAGCGCTGGTTGCGCGTGATTTGCGAGCCTGTGGGTGAGGATTACGCCGTGACCTTCGTTGATATAACAGATCGCAAAGCAAAAGAGCGACACATGGAGTCGATCGCACTGACGGACTCGTTGACTGCTGTTTTCAACCGCCGCGGCTTTGAACGCGAGGCAACCCGCCGCCTGTCCCAAAGCAATGACAATGCAACAGGCGCATTGCTGTTCGTCGATCTGAATGCATTCAAGCTGGTTAATGACGATTTCGGTCACACCGTTGGCGACCAGGTGTTGCTGGCAGCCGCGAAGCGGCTGCGCGCGAGCCTTCGATCGCAGGACATCATCGGCCGTCCGGGCGGCGACGAGTTCGTCGCGCTCGTGCCGGATGCTGACCCGGAAATTGCGGAAGACCTGGCAACGCGACTCACCGGGGCACTGGAGGAGGAGTACCGGATCGGTGCTGCCACGATCAAGTGTCCAGCGAGTATCGGGTTTGCACTTTATCCGGCGCATGCGAACACGCTGACCGGATTGCTGCGCTGCGCCGACGAGGCGATGTATCGTGCGAAGGCCCGCTGCCGGGGCATGTCGGACGTGACGCGGGCGGACCTCCTCGAAAAAGCCGGCTGAGCCGTTCCCCGGACCGTCGCACATGCTGCCCGGTCGCGTGCCGGTGATGGTGGTAGGGTAATAATATCGTTGACCAGCCGGTCTCATTTCTCATCCACCAGGGAGAAAACAATGGCCATCGCCCGGCAGCTGCTGAACGTTACATTCATCGCCACACTACTTGCGTCACTCGCGTTTTCGCTTTTCGCGGTAGGCAACGCGGCCGATCTCGTTGAATTGCCGGCCTCGGCGGAAGAGACCAGCCCGCTGATGACCGGTGATCCTGCGCCAGCGTTTACCGTGCGGACCGTGGCCGGAGTCGACCATCGCTTCGATCCCGGTGCGCTCGCTCGCCCGACCGTTCTGATTTCGTTTCGCGGTGGCTGGTGCCCTTACTGCAACCTGCACTTGTCGGAGCTTCGAACCGTAATTCCCGGCATTCGCGAAATGGGCTATGACGTCCTGTTTCTCAGCAACGACCGGCCAGATCAGCTGTATTCTGGGCTGGCGCGCGAAACGAGGGACGACATTGAGGCACTGGACTACACGATCCTGTCGGATGCGAACCTGGAAGCAGCGCGGGCATTCGGGACGGCGTTCAGAACCTCGCAGGGGCTGGAGGATTATCTCGACGGCAAGGAACGCGATTACGACGATTCGTCGATCGACAAGTTCAAGGCGCTCAGCGTGCCTTTCGTATACGTGGTTGATCGCAGTGGCATGATTGTCTATGCCTTCGTAGAGGCTGATTACAAGGTCAGGTTGTCGGCCGACGAATTGCATTCCGTGGCCGCGCGGGCTGTGCCTTAATCGAACCTGCGGGATCGCGGCTTCGCATCGCGTCCGGCCTGCCGCGAGGTGTCCATCGGCGCCGGCCTATGGCAGTCTTCCCGTCTGAAGCGGGGATACGGGAAGGCCAATGACGGAAGAAACGCAGTTCGGGCCGTTCGCGCGTTACGTTCAGAAAAGTACCAAGATCCGGCCGAACGAACTGCGCGCGGCATTCTTGTCCTTCGCCTTCGTGTTCGTCCTGATGACAGCGTATTTCATCCTGCGGCCCGTTCGCGATGCCATGTCCAGCGACTGGTCTGACGAGGAGTTGAGCTGGCTCTGGACGTCGACGTTCGCATTCAGCGTGGTTGCCGTCAGTCTTTACGGCCTTGTTATCTCGCACATCTCGCTGCGCAGGCTCGTTCCTGCCGTTTATGCGTTTTTCGCCGCGTCATTCGTCGCGTTTTACCTGGGCTCGATGTCGGTAGCTGATCCGACGCTGGTCGACAAGTCGTTCTACGTCTGGCTCAGTGTGTTCAGCCTTTTTCACGTCTCCGTATTCTGGAGTTTCATGTCGGGTACCTATTCGAAGGAGCAGGCGCCGCGGCTATTCGGTTTCATCGCGACCGGGGCGAGCAGCGGCGCAATAATGGGCCCGCTCATTGCAACGGCATTCGCCGATAAGCTGGGCTCGATGAACCTGCTGCTGGTCGCCGCGGCCTTGCTGCTGGTGCCGATACCGATCATCGCGATGCTCGATCGGCTGAAAGTCACCGAGCTGGGGAACGCGGGTCTGGAGGCCGACATGTCGGCCGAGCGCAAGCTCGGCAAGAACCCGTTCGCCGGCTTCACCCTTTTTCTGAAGAATCCCTACCTGCTTGCGATCGGCCTGTTCATTGTTTTTTACGTCATAATGAACACGTTCATCTATTTCGAGCTGCGCAAGCTGCTGGCGGTTTTCGATCGCGATGTCCGCACGCAATACTTCGGCGCGATCGACCTGGCGGTTAACTCGCTGGCTATCGTCACCGCGGTTTTCGCGACGAGCCGTTTGGCAACGCGACTGGGGATGGGCGCGACACTCGCGCTGGTGCCGGCGCTGATGGTCGGTGGCTGGCTGATCGTTGCGGCAACGCCGGTATTGATGGTATTGATCGGTCTGCAGGTTACGCGCCGCGCCGGCAACTACGCGATTACGCGACCCGGGCGCGAGATGCTGTTCACACTCGTCGATCCGGAGACGCGCTACAAAGCCAAGCCGGTGATCGACATCGTGATCTACCGCGGCGGTGACATGGCGACGGCGTGGGCCTACACGGCGCTGACCGCGACGCTTGGCCTCGGCCTGGCCGGTATCGCATCGATCGCGGCCGGTGTCGCCGCGGTTTGGGCGGTCGTCGGCATGTATCTTGGCCGTAACTACGACAAGGAAAAGGAAAAGTAGATGAGTGAAGCGTGGATATGCGATGCAGTCAGGACGCCCATTGGGCGTTACGGTGGCGCGCTGTCGGGTGTGCGAACGGACGATCTGGGTGCGATTCCCATTGCCGCACTGCTGCAGCGCAATCCCGGCCTCGATCCGGAGGCTATCGATGACCTGGTTTACGGCTGTGCCAATCAGGCCGGCGAAGACAATCGCAATGTCGCCCGAATGTCCGGCCTGCTCGCCGGCCTGCCGACCGCCGTGCCGGCGGCGACGGTAAACCGCCTTTGCGGTTCCGGCATGAACGCGGTCGGTAACGCCGCACATGCGATCAAGGCGGGTGATGCGCAGCTGGTCATTGCGGGCGGCGTCGAGTCCATGTCGCGCGCGCCGTTCGTGCTTGCCAAGTCGACAGCCGCGTTCAGCCGCAATGCGGAGATCTACGACACCACGCTCGGTTGGCGATTCGTCAACCGCAAGCTGGAAAAGCAGTACGGCGTCGATTCGATGGCCGAGACCGCGGAAAACGTTGCCGATGAGTTCCACATATCGCGGGATGACCAGGACGAGTTCGCGTTGCGGAGCCAGCAACGCGCTGCGGCGGCCATGGAGAGCGGTCTTCTTGCCGAAGAAATCGTGCCCGTATCGGTGCCGCAACGCCGCGGCGAAGCGCTGGTGGTCGATACGGACGAACACCCGCGGGCGGGGTCGACTTTGGAAGGGCTGCAGAAACTGCGGCCGATCGTGCGCGACAAGGGAACGATCACGGCTGGAAATGCTTCGGGTATTAACGACGGCGCCTGTGCGCTGTTGCTGGCATCGGATGCTGGCGTGAAAGAACACAGCCTGACCCCCGTCGCGCGGGTCGTGACCTGGGCCTCTGCCGGAGTTGCGCCGCGGGTCATGGGCATCGGTCCGGTGCCGGCGTCGACGCGCGCACTGCAGCGGGCGGGACTCGAGGTCGACCAGATGGATGTGATCGAGCTGAATGAAGCGTTTGCGGCGCAGGGGCTCGCGGTGTTGCGGCAGCTTGGCGTGCCGGATGACGCCGGTTTCGTCAACCCCAACGGCGGCGCTATTGCGCTCGGCCATCCTCTTGGAATGTCCGGCGCCAGGCTGGTCACGACCGCTGCGTACCAGTTGCGGCGCAGCGGCGAACAATACGCACTGTGCACCATGTGTATCGGCGTAGGACAGGGCATTGCGATGATTCTCGAGAAAGCCTGATGGGTGCGACGCACGACGCGGCAACGCACAAACTGCGCCTTCTCGGCGAGCGTATCCGCGGGCGTCGCACGACCAAGCTTTTTCTCAAACAGAAGGTCAGCCGCAAACTGATCCTTGACGCGATTGAAGTGGCGCGCTGGGCGCCGAATCACCATCTCACCGAACCCTGGCATTTTTACCTGCTGGGGGAAAAGACGATTGCCCGTGCCGTGGAGCTGACACGAGTCGTGGTGACCGAGCGCAAGGATGCGAGCATCGGCGACTTCAAGGCCAGGTCGGCGGCGGAGCGTCCTGGCTGGCTCGTTGTGACCTGCAGGAAATCGGACGACGAGCTGTTACAGCAGGAGGACTACGCCAGCTGCTGTTGCGCGATTCAGAACCTGATGCTTTATCTCTCGGAGGCGGGCGTCGCGTCGAAATGGGCAACCGGGCCGATTACGCGCGACCAGCGCTTCTATGACTTGCTCGGCGTCAACAGCCAGGCTGCTTTTGTCGTTGGCCTTGTCTGGTACGGCTACCCGAAGATGTTGCCCCAGCAAACGCGCAGGGCGATCGACGAGATTACGACGGAGCTTGAATGATCGCGGTGCCGCGAAGTACGAGGTGTCGTAGCGCGTAGGCAGCGAAAGTCGCGCTGCCAAATATCCCCAGTATGATCACGATGCGGCCGACGCTGCCGTCGAAAATAAAACCGCTGGCGAGTGAGCCCAGGGCCGCGGACAAAGTTTGCAAGACACCGACAATCGATGAGCTGACGCCCGCGGTTTGCGGCAGCGGGTCGAGGGCCAGCGCGGCGGCGTTTGGCAAAACCATGCCTACGCCGAACATGTACAGGCAGAAATTGCCCCAGATCCAGAACAGCGGAACGTCTTCCAGCCACGCGATCAACAGCAGCTGCACACCGGCCAGTCCCAGGGTGCTCGCCGCCAGCCCGATCACCTGTATGCCGCTGTAGCGGTGCAGCAAGCTTCGGTTGAGCGTCGATCCGGCCAGAATTGCAACACCAATGAGGGCGAACAGCAGGCCGAACTGCTGCGCTGGATACCCGTAGATCTCGATGACGAGCGCGGGCGATCCCGTAATCATCGACAGAAACCCGGCTGATGGCAACATAACCAGCAGAGCGCCGAGAATGCTTTGTCGTTGCGCAAAGAACTGCCGCACGCTGCTGGTGAACTGGCGCAGGATTCGCTCACTTGCGTCCGCTTTGTGAGTCTCGTGAATAACAGCGATCGTACTGACCAGCAGGACGAAACCGAGCGCGGAGATGGCGGCAAACGGCGCGCGCCAGCCCCACAAGGTAACAAGGTAGCCGCCGAGCACCGGCGCAAGCATTGGCGCGGCGGTGAAAATCATGACCAGTACGGACATCAGTCGCGCAGCGGCGGCACCACTGGTGATGTCGCGGACGATGGCGCGGGTTACCACGGTGCCGACGGCGGAACTCAGTCCCTGGACGAAGCGCGCCGTCAACATAATCTCGATGCTTTGCGCAAAAGTGCAGACGGCGCTCATGATCGTGAAAACGACCAGGCCGCAGATGAGCACGGGCCGCCGGCCAAAGCGATCGGACAGCAATCCGGCGGGCAGCTGTCCCAGCGCGGCGCCCAGCATGAACGCGCCTACGATCATCTGGCCGGCCGAGATCCGGGTCGCCATGGAACGCACCATGTCCGGAATGGCCGGCAGGCTCATATCGATCGTCATCGCGGCGAGCGTGGTCAGGCATCCAAGCACAAAGACGAACTTACGCGGAGCGGCAAGCGACAGTTTCATTCAGGTGTTCAGTAGCGGACAGGATGGCGGAAAAGGCGGCAGTGTGGCTGTGATTCGCGAAATCCACAAGCACCCGGGGAGATACGCAGACGTGTTCGACTGGCTGGCAATCGCCGCGCGTCGCGACCTGTGCGAGCGCGTCTGCAATACCTGCTGGCGAGAATTGATTCAGCAGATTACCGACAGGCCCTCGACCAGCAGGTCCTCGAGGTCGTCATGTCCGATCCAGTAAGACAGTTCGCGCGGATGCCCGATGTCCCAGATTGCGAGGTCAGCGCGCTTGCCGACTTCGAGCGTGCCGCGATCGTGTGCCAGCCCGAGGGCTTGCGCTGCGCAGCGTGTGACCCCGGCGAGGCATTCTTCCGGCGTCATCCTGAACTGGCTGGTGGCAAGGCTCATCGCGGCGAGCAGCGAACAGACCGGCGATGTTCCCGGGTTGCAGTCGGTTGCGACCGCCATTGGGACGCCTTTATCACGCAGGCTTTCGACAGGCGGCAGGCGCGTTTCGCCAAGCGTGATGAACGCGCCAGGCAACATAACCGCGACCGTTCCGCTGTCGGCCAGCGCTGCTACGCCTTCTTCGGAGGTGTACTCCAGATGGTCGGCCGAAAGCGCACGATAGCTGGCAGCCAGCGCTGCCGCAGCACTGTCGCTCAACTGATCGGCATGCAGCTTGACCGGCAATGACAGCGCCGCGGCTTTGTCGAATACGCGTGCGACCTGTTCGGCGCTGAAAGCAATGCGCTCGCAATACGCGTCAACGGCATCGGCCAGTTTTTTCTCCGCGACCGCCGGCAAAACCTCATCGCATACGAATGCGACGTAGTCGTCCGTTCGACCCTCGTACTCTGCAGGAACTGCGTGTGCGCCGAGGAAGGTGCCGGACACCGAAATGCCGTATTCGTCGGCGAGCATACGCGCGACTTCAAGCATGCGGATTTCCGTTTCGAGGTCCAGGCCGTAGCCTGACTTGATTTCAACAGTCGTGACGCCCTCGAACTTGAGATCAAGCAGGCGCATCGCGGAATAATCGGCCAGTTCATCGCGACTCAGTGCGCGCGTAGCGTTGACTGTCGACATGATGCCGCCGCCGCTGCGGGCAATGTCCTCGTAGCTCGCACCGTTAAGGCGCAGTTCGTATTCCCCGGCGCGATTGCCGCCGAACACCAGGTGCGTGTGGCAATCGATCAGTCCCGGTGTAATCCAGCTCCCAAGCAGCGAGCGGGTCTCCGCGGCTCCGGATTGCGGCAGGTCTTCCTGTTTGCCGAGCCAGGCGATACGTCCGTCGCTGACCGCCAGCGCAGCGTCTTCGATGATGCCGTAGGGGGCCCCGGTCGCGCACAGTGTCGCGATTCTGGCGTCCGTCAGCAGAAGGTCCCAGGTGCCCATATTGCATTGCAAGTTAGCATCAACTAGCCTGTATATACAACCTGCAGGGAGATGTCGCGTGCCGGCGGTTTTTGCCCGTAAAGCATTGATTCAGGGGGACTGGGCCCGAAATGTGCGGCTGCACATCGACGCCGGCAGGATCGCCCGTGTCGACGTCGAGGCCGCGCCGGCCGCCGACGAGTCGGTACTCGGCATCGTCGTACCCGGCCTGCCCAACGCACACAGCCACGCGTTTCAGCGGGCGCTTGCCGGGCATGCCGAATATCGCGGGGACGACGAGCAGGATACGTTCTGGACCTGGCGCGAGCGCATGTATCGGCTCGCCGGCAGGATCGACGCAGCGGCGCTGGCTGCGATCGCGCGGCAGGCCTACATTGAAATGCTGAGTTCCGGCTACACGGCGGTCGCGGAGTTTCACTACCTGCACCGGGAGCCCGGCAGCGGCGATCGCCGTGCGCTGTTTGATGCCGTCCGCAGCGCAGCAGATGAGACCGGTATTCGGCTGACCTACGTCCCGGTCTTGTACGAGCGGGCCGGCTTCGACAACCCGCGGCCGCAGCCGCAGCAGCATGGATTCGCACTGTCGATCGACGAGTTTCTCGAGCACTACGAGGAAGCGAAAAGCCATGCGCATGACGGCATGAACGTGGCTATCGGCGTGCATAGTCTGCGGGCTGTCTGCGCGGAGTCGTTGGCACGCGTGGCCGCGGCGGCTCGAAGCGATGCGTGCCCGATGCACATTCATATCGCGGAACAACAAGGGGAGGTAGACCAGTGTCTCGATGCGCTGGGATTGCGTCCGATCGAGTGGCTCCTTGAGAACGCCGAAGTGGACTCACGGTGGTGCCTGGTGCACGCGACCCATATGACCGATCAGGAACTGGAGCGACTCTCGGCGACCGGGGCAATCGTTTGCCTCTGCCCGAGCACGGAAGCCAATCTCGGCGATGGCCTGTTCGCCCTTCGCCGCTGGCTGAGCGCAGGGGGAAGGATCGCGATCGGTTCCGACAGTCACATCAGCATCAACCCGTTCGAGGAATTGCGCTGGCTCGAATACGGTCAGCGACTGAAAACCCGCAGTCGCAACGTCGCGGCAATTGGCCGCCGACACACTGGCCGGCGCCTGTTCGAGCTCGCGGCTGAGGGTGGGGCACTGGCCTGCGGCCTGCCGGGCGGTGAATTGCGGGCCAGGGCGCCAGCAGATTTTCTCGTCCTCGACGACCATAACCCGATGCTCAGTGGCCACAGCGACGAATCCATTCTGGACGCGCTGGTTTTTTCCGGATTCACGCTGCCAATCGACAGGGTGATGGTGGACGGAAACTGGCAGCTGGTCGATGGGCGCCATCGCAGTCGCGAATACGCACGCAGCGAATTCAATCGTGTCGTGCGATCGTTTCTTGCCGCGGAGTCGGGAAGCTAGGCCATGCCCGCAAAGCCACGCTACCGGCAGCTCAAGGAGCTGATCATCGACCGAATCTCTACGGGTGAACTGAAACCGAGCGATCGCGTTCCCTCGGAAATGGACCTGGTCGATTCCACCGGCGTATCTCGCATGACCGCGAATCGCGCATTGCGCGAGCTTACGAACGAAGGCTACGTAAAGCGCGTGGCTGGCGTTGGCACGTTTGTCGCTGACGTAACGGCCGCGTCGCATGTGCTCGAAGTCAGGGACATCGCGGCCGAAATAGAAGGGCGGGGTCACCGCCATTCCGCCCTGGTGATGCAGTGTTGCGAAACAGCAGCAAGCGACGAAGTAGCGGCTGCGCTGGAATGCGACGTCGGGGCGCGGGTGCCTAACGTCATGCTGGTGCATGCAGAAAATGGTGTGCCCATTCAACTCGAGGACCGTTTTATCAGGCCGACGTTTGCGCCCGCGTTCCTGCAGCAGGATTTCTCGGCGGTCACACCAAGCGCCTACCTGAGCGCGATCGCGCCACTGCAGGAAGCCGAGCATAAAGTACGCGCACAAATGCCCGAGCCGGACGTGCGTGAGCGACTGCGCATGCGCAAGCGAGAGCCTTGCCTGGTTGTGCTGCGGCGCACCTGGGCCCACGGTGAGCCTGTGACCTTCACGCGCCTCGTGCATCCTGGCGACAGATACGAGCTTGCCGGGCACTACATACCGCCCGGCACCGAGACAAGCACGGATTCCGACGTGACCGTGCTGAGGAAATTCAACCTATGAGTAGCAACAAGTCAACAGAACAAATCAGCGCTGCGACCGGCAGCAAGTTGCAGGCAAAGAGCTGGCTGACGGAAGCCGCGTTGCGCATGCTGATGAACAACCTCGACCCGATGGTCGCAGAACGTCCGGAAGACCTGATCGTCTACGGCGGTATCGGCAAGGCGGCGCGCAACTGGGACTGTTACCACGCGATCGTGCGCAGCCTGCTGGAACTGGAGAACGACGAAACGCTGCTCGTGCAGTCCGGAAAACCGGTGGGCGTTTTCAAAACGCACGCGGATGCGCCGCGCGTGCTGATTGCCAATTCGAACCTGGTGCCTGCCTGGAGCACGTGGGAACAGTTTCGCGAGCTCGATCGCAAAGGCCTGATGATGTACGGGCAGATGACCGCCGGATCGTGGATCTACATCGGCAGCCAGGGAATCGTCCAGGGCACCTACGAGACCTTCGCCGAGATGGGTCGGCAGCACTACGGTGGCGACCTTGCGGGTCGCTGGATACTGACTGCAGGACTGGGTGGCATGGGTGGCGCCCAGCCATTGGCAGCAACTCTCGCAGGAGCTTCCATGCTGGCGGTCGAATGCCAGCCGGACCGCATCGAAAAGCGACTCGAAACCGGCTACCTCGATCGCTACGCCGACAATCTCGACGACGCGCTGCGCATGATCGAAGCGTCCGTTGCTGAAAAACAGCCACTGTCGGTCGGTTTGCTCGGCAATGCCGCCGAAGTATTGCCGGAACTGCGGCGGCGGCGCGTCAGGCCTGACGCAGTCACCGACCAGACGTCGGCACACGATCCGGCGAATGGTTACCTGCCAATCGGTTGGACGGTCGAGGAGTGGTTCGAACGGCGCGCCGCCGATCCGGATGCGGTCACGCGTGCGGCGGCAGAGTCGATGGCGATTCATGTCCGGGCAATGCTCGAGTTTCACGCGGATGGCGTACCGGTGTTCGACTACGGCAATAACATTCGGCAGGTCGCGTTCGACCAGGGCGTGCAGGACGCATTCGAATTCCCGGGATTCGTACCTGCCTACGTGCGGCCGCTGTTTTGCCGCGGTGTCGGGCCGTTCCGCTGGGTTGCCTTATCGGGTGACCCGGAAGACATTTACAAGACCGACGCAAAGGTTAAAGAGCTGATACCGGACAACGCGCACCTGCACCACTGGCTCGACCAGGCACGGGAAAAGATCCGGTTCCAGGGGCTGCCGGCGCGCATCTGCTGGGTCGGACTCGGCCAAAGGCACCGCCTCGGGCTTGCGTTCAACGAGATGGTCCGCACGGGCGAGCTGAAGGCGCCGATCGTCATCGGCCGGGATCACCTGGACAGTGGATCCGTGGCCAGCCCGAATCGCGAAACCGAAGCGATGCGCGACGGTTCCGACGCGGTTTCGGACTGGCCGCTGTTGAACGCGTTGCTGAACACCGCAAGCGGTGCCACGTGGGTATCGCTGCACCACGGCGGCGGCGTCGGCATGGGCTACTCACAGCACGCGGGCGTGGTCATCGTTTGCGACGGCAGCGATGATGCGGCGCGGCGCATCGGTAGAGTCCTGTGGAACGATCCTGGTACGGGCGTGATGCGGCACGCAGACGCGGGCTACCAGGCGGCCATCGATTGTGCACGGGAAAACAATCTCAACTTGCCGATGGTCACCGGCGGCAAATGAAGGCGACACCGATATGAACCTTCTAATCGATACGCAGCCGATCGGCCTTGGCCAGCTCCGCGAAGTCTGGCAAAAACATTGCGATGTTTCGCTTGGGCCCGCGGCGCGACAACTCGTTGAGCGATCTCAGCAGCAGATCGACCAGGTATTGCAGAGTGGCGAAACTGTTTACGGCGTGAATACCGGCTTCGGCCAACTGGCCCAGGTGCGCATTTCGGAAGACGAACTTGTGCACCTGCAGGAAAACCTGGTTCGCTCGCACGCGGTGGGCGTCGGCGAGGCGCTGGCGGAGTCGACGGTGCGCCTGACGATGGTAATGAAAGTGATTGGCCTTGCACGCGGCTGCTCCGGTGTCCGGCCGCAGTTGGTCGACGCGCTTTGTGCGCTGATCCGGCACCGCGTTATCCCTGTGATCCCGTCGCGCGGTTCTGTCGGAGCGTCCGGCGACCTGGCGCCGCTGGCGCACATGGCCGGCGTCTTGCTGGGCCTCGGCGAGGCCTGCATCGACGGTGACCGGATGCCCGCGGGCGAAGCACTCCGGCGGGCCGGTATCGAGCCCCTGGTGCTCGCACCTAAGGAAGGCCTGGCATTGCTCAATGGCACGCAGGTGTCCACCGCCATTTCGCTTGCCGCCTTGTTTCGCGCCGAGCACATGCTTGCTGCGAGCCTGGTAACGGGCGCTCTGACGGCAGATGCGATCAAGGGAAGCGATACGCCGTTCGATGAGCGTATCCAGCTTGCGCGCGGTCACGCTGGTCAGATCGACGTTGCCGAACTGTTGAGAAACCTCATGCACGGCAGCGAGATTCGTGCATCGCATCTCGACTGTGACCGCGTACAGGATCCGTACTCCATTCGCTGTCAGCCGCAGGTCGCTGGCGCCTGCCTCGACGTGTTGCGGCATGTCGGATCCGTTCTTGCGGTCGAAGCAAACGCGGTAACCGACAACCCGCTCGCCTTTGCCGAGTCAGCGGCGGTCCTGTCGGGCGGGAACTTTCACGCCGAGCCGATTGCCCTGGCGGCGGACTATCTTGCGCTGGCTATCGCCGAGGCGGGCTCGCTGGCCGAACGCCGGGTCGCGCTCCTGATCGATTCGCATCTCAGCGGACTGCCCGCTTTCCTGGTCGAGCACAGCGGTCTCAACTCCGGTTTCATGATGGCGCAGGTGACGGCGGCGGCCCTTGCATCCGACAACAAGTCACTGGCGCACCCGGCCAGCGTCGACAGCATTCCAACCTCGGCAAATCAGGAGGATCACGTCAGCATGGCGACCGGCGCGGCGCTGCGATTGCACAAGATGCTCGACAACAGCGCTTGTATCGTCGCGATAGAGATGCTGGCCGCCTGTCAGGGGATCGAGTTTCATCGGCCGAAGAAGACCTCGAAGACGCTGGAGACCGTGTTGAGCAAAGTGCGCAAGCTGTCACCGCGCTATGCAGAGGATCGGTCACTTTCGCCGGACATCCAGGCAGTGGCAGAGCTCATCGAGAACGGCGCGTTCTTCGACATGGCCAGGAGAATCCTGCCGAGTGGCAGCACGTGACCACGATCTACGCGTTTCACAAGGGAACGAAACCGCTGCTGGTGAGCGTGCCGCATGACGGGCGCCTGCTGCCCGCCGATATTGCCAATCGCATGAGCGCCGCCGGGCTCGCGTTGCCTGACACGGATTGGCACGTCGCGCGCTTGTACCGCTTCGCGAAGCGATTTGGCGCGAGCATGCTGATCGCCGACTTTTCACGTTACGTTGTCGACCTCAACCGTTCGTCGGATGATGAAGCGCTTTACGATAAGCAGCTGTCGACCGGCCTGTGCCCGCAAAAAACATTTGCTGGTGAAGACTTATACCAGGCGGGCCGGGGGTTGACGCCGACGGAGCAGGCGCAACGCATCAAAGAGTACTGGCGTCCGTACCATGAGCAACTGGCGGCAACGTTGCAGCAAATAAAGGACGAGCACGGATTCGCGTTGCTATGGGATGCGCATTCGATCCGGAGTAGCGTGCCGTCGCTTTTCGATGGCGAGCTTCCGGACCTGAACATCGGCTCGAACGACGGTGCAAGTTGCAGCGCGGACGTCGCTGCCGCCGTTGCGCAGGTTGCCGGGCATACACCGTATACCAGCGTGCTTGACGGACGATTCAGGGGTGGCTTTATTACGCGCCATTACGGCGACCCGAAAAATGGTGTTTGCGCATTGCAGCTGGAGATAGCGCAACGAAACTACATGGACGAAGACAGTCTGGATTATGATCGGGTGCGCGCGCGTCGACTGGCCGCAACGATCGAGACGATGATCGATGTCTACGTTGCCGCGGGGTCGCAATACTGCAAAGCATAATGAGCTGGAGAGGGCGATGGCTTTCAGGCCGGGCCTGCACGACCTGTACAGTTGCGATCCCGGACAGGCCGACGAGCAGATATGGGGCCGGAGGAGTAACCCGCTGACGCGCCGCGGCTTCTTGCCTGACTCCGGGCTGGCCGCCATTCAGGCCTGCTTCAGGAACTGTGCGGCATTATCGGGACTCCACCATGATGGTGCGAATGCGATATCATCCCCGGCTGGGCGCCGATGCTCCCTGTCCTGGGATGCGTCATACAGATGAGAGGAACGAGAGAATGTTGAGGGTTTTCAGATCCACTGTTGCTGCTTTGCTGCTGGCGGTTGTTTTTGTCCCGTCGTTTGCGGCGGCGGAATCCGCGGCGGTCATCGATGCCAAGGTCAATGACGCCATTGCCGCGTTCAAGAACGAGGTCAGCGGCGCGGAGGTGTTCCTGAACAACGCCGCGGGATATCTCGTGTTTCCGCGTGTGATCAAAGTGGGCATCGGCATCGGCGGTGAAACCGGCGAGGGTGCGCTGCGTGTGGGTGGTCGCAGCGCGGATTACTACCGCACCGCCAGCGGTTCTTTCGGCTTCCAGCTCGGGGCGCAGGCAAAGTCGATCGTCATTGCCTTCATGACCAGGGAATCGCTCGACAAGTTTCGCAACAGCGAAGGCTGGAAGGTCGGCGTAGACGGTTCGGTTGCGTTGATCGACCTCGGTGCAGGCAAGACGATCGATAGCGCCAACATCAAGGATCCGGTTGTCGGCTTCATTTTCGGCGCCAAGGGACTGATGTATAACCTGACGCTCGAAGGGACGAAGATCCACAAACTCAACAAGGGCTGACCGGGCGCAACAATCCACGTCCGTTGACTCGGGGTATAATGCGGCTTTCGTGGCAAAGACGAAAAATAACAGCATGAAAGGATTTGCCGCCGGCGTTGGCGAGCGCTGCCGCGAGACGGTCGAGCTGAGTACGACACTCGTTTGCGAGCCGCGCGAACGCCGCTAGCATCGCCCTCTACCCGGTTTAATTCCGGTCGGGGCTTCCGCCGACGATCGGTCCCTTCGCGATATTGGTTGCCAGTGCCATCATCGCGCTCAGGTCGGTCAGGTTCGCCGGCACCACGAGCGTGTTCGAGGTTTTGGCCAGCTGGCCGAATTCCTCGACATACTTCTCCGCGATGCGCAACTGCATCGCTTCGGCGCCACCGCGCTGGACGACAGCCTCGGCGACGCGCTTCAGGCCGTCCGCGGTCGCGGTAGCAACCGCCAGGATAGCCTGCGCTTCACCTTGCGCTTCGTTGATTTGCTGCTGCTTGGCGGCTTCCGATTCCTTGATGACGCGCTGTTTTTCACCCTCCGCCTGGTTGATCTTGGCGTCACGCTCTCCTTCGGACGTCAGCACTACCGCTCGCTTTTCGCGCTCGGCGCGCATCTGCTTCTCCATCGCGCTGAGTACGTCCTGCGGCGGGTTGATGTTCTTGATTTCGTAGCGCAACACTTTCACGCCCCAGGGATCGGAGGCTTTGTCGAGCTCGGCAACGACGTTGGCGTTGATGGTACCGCGTTCCTCGAAGGTGCGGTCCAGGTCGATCTTGCCGATTTCGCTACGCAGCGTGGTTTGCGCGAGTTGCGAGATCGCAAACATGTAGTTACCGATACCGTACGATGCGCGGCCCGGATCCAGGACCTGCATGTAAAGTACGCCGTCGACGCCGACCTGCACGTTGTCGTTGGTAATACAGATTTGCTCGTCGATATCGACCGCCTGTTCCTTGAGCGTGTGCTTGTACGCGATCCGCTCGATGAATGGAATCAGGATATGAAAACCGGCGCGCAGGATGCGGCTGTATTTGCCGAGCCGCTCGACCACGTAGCCATTCTGCTGGGGAACGACGACTGCCGTTTTTGCAATAATGAAAACAACGACAGCGGCGATCGCCAATGCAACGTAGAGTGAATTCATTGTGGGTCCTTTTTTGTTAGTCGTTCGTTTCGTTCACGTCAGTCATTACTGACGTGCAGCGTCAGTCCTTCCGCCTTAAGGACCTTGGCGCGTGTACCAGCCTCGATTGTCTGCGAACCAACATTCAGCACTGTCCAGTCCGTGCCGCGAAACTGCGTTCGGGAGTCTCGTCCCGGTTCGAGTTCCGAATCGATTTTGACGAGTTCGCCGGCAACGCCCTCCTTGAAGCCCGGCACGTCGCCGCGGATCTTGTCGTATAGCTGCTTGCGAAAGGTAAACATGGAAATAAGCGACAGGCTCGCGAACACGAGCCACTGCACCCATTCCGGCATCGCGATACCAAGCAGATCGGCAACCCCGACCAGCATCGCGGAGATGCCGAGGAATACGAGGTAAAACTGCGCGTCGATGGCGAATAATTCGCTGCCGAACAGGAATGCGCCAAGAATCATCCAGCCCCACCAGGTCATCGGCTTTCTCCCTCAATATGTGTGCCTTGCGCCCCGTGTGCCGGACTATAGCGTGTCACGGAATGGCGTACGCGAAATATCACGAGCCGCGCCACCGGCCAGATCGCAGGAATATCGTGGACCTATGGGCAAGTGCATGAATTTCAAGGTTTTTGTGTGAAATACTTCGTTCCCGCCGGTCCCTGCCGCTGCAACGCCGCAACCAAATTCGCGCCGCTGGCATCAACGATGAATGACCACCATTACAGTGGCGGGGATGCCTGGCCATTCCCGCCGTGCTTCGCGCCGGCGGCTGCTTGCCTGCCTGCTGCTGTCCGCGGCCATCGTGCTGGCAATGCTGCAGTTCGCGGAATTGCCGTTCGATGGATCGTCGCAGCGCGTGGCGGACAGGGCAATCGAGGTCGACCTCAGCCAGCCCGAGCCGTTAACGAACGATCCGGATACTGAAATGCCGGAGCCGGCGGATATTGCGACCAGTGCATCAGGCGAACAATCGGTCGTCGAAGAAGCGCTTGCAAAGGATGCGGCGCCGGAAGGCGAGACCGCGGTAGCGGAAGATGTCGCAAGTACGCGGCCGGTGATCGACTGGCACGTGGCAATGCTGAAGGCGGCGGCAGCGGCCGCAACCGTGACTACGAAACATCGCCGGTTCACGGGCGATTTTGACGAGAAACTGGAAGCGGCGGCGGCGCGCTACTATGCGTCGCCGGACCATGGTCCGCGGCCGATCTGGGAGAACGTCGAGAAAGACCAGCTCGGACGTACGTTGTTGTGGCACGGTGATTGCTACCGGGTTCTCGCAGACCCCAACGTCATGAACCTGTATGTGTTCGAAACGTTCACGCAACACCTGGTGTTTTGTCAGACGCCGCACGACGTCGCGCAGGAGTTGCCATGGGTAAAAGAATTTATCGCCCGATACCCGCATTTGCGATAGCCGGCGCCTGGCGCGAGATGCCCGTTCGAGGGAAAACGGCATGCGGCTGCTACAATTAACGTGGGCAATGCCCGGGGAGGGCCGTCATGAATTCTCGCCAATTGCAGCGTCGTCGTCTCATCGCGGTGATGGCTGCGGCCGGATTCGCACCGTGGCAGCGGCTCGTTGCCGCGAACGAACTGTTGCCGGCGACGCCCGCCGACGCAGAGGGGCCGTTCTATCCTGTGGAACTCCCGCCTGACAGCGATAACGATCTGCTGCGCGTGGCCGGGATGAAAGATATGTCGCCCGGGCAACAAGCGTATGTTCACGGCACCGTGGTCGATCGGCACGGGACGCCCGTCGACGGCGCGCAGGTGGAAATCTGGCAGTCCGACCACGGCGGTGTCTATCATCACCCGCACGACAGGGGTGAAGCCGACCCCCGCTTCCAGGGCTTCGGCGCGACGGTGACCAATCGCGCCGGCGCCTACCATTTCCGCACCCTGCACCCGGTACCTTACGCCGGGCGGACGCCACACATACATTATCGGGTCAGCGCGCCGGGCTTCGAGCGCCTGACCACGCAGCTATACGTCGCCGGTGAGTCGGATCGCAACTCACGGGATTTCCTCTATCGTCGTCTTACACCGGACGAGCGTGCATTATTGACCAGCGCGTTTCGAACCATGAACGATGGCGGTGTCGCGGCGGAGTTCAACATCGTTCTGACCTGAGATTCACGAATCCTGGGGCATGGCGAAGCACTCGCAGACAATTGCCGCAGGATCGGTAGCCTCTTATTAATAACAAGGAGAACATTCATGAGCGCGTTTGAAAATGCACAAAAGTTTTTCGAAGCATGCGAGACGGCCAAAGGCTGGGCAGGCTGCAGCCCTTACGTGGCTGACAATGCATCATTTACGGCGCAAAGCGAGCCGATCGCGGATATGAAAACCGTGCAGGAGTACTGCGACTGGATGGCGGGCTTCGCTACCGTGACTGCGCCGGGGTCGAGCTACGACCTGCATGCGAGTAGCTTCGACGAAGCCAATCGTAAAGCGACGTTCTTCGCTACCTATCACGCCACGCATACCGGCGACGGCGGCCCGGTGCCGCCGACCAACAAGGAAACCCATTCCCACTATGTCTACGTCATCGAGATGAACGACGACGACAAGGTTTCCGACATGGTGAAAATCTGGAACGCGCCCTGGGCGATGCGCGAACTCGGCTGGATGTAGGCGGGACTCGCGGCTGGCCTTCCGAGGTCTGTGATGTATCTGCGATCGGCGCTGGTAATCGCCTGCTGGCTATGCGCGGTAAGCGTCTGCCTCGCGCAATCTGCCGCGGACGAGGCGGCATTCCCGGTGGTGCCGGAATTGTTCGCTGATGAGCCGTTTTCACGCTGCGAAGGGCTCGCCTTCAACGGCGAGGGTCGATTGTTTGCCACCTGTGACCGTGCGTTCTGGGAAATCCTGCCGGATGGTTCGGGCAAGAAACTCGTGGAGCTGGATTCGAATCTCGGGCTGGCTGCCGTTGGTGAGCGCGATCTGCTGGTTGCGGATTTCGGCCCGACGAACGCATTCCGCCACGACAGAAACTCGGATGGCGTGGTCTGGCGAATCACGCCGGAAGGCGAACGGTCGGTCGATTCGGCAGGATTCGGTGATCCGAATTTCGTGCTGGTGCTGCCGAATGGCGACTACCTGGTCAGCGACGACGCCACTGCGGACATTTACATCGTCGATGCAGAGAAGAACGTGCGGCTCTACTCGACCGCGGTAAACCACCCGAACGGGCTCGTATTGTCCAACGACTACAGGAGGCTGTATGTCGCACAGATCTTCACGAGCATCCGCCCGGTTGCGCCGGACAACACCGTGTGGTCCTTGCGGCTGACGGATTTAAAGCCCGCCGGACGCGCCAGCCTCGTTGCCCGCACGGGTCCCGGCGGCGCGAATGACGGCCTTGCAATGGACGCGGACGGGCGGCTGTATATCGCGGCAAACGGCGAGGGGCGTATCTGGCGACTGGACCCGCGGACTGATGAATTGATACTCATTGCCGAAGGCATGCCCGGCGCGGCAAGCATCGCGTTCGGCATGGGGGCATTCGACGCCAGCTCCATCTACGTCACGACGACATTCGCGGCTGGCCTGGGCGGAAAGATCTGGCGTATACCGGTCGGCGCGTCGGCCGGTACGCTACACCGTTGAAGACAGTCCGGCCGCTGCTGTCGTGCTAGCGCCTGCGTGGACGGCGACCTAGCTCGTTTCGAGTATCTTGCCCTGAACTTTGGCGCGTTCCTCGAACTGGTGCTGCCACTTCGAACGATGCACTGCCGGCGCCACCTGCACAGCCGTCACCTTGTACTCGGGGCAATTGGTGGCCCAGTCGCTGTACTCCGTCGTCACCACGTTGGCGCCGGTCTCAGGGTCGTGGAAGGTCGTGTAAACCACGCCGGGTTGCACGCGTTCCGTGATCTTCGCGCTCAGCGTGATCTCGCCTTTGCGGCTGGTGAGCGACACCCTGTCGCCGTCGTTGATGCCGCGCGTTTCGGCGTCGTGCGGATGTATCTCAAGGATGTCTTCCTTGTACCAGACGACATTGGGCGTGCGCCGCGTCTGCGCGCCCACGTTGTACTGGCTCAGGATACGGCCGGTGGTGAGGATCAGCGGGAACTTGCGATTGGTTTTCTCGTCCGTCGGCACGTAATCGGTTTCGATGAACAGGCCCTTGCCGCGAACGAAGCCGCCGATGTGCATGATCGGTGTGCCCATGGGTGCGTCGCGATTGCACGGCCACTGCACGCTGCCGGCGTGATCGAGGAAGTCGAACGAGACGCCGCCAAAGGTCGGCGTAAGGGTCGCTATTTCGTCCATGATCTCGGCTTCGTTTCGATAGTCCATGTCGTAGCCCATCGCCTGCGCCAGTTCCTGCGTGATACGCCATTCGGCTTTGCCCTGGCGCGGTTTCATTACCGGCCGCACGCGGTTGATGCGACGTTCGGCATTGATGAAGGTGCCGTCTTTTTCGAGAAACGACGTGCCAGGCAAGAACACGTGCGCGAACTTCGCCGTTTCGTTGAGGAACAGGTCCTGCACCACGACGCACTCCATGTTGCCCAATGCGGCTTCGACGTGCTGCGTGTTCGGGTCCGACTGCGCGATGTCTTCGCCCTGAATGTACATGCCCTTGTACGACCCTGCGATCGCAGCGTCAAACATGTTGGGGATGCGGAAGCCGGGTTCCGGGTCGATGGATACGCCCCAGTGCTGTTCGAATGTGCCGCGAACTTCGTCATCCTGAACGGGCCGATACCCTGGCAGCTCGTGCGGGAAGGAGCCCATGTCGCACGAACCCTGCACGTTGTTCTGGCCACGCAGCGGGTTCACGCCCACGCCCGAATAACCGATATTTCCGGTCGCCATCGCAAGATTTGCCATGCCCATTACCATGGTCGAGCCCTGGCTGTGCTCGGTCACGCCCAGACCGTAATAAATGGCGCCCCTGTCCGCGCTGGCGTAGAGCCTCGCGGCCGCACGCAGATCCTCGGCGGGGACGCCGGCAACCTTCGCGACTTCCTCGGGTGAATACTCCGGCTTCATCATGCACGCTTTCCAGGCCTCGTAGGAATCGAGGTCGCAACGCTCGGCAATATATTTCTCGTCGGTGAGACCTTCCTCGATCGCCACGTGCGCAAACGCGTTGATGAGCGGCACGTTGGTGCCGGGGCGCAGCGGCAGGTGAAAATCCGCCTTGACGTGCGGTGATCGCACGAGGTCAATCTTGCGCGGATCGACGATGATCAGCCTGGCACCTTCACGCAGGCGCCGCTTCATCTGCGATGCGAAAACCGGATGGCCTTCGGTCGGGTTGGCTCCAATGACCACGATGACGTCGGCATCCATTACGCTGTCGAACGGCTGCGTACCCGCCGACGTGCCGAGGGTCTGCTTCAGGCCATAACCCGTCGGCGAATGACAGACGCGCGCGCAGGTATCCACGTTATTGTTGCCGAATGCCGCGCGCACCAGTTTTTGCACGATGAATACTTCCTCGTTCGTGCACCGCGACGAGGTGATGCCGCCGATGGATTTGCGCCCGTGCTGTTCCTGGATCTCCTTGAAGCGCCTGGCGGTGAAACCGATGGCTTCATCCCAGCTCACCTTGCGCCAGGGATCGTTGATGTCGTCGCGAATAAGCGGGTCGAGGACACGTTCGCGATGGGTCGAATAACCCCAGGCGAAGCGGCCTTTCACGCAGCTGTGACCATGGTTGGCCTTGCCGTCTTTGTACGGCGTCATGCGCACGACCTGGTCGCCCTTCATTTCGGCCTTGAACGAGCAGCCGACACCGCAATACGCGCAGGTGGTTAGCACGCTGTGTTCCGGTTGGCCATGGTCGATGATCGATTTTTCCATCAGCGTGGCAGTCGGGCAGGCCTGGACGCAGGCGCCGCAGGATACGCACTCTGAGTCGATAAAGCGTTCGTCGATGCTGGCCGCAACTTTCGACTCGAAACCGCGGCCTTCTATCGTCAGCGCGAATGTCCCCTGCACTTCGTTGCAGGCGCGCACGCAACGCGAGCAGACGATGCACTTGCTCGGGTCGAACGAGAAGTACGGGTTACTGTCGTCTACCGGTGCATCCAGATGATTCTCGCCATCGAAGCCGTAGCGAACTTCGCGCAGTCCGACAGCGCCTGCCATGTCCTGCAACTCGCAGTCGCCGTTGGCCGAGCAAGTCAGGCAGTCGAGCGGGTGGTCGGAGATGTACAGCTCCATCACGTTGCGACGAAGTTTCGCAATCGATGCCGACTGCGTGCGAATTTTCATGCCTTCCTCGACGGGGGTCGTGCACGAGGCAGGGAAGCCTTTTCGCCCTTCGACTTCGACCACGCACAAACGGCAACTGCCGAATGCTTTCATGCTGTCGGTGGCGCAAAGTTTGGGAATGTCCACACCGGATTCACGTGCGGCGCGTAGTATCGAGGTGCCCGCGGCAACCGTCGCCGGCAGCCCGTCTATCTCGATGTCGACCGCCAGTTTCTGCGGGCTGGCGGGGGTACCGAAATCGGCTTCTTTGATCAGGCTCATTTGTTGTCTCCCGCCGGAGGCATGAAGTCTTCCGGGAAATATTTTACCGCACTGCGTACCGGAAAAGGGGTCATTCCGCCCATTGCGCACAGGGAACCGTCGATCATCGTATCGCAGAGCTCGTCGAGCAGATCGAGATTCGCCTCACGATTCTCGTTCGCGATGATCCGGTCTATGACTTCAACACCCCTGACAGCGCCGATTCTGCAAGGTGTGCACTTGCCGCAGGACTCGATAGCGCAGAACTCCATGGCGAAACGGGCCTGCGCCGCCATATCGACCGTATCATCGAAAACGACGATGCCGCCATGGCCGATCATCGCGCCGATTTCCGCGAATTTTTCATAATCCAGCAGTATGTCCAGCTGTGCGGCGGGCACATAGGCGCCCAGCGGGCCTCCAACCTGTACCGCGCGGATCGGTCGTCCGCTTGCGGTGCCGCCACCGAAGTCCTCGATCAGGTTCCTGAGGCTGACGCCGAACGCTTTTTCGACCAGGCCGCCGCGCCTGACGTTGCCGGCCAGCTGGAACGCAAGGGTACCCTTGGAGCGATCGACGCCATGCTCTGCGTAGCGGTCGCCACTCATCGCAATAATGTTCGGCACCGAGGCAAGCGTGATTACGTTGTTCACCACCGTCGGTTTTCCAAACAGTCCTTCCACCGCCGGCAACGGCGGTTTGTACCGGATAACGCCGGCTTTGCCTTCGAGGCTCTCGAGCATTGCCGTTTCCTCGCCGCACACGTAGGAACCGGCGCCAAGGTGCAAATCGATGTCGAAGTCGAAGCCGCTGCCCTGGATGTCGTCGCCGAGCCAGCCCCCGGCGCGCGCTACCTTGAGCGCTTTCTCGAAGATGTCGCGCGTGAGTGGATATTCCGAGCGCAGGTATACATAACCGCGACTGGCGCCTACTGCGAATCCCGCAATGATCATGCCCTCGATGAGCGTAAGCGGGTCGCCCTCCATGAGCATGCGATCGGAGAATGTGCCGCTGTCGCCCTCGTCAGCGTTGCAGGTGACGTATTTCTGATCTGCTTTCGCATCCGCGACGGTCTGCCACTTGATACCGGTAGGAAACCCGGCGCCACCGCGTCCACGCAGGCCTGATTTTTTGACCTGTTCGAGCACGCCGCGCGGGCCGGACTCCAGCGCATGCGTCAGTCCTGAGAATCCACCGTGTTCGAGATAGGCGGCGAGGTCCAGGGGGTTGATCAAGCCGCAACGCTGAAAGGTCCAGCGATCCTGGTTTTTCAGGTACGGAATCTCTTCGGTCGGACCGAGCAACAGATCATGTTTGCCCCCGTTGAGGAAGTCGGACTCGATGAGACCATCGACGTCTTCTGGCGTGACCGGGCCGTAGGCGATACGTTCTGCGCCGACCACGACCTCCACCATCGGCTCCAGCCAGCACATGCCCCGGGAGCCGTTGCGCACGATGACCGCGTCGGTCTTGTCGGCGATCGCCTCGGCGACTTCGTTCGCGCCCAGCGAAACCGCCGACGTCTCATTGGGTACATAGACCACGCGTTTGCTCCTCATCAAGCGCCTCCGTGCTTTTCAAGCAGGTCTGCGAAGCGCCCGGTGTCGACCCTGCCATAAACCTTGTTGTCGATCATCACGGCTGGTGAGCAAGCACAATTTCCGAGGCAGTACACCGGTTCGAGTGTCACCTCGCCATCGTCGCGCGTCTGATTCATCGCGACACCCAGGGTCTTTTCCGCGTATGCGGTCAACTCACGACTGCCCATCGCCTGGCAGGACTCGGCCTGGCAGATTTTTACGACACGATTGCCGGGCGGCGTCGTGCGGAAGTCATGGTAAAAGCTGACGACGCCGTGCACGTCGGCGCGCGAGATATTCAATTCATAAGCGATTTGCCGCACGGCTTCCTCGCTGATGTACGAATATCGTTCGATGAACGCGTGCAGTATCTGCACCAGCAACTCCGGCTTCGCGCCGAAGTTGTTGATTATCTGCGTCGCAATCTGTGCGTCGTACTTTGCGGGCATGCGTCTTTAAGTCTCTTTCTGGCCAAACAAAACCGGCTACACGATGCGTTGCGCGCCGGCGTAAATATTAAAGTTGCCGGCCCTGAGAAAACCGACCAGCGTCATGTCGAATTCCCGGGCGAGTTCCACGGCAAGGCTTGATGGCGCGCCTACAGCCGCCATTGTCGGTATTCCTGCGACGAGCGCTTTCTGCATCAGCTCGAAACTGGCGCGGCCCGACACGAGGAGTCCGGTATTGTGGCCGGGCAGCTGGTCTGCGGCGAGCATTGCGCCGACGAGCTTGTCGACGGCGTTGTGCCTGCCGACGTCTTCCCGGATGTGCACGATGTTTCCCCGCGCGTCGAACACCGCGGCTGCGTGAAGCCCTCCGGTTTTCGAGAATAATCGCTGTCGATCCAAAAGTTTATCGGGCATGTCGGCAAGCAGGGTGCGGGCAAACGCCACTCCTTTGTCCTTGAGCGACTCTTGTCCTGAAACGCGCAGCGCGTCGAGTGATGCCTTGCCACAAACGCCGCAGCTCGAGGTCGTATAGAAGTGGCGCTGCAGTCGATCGAGGTCCAGATCGACATCCGGTTGCATCTCGACGCGCACGATGTTCTGTGCCGCATCGTCGCCGCTGGATTGTCCGACGTGACGGACGGCAATTACGTCAATGCCGGACCTGATGATGCCTTCGGTGTACAGAAAACCCAGCGCGAGATCGACGTCATCACCCGGCGTGCGCATGGTAATCGACACGCTTTTCGCGGCGCTGCCCGTCTGGGTCGACGAACTCAGCTGAATCTCCAGCGGCTCCTCGACCGCAACGCTGTCCTCGATAGAAGACTCGGCGTCGCCGCGAATCTTGCGGATATCGATGGCCTGGCTGCTGCGGCTCATGTCTCGACCCGTTGCATGTGGGCCACCCAGTATATCAGTGGCTACGGGCTGTCCGCTGCGAGTCTTGACTCCCGGCCAGGCTTTGTCGCCAGGCTGCGGCATCCGAGTCGGTGCGAATGATGTTGTCGCGAACGTGGATCAGTTCGCCATTCTTGCGCAGGCGCACCTGGTCGTGCGACACGGTGATGCCAAGACGCGCGAACGTCGGGCGAGTATCGGGAAACCCCGCAGTGTTGGCGTAGCGCCTGTACAGCTGCATGAAAATCGGGAAATCAGTCAGCGAATCCAGCTTGCCGAACAGCTCCGGTCCTGACCAGACGCGCGGGGAGGGCAGGCAGCAGTCCTGGAAGCGGTCCAGAACCTTGTCCAGCGTTTCCCTGCCATCGCTGCGTTCCCGCAGGTCGACATCCGCGATCAGTGCCAGCGCAGCGCCGCTCCAGTAGATCTTCATGAGCCCGTTTCGCGCACGCCCGTCGGCTGCCTCGTTAGGCGACATCTCCGGTCGCGAGCGCCGTCCTCGTTCGAATCCCTCATGCAGTTTCTGCCATGCGTGTTGCTGGTCATATGCACCGGCTCGCGCGAGTAACACATTCTGGTAGTACTGCGCGAAGCCCTCCGCAACCCAGCGGTGGCGACCGCCGATGTACGGCAGCATCAGGTGACTGAACTCGTGGGTAGCGGTCCAGTCGCTGAAGAACGCATCGGGAGGCGCCGCGACATTGACCAGCAGCTCGACAGTTTCGCCGCCGTCACGGATGACGCGTCCGAACGGTACGGCACTGCTGCTGCGGGTCGAATCGACCGGGATTACCACGACTTGCGGTGAGGGATTGGGAAAGCGTCCGTAGACAAGGCTTACGTCGGTCGCGGTCGCCCGTACCCAGTTGCTGATCGCCCCGCGGTCGAACGGCTTGCGCCCGTTGAGCATGCTGACCCGTAACCGGGCGCCGGCAACATGGATTTCTTCTTCGTGAAAATTGCCGAACACAACACTCGCGTTAGAGCTCTCCGGGGAGCGGTGCAGGCGGTAGGCGTCTTTGCCGAGCGGGCGCCACGGCACGGATACGCGCACCTGCTCGGGCAACTGAAAACGAATATCGATCTCCGAGTTTGCGGTAACCTCCGGACGCCACAACCACAGCGACGGCGACACGATGATATTGTCGGATGCGAGAAAGCGCTGGCTGCGGTGTTCCCGTGCGGCCCGCTCCAGGTTGACCGTGTAGTTGAGGCACTCGATGCCTTCGTCCGGCAGCATCATGCGGCGATTGCGCAGTCGGATCTCACGCGAATCAAAGCAGTCGCGAACATCGATGAGGTATTTGCCGGCGACGCGCGAACGGGCGGTAACGCTCTTTACCGGCGTCGAGAACCGTGCTTCGACCCACAGCTGGCTAAGCCGGTAGTCGACAGACACGTTGTACTGGTGTGGCTCTGCGGCAGCGCTGATCTTGCCGGTCGCGAGTGTAGCGAGAAAGGCGATCCATAAGGTAACCCGCGCTGCGGGCGCCGGGTGTCGTTCACGCATGAAATCGGCCGGCCGGCGGTTCATGATCGTCGATGGTTTTCGGATCGGCATGCAGCATCCTGTACTGGGACCATCTCGCCGGACATCGGTTGCATCTCAGGTCCTTCGTCTAACGGCAGTGCAGGTATCGTGAATAATTAAGCAATTATGCAATAGCGGCGCGGCGGTGGAATAACTTGCGTCAGCCATTGAGAACCCGGTCACGTTTTGCGTTCCTGAACCTGATGGTAATCACTGACATCGGGGTCCCGGGAGGGGCGTTTGGCTGGCGTTCAGGTTCGGCCCATTAGTATTGTGCGGTAGGCCCCGGCGAGTTGCGAATGGTTCGCATTAGCAACTGAAGACGGGGCAAATTTTTGTATTAAGATACGCGTCGCTCGACAAGCGCATAGCCAAAAAAGGAGACAACCTTGAGCAAGATCGCAAGACGTCAATTCATTCAACTGTCCGCCGTCGCCGCCGCCGGATGTTTCGTACGTCCCGGCCAGGAAGCCAGGGCCCAGGACTTACCCAAGCTCGAGGAATCCGACCCGACGGCGAAGTCGCTGAAATACGTGCACGACGCCAGCACGGTCGATCCGTCAACCCGCGCCAACCCGGCAGAAGTCCAGAACTGCGCCAACTGCGCGCTGGTGCAGGGGGCCGACGGCGACGAGTGGCGGCCATGCCAGATTTTTCCGGGCAAACTGGTCGCGGCAGACGGCTGGTGTTCTGTCTGGGCGCCGAAAGCCTGACAACCTGATGCGGCGATCCCGCTCAGGCGGGGTCGCCCGATTTTCCGGCGGGCGATCGGGGCAGGCGATCCAGGGCAACAACGTCAGCCCGGCGCAATTCAATAGACGCGAACAATAAGAACAATGCCCGACGTTCAGCACTTCTATCACGCAGGATCCGGAACGCTGTCTTATGTCCTCAGCGATCCGTCCACGTCCAGCGCCGCTATCATCGATCCCGTTCTGGAATTCTCGGTCGTTTCCGGGCGAACCGATATGAGCTCGTCGCAGGCCTTGATCGACTTCGTGAAGCAGAAGTCCCTGTCAGTCGAATGGATTCTCGAAACGCATGCCCACGCGGACCATCTGTCGTCGGCGCAGTTGCTCAAGTCGGCGCTGGGCGGCAAGGTGGCGATCGGGCGGGGCATAACGCGAGTCCAGGAGACCTTCGGTGAAATCTTCAACCTGAAGCCGCCGTTCGTTGCTGATGGCAGGCAGTTCGATCACCTGTTCGATGATGGCGAGGCATTCAATATTGGCGATCTTGAATGCCGCGTGATGGCGACACCCGGGCACACGAATGACAGTGTTACCTACATCGTCGACGACGCCGCATTTATCGGTGACACGCTGTTCAACACCGATGCCGGCTCGGCTCGCTGCGATTTTCCAGGCGGTGACGCGGGCCTCCTGTACGACTCGATTCAGAAACTGCTTGGATTGCCGCCGCATACGACACTGTATCTTTGTCACGACTATCCGCCAGAGTCACGGGATGTCGCGGTTGGCGTCACGGTAGCCGAGCAGTCCGCGAAAAATATCCATGTCGGCAAGGGCGCTACCCGGGAAGCATACGTCGAGATGCGTGAATCCCGCGATGCGACGCTGCCGTTGCCCCGGCTCATAATCCCTTCCGTTCAGGTCAACATCCGCGCGGGGGCTTTGCCTGACGCCGAGGATAACGACGTGTCATACCTGAAAATACCGCTGAATCGGCTCTAGGCCACCGCGGCCGCGCAACGGTTTCCGGCAGTCGCCGTGCAACTCTGTGTACAATTTGCGAGTGCCGACGCGTGCGGCGATGGCGCAACGATCTGGAGACTGCCTTGTTCGAAAAACTGCAAGCCATGCCGGCCGACGCCATTCTGAAACTCATCGCCGAGTACGCCAGTGATGGGCGTGCGGACAAGATCGACCTCGGGGTTGGCGTGTACCGCGACGAGTCCGGCGCCACGCCAGTGCTGCAAACGGTCAAGAAAGCCGAACGGTTCCTGCTGGAAACCCAGGATTCCAAATCCTACCTGGGTTCCGGCGGCAGCCCGGCATTCAACGCTGCCATCACCGATCTGATTTTCGGCGCGGGTGCGAGCAACAACCCGCGCATCACGACGTTACAGACGCCCGGTGGTTCGGGTTCGCTGCGCGTCGCTGCCGGCGTCGTCAAGCGCGCTTCGCCCGATGCGGTCATTCTCGCCGGCGAGCCGACCTGGGCCAACCACGTGCCGCTATTGAGCAGCGCCGGCATCGACATGCAGACTTTTCCGTTTTACGACGGTAAATCGCATCGCATCGACTTCGATCGGATGCTGTCGGCGGTTGAACAGGCTCCGGCCGGCAGCGTTCTGCTTTTGCACGGTTGCTGTCATAACCCGACCGGGATGGATCTTTCGGATGAACAGTGGCGCGCCATGACCGACGTTGTCGTTCGGCGCAGCGTTGTGCCGTTCATCGACATCGCCTACCAGGGGTTTGCCACCGGCCTGGACGAAGATGCCTACGGCGTCCGGCATATGCTCGAGGTTGTTCCCGAGATGATCGTTTCGGGATCCTGCTCCAAGAATTTCGCGCTGTACCGCGACCGCGTCGGATCATTGTCGTTCGTGGCGCGAGACGAGGCGACCGCGCAAGTCCTGCGCAGCCAGGCGAACAACATTGTGCGTACCATGTATTCGATGCCACCCGACCACGGCGCTGCAACAGTAAGTCATATACTGGCTGACCCGGCGTTGCGCCAGGAATGGCAGCGCGAACTCGACGGCATGCGCCAACGGCTCGGGGACATGCGCGCGTTGCTCGGGGCAGCGTTGCGAGACAAGGCGCCGGCTGCCGATTTCTCGCACATCGAACGCGCCAACGGCATGTTTTGTTTCCTCGGAGTGACGCCGGAGCAGGTCAAAAAACTGAAATCGGATTTCGGCGTTTACATGGTCGGCTCGAGTCGCATCAACGTGGCCGGCATCACCTCCGGCAATGTCGGGCACCTTGCGGATTCGATCGCTGCCGTTATCTGATTTCCGGGTCTGCGAAATGCACTCGGCTGCGTGTGCCGATCCCGAGTTCTGCCGCCGTTCCGCCGTTCAGTTCGAGTACGTAGACCACGGGTTCCCCTGAGCTTATCGAGGTCAGCGACAACGGTTTGGTGCGTTCGACGACCGACTCGACCGTACCATCGCCACGAATGAACAGCATATCCAGCGGTATGTAGGTGTTCTTCATCCACATCGAACGGGTACCGGGCCGGTCGTAGACAAACAGCATGCCGCTTCCCGGGGGCAATTCGCGCACATACATGAGTCCCCGGCGCTGCTGCCGAATGCTTGCGGCGACGTAGACGTCAAAATGGTAGCAAGCGTGTTCATCGGCCTCGATCACGATGTTGGTCTTGTCGAAGTTGCTGTCGAGGTCGCTTTCCTGCTGGGCAAGAGCGCCGGCGGCCGGCAGGAAAACGATCAGCAAGAGCATCCGTTTCATCGTCATTCTGGTTTCGCCCAGCTCAGTTGTCCGGTGAATGTGAGGTCCGCAAACGACAGGCTGCCGTTGCCGTTCAGCTCGGCCAGCGGGGCCACGCAATAGCTTACGCCACTGATGCGGAAATCGTGCGGCGCGCGCAGTTGCTCCTGGGATTCTACGTCGGTCCAGCACACGGGGTTGTCGCGATTGCTGAAAAACCGGCCCGCGTCTTCCTCGATGACGGTAATGGTCGTGGGCAGGTCGGCGCCGGTCGTACCGGGTGACAGCGTCGGCAGCGCGAGGATAAACAGCAGGTGCCGCTGCCGGTCATCGACCGTTGCGGTGCCCGCGAAGCGCAACCTGGCCCCTCTCTGGTCCGGCCGGGGCATGCCGGCACAATCCAGGGCGGGCGCCTGCCAGTCGATATCGGCTTCTATTCCGCCGTATATCCTTCCCTCGAGCTGGCCCTCGCAGCCAGCAGATGCGACTTCCCGCGGCGATTTTCCGCCGCTGCATCCCGCGAACAGGAGCAGCGCCAGCACGGCCAGCAAGCTCGCTGCATCGGGAAATTCGGCGGTTCTGCGGAAAAAATGCAATGTATTGGCGTCCCTGCGGTCCCAAGTCAGGCCATTTGCGGCGTATTAGTATCGATGAGACGACAATATGGATCAAAAACGGCCCGACAACTTGGACATGCTGCGCATCCTCTCTAAAATGGCTCGCCTTTTTTGCGGTCGGAGTCATCGATGAGCGTCACCGAACAATTCCAACAACTCGAGACGCATGCGAGCCGCCTGATCATCGGTCAATCTCACCTGATTAACCGCATGCTGATCGCGTTGCTGTGCGATGGCCACCTGCTCGTCGAGGGTGCCCCGGGCCTGGCAAAAACGCGCGCGATCAAGGTGTTGGCCGAAAGCATCGAGGGCGATTTCCACCGCCTGCAGTTCACGCCGGACCTGTTGCCGGCCGATCTGACCGGCACCGAGATCTACCGCCCGCAGGACGGCACGTTCGAATTCCGCAAGGGACCGCTTTTTCACAACCTGATCCTGGCCGACGAGATAAACCGCGCGCCGGCGAAGGTTCAGTCCGCGCTGCTCGAAGCGATGGAGGAGCGCCAGATCACGGTGGGCGAAAAGAGCTATGGCCTGTCGCCGCTCTTCATGGTCATGGCAACGCAGAACCCGATCGAGCAGGAGGGCACCTATCCGCTGCCGGAAGCACAGCTCGATCGCTTTTTGCTGCACGTACAGGTTGGCTACCCGACGCCGGAGGACGAGCGCCGCATTCTCGTGCTCAACCGCGATGAAGCGAAGACCGGCGAGCGCGATGCGTTCCAGCCGCCGGAGCTACTTGCCGAGAGTTCCGTCATGGAGGCGCGGCAGCAGATCCTGCGGTTGCACCTGTCGGACGAGCTGGAGCAATACATCGTCAATGTCGTGGTGGCGACGCGCAATCCCGGCGTGGTGGACGAGTCGCTCAAAGGCCAGGTGATGTACGGTGCCAGCCCGCGTGCCTGCATGGGCATCGATCGTGCCGCCCGGGCGCACGCCTGGTTGCAAGGACGCGATTACGTCGGACCCGAAGATATCCAGGAGGTGGCGCCGGACGTGCTGCGGCATCGGCTCGTGCTCAGTTTCGAGGCGGAAGCCGATGGCGTGCTGCCTGACTCTATTATACAAGGGGTTCTGAACGGCGTTGGCGTACCGTAAGCGCCACAACAGCCAATGCGACACGACAGACTGTCAGATACTGCATCACCCGTAAGCATCAGCCAGACGGAACTGATCCGCCTCAGCGGGCCGGCCAGGGCGATTGCGCTGGATGTCTTGCGGGTCAATTCACTGCAGACAGGCGCCTACGTTTCGCATTTCAAGGGTCGCGGCATGGAGTTCGACGAATCGCGTCCCTACCAGCCAGGCGATGACCCGCGCAATATTGACTGGCGGGTAACGGCGCGCAGCACGGAAGCCTATACCAAGCTGTTCCGCGAAGAGCGCGAACGACCGGTGCTGGTCGTCACCGATCTGCGCAGCAACATGCAATTCGCCACCCGGGGATGCTTTAAGTCGGTGAGTGCGGCGCGTGTTGGCGCTTTGCTCGCATGGGCTGCACATCATCGTGGCGACAGGCTCGGCGGGCTCATATTCGGCGATCAGAATCACCGCGAGTTACGCCCGCGCCTCGGGCGCCAGGCGGCGCTGCGCTACATGCACGAACTCGTGACCCATCCCGCGTGGTCCGCCAATGACTCTGCCTCGGCGAATCGGGAGCACGACGAGGACGCCGCATTTACGCAGGCGATGGCGGCGCTGCGCCGGGTGTCGCGCCCGGGCAGCCTGGTCGCGATAGTGAGCGACTTTGTCGGGATGACGCGCACCGCGCAGGCGTATATGACGGGCGTGGCGCGGCATAGCGAGGTGCTTGCGGTCCTCATCAGCGATCCGCTCGAGCGGCAGTTACCGCCACCGGGCCGGTACCGCGTGGTAACGTCAGACGAGGAGATGTCGATCGACACCTACGCTACGGCGGCGAGACGCGACTACCGCAACCTGTTCGATGAACGGTACGCGTCGATGGAACAATTCTGCCAGCGATACGGAATACACCTGATGCCGATGTCGACAGAGGACGACCCGGTGCAAACGTTGCAACAGGCGCTTGGCCGGCGAGTCAGATAGAACAAATGGACCCATCCCAGTTACCGCTCAGAGACCTGCACCTGCCCGCTGAAATCGGCTGGTGGCCGCTCGCGCCCGGCTGGTGGATCCTGATCGCGCTGGCTGCCGGCGGCTTTGGCTGGCTGCTGTACCGTGCGTGGCGGCGATTTCTGCACAACCGGCCGCGGCGCGCCGCGCTGCGCAAACTGTCCGGCGTGCGCGGCGCTTTCGAGTACGGCGCCGACCCGGTAGCGCTCGCCACAGAAATATCGGAGATTTTGCGCCGCGCCATGCTCGCCTACGCGCCGCGCGCCGACGTCGCCGGTCTGACCGGGCCTCGCTGGCTCCGCTGGCTGGACCGTGGCCTGGAGCAGCCGCTGTTCAGCCAGGGACCCGGGCAGCTGGTCGAATCGCTGCCGTATCGTGCCCCTGGCCAGGTCGGCGAGGACGACGTCGATTTACGCGGGTTGCTTGACGCGGCGGCCACCCGGCTGAAGACGCCGTTGCCCGGGGGGAGCCGCTGATGTGGTCCATCGCCTGGCCCTGGATGTTGCTGGCCCTGCCACTGCCGATCCTGGTGCGCAAGTTCATGTCGCCGGTGACGGCCACCCAGGATGCGGGGCTGAAAGTGCCGAGCCTGCGCGGATTTGCCGTGCTGAGCGAGCGCTCCGAGGTCGAGCAACTGTTGAACTGGCGTTCCTGGCTCGCGATCGCAGCCTGGATTCTGCTGGTAATCGCTGCCGCGAGGCCTGAACGTATTGGCGATGAGGTCGACGTGCCGGTGTCTGGTCGCAACCTGATGCTGGCGGTCGACCTGTCGGGCAGCATGGACGCCAAGGATTTCGAGCTCGGCAACCGCCGTGTCGATCGCCTCACGGCGACCAAGGCCGTTGCCAGCGACTTCATCGGCCGGCGCGAGGGGGATCGCATCGGCCTGATCCTGTTCGGGGAGCGGGCGTACCTGCAGGTTCCGCTGACACTCGATCGCGAAACGGTCAGGGTTCTTCTCCTGGAAGCGTTTATCGGCCTCGCTGGCGAGAAAACGGCGATCGGTGACGCGATCACTCTCGCGGTCAAACGAATTCACGACCAGGGTGGCGAAGCCGGTGAACAGGTGCTGGTGCTGCTGACCGATGGCGCCAATACGGCGGGCGAAATCGATCCGCTGAAGGCGGCGGAACTGGCGCAGCAAATCGGCCTGCGCATCTATACGATCGGCATCGGCAATGACAACATGGTGGTGTCGTCGCTCACGGGCGGCACGCGGCGCGTCAATCCGTCGGCCGATCTCGACGAAGAAACCCTGACCGCCATCGCCGACCTGACCGGCGGCAAGTACTTTCGTGCCAAGGACACGGCCGGCCTGCAGCAGATTTACCGCCTGCTCGACGAGCTCGAGCCGGTCGCCGAGCCGGAGGCCGGGTTTCGCCCGATCAAGTCGCTCTATTACTGGCCGCTCGGCGGCGCTTTTTCGCTGGCGGTGTTGCTGGCCGTGTTCAACCTGCTCGC
Source organism: Gammaproteobacteria bacterium (assembly GCA_018677555.1). Classification (GTDB taxonomy): domain Bacteria; phylum Pseudomonadota; class Gammaproteobacteria; order Steroidobacterales; family Woeseiaceae; genus JAHHOT01. Next base: position 21,530 of record JAHHOT010000034.1, on the reverse strand, counting down.
CGGATTCGCATGGCGCCGCGCACAAAAGGTGAGTCTCGATGCCGGCTGAGTTTCACTTCCTGCGGCCGGAGTGGTTCTGGGCGCTGCCGCTGGTGCTGCTGCTGACCGTGTCCATGGCGCGCCGGCAGCTTGCGCCGGGAAGCTGGCAACGCGTTGTCGATCCGGCGCTCGCGCCCTACGTGTTGTCGCGCGCGCCGGTCAGCAACCTCAGCTATCGCTGGTGGCTGATGCTGATCGGTGGCGCAATTGCGGTTGTGTCACTGGCCGGGCCCAGCTGGAACCGTGCCGAACAGCCTGTCTTTCGCTCGGAGCAGGCAATGGTCATCGCGCTGGACCTGTCGCGCTCGATGGACGCGCAGGACCTGACGCCGACGCGGCTGGCGCGCGCGCGCCTGAAGATTCTGGACATACTCGAGCGCCGTCGCAGCGGCCAGACTGCGCTGGTCGTGTACTCGTCGAACGCTTTCACCGTAACGCCACTGACTGCCGATGCGGACACCATCGCAGCACTGGTGAACAGCCTGAGCACGGACATCATGCCCAGTCGCGGCAGTTACCCGGTAGCCGCGATCGAGAAGGGCCAGCAGTTGCTGGAACAGGCCGGCGTCGGCTACGGCGAGGTGCTCCTGATTACCGACGGCAGTTCTTCACCGGAAGCCGAGCGCGCGGCAACGGATCTGCTCGATGCGGGATACACGCTGTCGGTGCTTGGCGTCGGCACGGAGGACGGCGCGCCAATTCCGCGCCCCGGCGGCGGCTTCGTCACGGACCGCTCCGGCAACATTGCGGTACCGCGGCTCGACGCCCGCGGGCTGCAATCACTGGCCGCTGCAGGGGGAGGGTTTTTTACGACGCTGTCCGCCGATAGCAGCGATATCGAATTCCTGCTGGCGGGCGAAGTTGCTTCGCGGTCGCAGTCCGATTCGTCGCAGACCACTGACCAGTGGGAAGAAGAGGGAGTCTGGTTGTTGCTGCTGCTGGTGCCGCTGGCGTCGGTCGCGTTCCGGCGTGGCCTTGTTCTCGCGCTGCTGATTTTCGTATTCCCCGTCACGGAACCGGTGCACGCCGCCAGCTGGGACGATCTCTGGAAAACGCCGGACCAGCAGGGCCAGGACCTCCTGCGTGAGGGCGATGCGGCGGCTGCGGCGGAGTTGTTCGAAGACCCGTCGTGGCGTGCCGTCGCGAAATACAGGACCGGTGATTACGCGGTCAGCGCGAAGTTGTTCGAGGGAGAGACGGACGCAGACGGGCTATACAATCTGGGCAATGCACTGGCGCGGCAGGGCGCGCTTGAACCGGCGATTACGGCGTATAACAGTGCGCTCGAATTGCAGCCGGACATGGAAGATGCCATTTACAATCGCGATCTGATCGAACAACTGAAAGAACAGCAACAGGATTCGCAGGGCGACCAGCAGGGCGACCAGCAACAGTCGTCCGATTCCGGTGGTCAGGCGCAACAGTCCGAGGGGGAAAGCGAGTCCGATCAGGCCGGCGAGCCGGGAACGGAGGGCGACCCGGGCAACGAGTCGCAGGGCGACAGCAATCGGGACGAGCAGGCCAACCAGGAAGACATGGAGGCGATGCAGCGGGAACTCGAACGGGCGGCTCAGGAAGCGCAGCAGGCCACCGAATCGGAGGAGCAACAGCTGAGCCAGGCGGAAGCAGAAGCGATGCGCCGTGCGCAGGAGCAGACGCAGGCCATGGAACAATGGTTGCGCCGCATACCGGATGATCCCGGTGGCCTGCTACGGCGCAAGTTTCGTTACCAGTACCAACGACTTGGCCGTGACCAGGACGGCAATAACCTGTGGCCGGACGATGAGGTGCAACCGTGGTAGGGGTCCTCCACCGCCGACGCTTGCTGGTCCTTGCAGCCGTGGTGCTGATGCTTTTCGGGCATGCGCACGCCGAGGTCGTTGCGAGCGTGGACCGCGCGTCAGTCGAGCTGAATGAATCGTTCACACTCAAACTGTCGGTTGACTCGGAAGTGTCCGCCGTGCCGGACGTGTCGCACCTCGAAGCCGACTTCCTCGTCGGCCAGCCCAGCCAGCTGAGCAATACGACGATCGTAAACGGACGTATCAGCCGCAGCCGCACATGGACCTACGTGATGATGGCAAAACGTGCGGGTGACCTGACCATCCCGCCGATCAGCGTCGGCAGTGAATCCAGCAACGCGGTACGAATCAAGGTCGCGCCGCAGTCGAACGCGTTGCCGGGAGAAGCGGAAATTTTCGTGACCTCCGATGTCGACCACGAAGAGAGTTTCGTGCAGGCCCAGGTGTTGTTGTCGGTGAAGCTGTATCGTTCGGTCGCGACACGCCAGCCGCGCCTCAGCGAGCCGTCGATCAGCGGAGTCGAGGTGCTCATTGAGTCCGCAAGCGAAGAGCGCAGCTACGAATCCATACTGAACGGCACCGCGTACCACGTCATCGAGCGCGTCTACGCGCTGTTCCCCCAGGAAAGCGGGACCTTTGACGTTGCCCCGATACAATTCGATGCGCGCGTCCTGCGCAACGGGCGCATAACGGGCCGCAAGGTGTTTCAGTCCGAACCGATTGCGGTGACCGTAAAACCGATTCCGCCGCCACCGTCCGAATTTCCGGGTGCTGCCTGGTTCCCGGCAAAATCCGTCGAACTGCGCGAAGACTGGTCGCGCGAACCCGACGACCTGCCGGCGGGCGAACCGATTACCCGCCACGTTACCGTCACCGCTCTGGGCCAGCTCGCCACACAGATACCGGTGATGGAGCTGGAACCGCCGGCCGGATTGCGTATCTATCCGGACAAGCCGGAGCTGCGAACGGTTGCGGATCCCGCAGGTATCCGCGCATCGCGCAAGGACCAGTACGCCATGATCGGTATCGAGGCCGGCGAACTCGAATTGCCGCAACTCGAATTACCCTGGTGGAACATCGACGCCGGCCGGTGGGAGACGGCACGTTTGCCTGCAGCGTCGATCAATATCGTCGGCGGCGGACTGACCGTGCCAATCACGGATAACGTCGTCGACGAACCCGCTGTTGCGCCGGCGGAACCGGTGATCGTGCACAGCGCGCTCTGGCAGCGTATCAGTGAGGTGCTTGCTGCGCTGTGGGTGCTGACGCTGGTGGCGTGGTGGTGGTCGCGGCGACCGAATCGCGAGCCACGAGAGGCGGAAGAACCTCCGCTGCACAAGCGCCAGGCGCGCTTGCTCAAGAATGCGCGCAAGGCCGCACTCGCGGCGGATGACGCAGGTGTCAAGTCCGCGTTGCTCGACTGGGGCAGGTTGCAGTGGCCTGACGATGCGCCACGCAGCGTCGGCGAGCTGGCGACGCGCGTCAGCGATCCGCTGTCGGGTCAGCTCGCCGCGCTGTGCCGCGCGAGCTACGGCCCCGCTGGCAACGACTGGGACGGCCAGGCGCTGGCCAAATCGCTGCGCTCGTTTTCGATCGTTGCCGGCGAGCGCGACGCTGCGGCCGCGGACGATCTGCCGCCGCTGTTCCCCGGCGCTGCCTGATCGGGGACATTCTGATTTTTTCGGATGCGCTGGACGGCAGGCAGTAAGCCGGAAAAAAATCTGAATGTCCCTGAGCCGCCTAAGCCGAGCGCAAGGGACATTCATGTTTTTCAGAGAGACTGCCGCGAGGCTGTGGGTGCGGCTGACGTATAGGGACATTCCTGTTTTTCTGAAAGTTCGCCGGCCGGTTGCGGTGACGGCGGTGAAAAACAGGAAAGTCCCGGGTTACCAGTGGCCGGTGTTGCCCATGCTCGACCACGGCTCCGCAGGCGGCAACGCGTCGCCGCGTTGCAGCAGTTCAATGGAAATGTTGTCCGGCGACCGGACGAAGGCCATACGCCCGTCGTGCGGGGGCCGGTTGATCGTGACGCCCGCATCCATCAGCCGTTGGCAAACGGCGTAAATGTCGTCGACGGCGTAGGCAAGGTGGCCGAAATTTCGTCCTTCGCCGTATTCTTCCGGGTCCCAGTTGTAGGTCAGCTCGACCTGTGCGTCGGAGTCGCCCGGTGCCGCGAGAAATACCAGCGTGAAGCGACCTTTTTCGTTGTCGTGGCGTCGCAGTTCCTCGAGGCCGAGCTTGTTGCAGTAAAAATCGAGCGACGCCTCGAGATCCGACACTCGGACCATGGTATGAAGGTATTTCATCAGCGCGGGTACCTGTTTTTTGAACCTCAGGCATTATAAGACCACAATATTCATTTGTGCCCCTGCCGGTGACTGCGTTGCGACAGATTCGCGCCATTACACTCGACCTCGACGACACGCTCTGGGAGATCGGCCCGGTCATCCGCCGGGCCGAGTCCCGGCTATGGGAATGGCTGAATTATCACTACCCGCGCATCGGCGAGCGCTGGAATTCGGAATCGCTGCTCGGATTACGCCGGGAGCTGTCTGCGAGACATGCCGATCTCGCGCATGATCTGCGCTTCATGCGCAAGCAGGTGCTACGCCATATCGCTGTCGACGCCGGGTATGCGGAGGACCTGGTCGAGCCCGCCTTCGCAGTGTTCGACAAAGCACGCAACGAAGTGCAGTTTTTTCCGGACGTATTGCCGGCACTGGAAGCGCTTGCCCGGCAGTTTTCCATCATTGCCGTGACCAATGGCAATGCGAATCTCGACGCTATAGGTTTGCGTCATTTGTTCCGCGACGTTGTCACAGCGGTCGACGTGGGCGCCGCAAAACCTGCTGCCGCGATTTTTGACGAAGCTGTGCGTCGCGCGGGCGTCGCGCCGCACGAGGCCCTGCATGTGGGCGACCATCCGGAACTCGACGTCGATGGCGCGCGCAATGCCGGGCTGCGGACTGCCTGGATGAATCGTAACGGCTATGACTGGCCGGGACACCTGCCGGAACCGGACCTGACGGTAAGCACGGTCACGGAGCTTCGCCAGGCGCTGACACGGGCCAGCCGCCCCGATGGCGGCTGACCCCTGCATCATCTACGTTCCGGGCATGCGCCCGAAGCCCGAGCCGGAGGTGCATCGGGAGGCCCTGTTGCGTTGCATTCTGGAGGGTGTACGCCGCAAGGACGCTGCTGTTGCGGCCAGCATCGAAGCGAACAGCGATGCCTTTCAGATAGTGTCGTGGACGTTCGCTTTCTACAACCAGCACCGGGACATTGCGCTCGATCTGCCGGCCATCGAGGGCGTTCTCCAGCAACAGGACGCAACGGTGCAGGATATCGTCGACGCGCATGCGCTCAAGCGCCGGCTGCTGCGCGCACTTTATCGCGCGGCCGACAACCTGCCGTTCCTGATTCCGCATTTCGCGAACGAAAAAATGGAATTGCACTTGCGCGACTTGCGTCGCTACGTAAGCAATACCAATGACGTTGCAGAGCTGACCCGACTGATGTTGAAGAACCCGCTGCTGCGCGCCGCGGAAGCAGGCCGACCCATCCTGCTGCTGGCGCACAGCATGGGCACGGTGATTGCCTGGGAGACGCTGTGGCAATTAAGCCGTATGTCGGCCGACGACGTGCCGGTCGACCTGCTGGTTACGATGGGCAGTCCGCTCGGGCAGCGCTACATACAGAAACGCCTGCTGGGGCACACAATCGAAAACGAACGCCGCTATCCCGACAACATCCGCCGCTGGGTAAACATCTCGGCAGTTGGCGAACTCACGGCCCTGGATTATGAGTTGGCGAACGACTTCGCGCCGATGCTGCGCGATGGAGTGGTCGAGGAAATCAGGGACCTGAGCATATACAACTACTACCGGGAAGACGGTCAGCTCAACGCGCATGCGGAATACGGTTACCTCGTCAACAAGGCAACCGCATCCACGATTTGCGACTGGTGGCGCAGCTACTGCGAATAAGCAGTCTGGCTGCGCGCCTTGTCCGGATCGAGGTTCGGCTTGATGACGATATCGATGCGACGGTTGCGCGCTCTGCCTGACGCCGTTTCATTGTTCGCAACGGGTTGGGTTTCTCCGTAACCCGTTGCGATCAGGCGATAGCTTGGAATGCGCATCGCGTTGACCATATATTGCTGTACGGACTCGGCACGCTGTTGCGACAACTGCTGGTTGCTTTCGTCGCCGCCGTAAGAGTCAGTATGACCTTCGATGATCAGCTCGCTGCGCGGGAAGATATCAATCGCCTTTTCCACCTTGTTCAGCAGGCTGACGCTGTCAGGACGGATGTCAGACTGGCCGCTGTCGAAGGTCAGGCCGACGAGCCGCAGAATAATGTTGCTGCCCTCGCGAAACACCCTTGCTTCGGCGCGGCTGAACATTTTCTCGACCTGCTCGAACTGCTCCTTGACACGCGCCTCCGCTTCGAGGCGCTGCACCAGGGCGGCGCGCTCCGCGGTGGCACCACCCAGCCGCTGGTCCAGCGCGCGAATTTCCTCTTCCATATCCGCAACGCGGACGAGGTTGGCTTCTGACTCCTGTTGCAACGCCTGATTTTCCGCACGCATGTCCTCGATATACGCGATCAGCCTCTGTTGCAGGTTCTCGTACCCGGCTTCCATTTCCGGCGTGATGTCCGCGGCCCCGGAGATTTCCGTCAGCGGTTTTTCCCAGTGCAGGATCAGCTCTTCGACCGTCAGGTTTTTGTCGCGCACGTCGCGCACCACTTCGGACAGGTAGATAGCGTGCTTGGCCTCATAGTTTGCCTGGCGTGCCAGGCTGCGCGGCAGGTCGGTGTCGTAGCGGTTTTCGCTGAGTTCACGTTCCGCATCGGCCAGTAGCTGTTTGGCTTTGCCGAGTGTGGCCGGCGCATACCTGCCAACGCGCGCCCGATCCGCGTCGGCCAGCAGCTGGCGCGTTTCACTGAGGTACTGCGCCTTGATCGCGACCAGTTCCGCGTCCCGGTACAGTGCCGTGGCTTCGATATCCTGACGTTTGGCGCGTTTCAGGTCGCCGCGTTCGAGGTAGCGAATGGCCGTGCCAAATTCGCGCTGGGCCCTGTCCCAGATCTCTCGCGACAACTCGGGTGCGCGGGCATTTGCCGCGTCCTGGCGACTCTTCATCACCTGGGCGAGCACCGTCTGCGCGAGCTTTGCGGCCTTGGTCGCCGTCTTGAGATGCTCTTCGGCATCCTTCGCCTTGTCGCGCACATATTCGATGTTGCGCCCGCGCTCGAGCGCAGTCGCAGCCGCCTCGTAGTCCTCCTTGCCGTCACCATAACTGCGGGGCGCAAGGAGGCTGGCGTTGGCCGCATCGGCGGCCGCCAGGGCTGCGTCGACTTCCTTGAAAAACGTTTCGCGCAGGGCATCCTGCGCTTGTGATGTCGCCGTACCCAGCAGAAGCGAGAACAGCAACACCCTGAAAAAACCTGATTTAAGAGCCATTTTGAATATCCGTATATGCGAATAGTTGCGAGAGAATTCAGCGCTAGGCGTACTTACCTTAATGTTACATATCCTGCAAGCACAAAACTGTGGAACGTTTCTCTTTTAGGCGCAGGTCATAGTCGCGTAAGTTGCGGATTTTTGGTGCGAATCCTGCATTATGACAGGTCGCTGTACGGCGCCGCAGAAATTTGTAATTTGCCGCCGGAGCGCCCGCTGGTGCGGCGATTGTGACGTCTTTCACTGTTCGGCGACGCCGCCCCGCCGCCCCCGGCAATTTGTGGCATGGCTCACAGACGGAAAATGGGCGGAGACGTAATCTCGCAACATGTCTGCAAAGTACTACACGCAGTTTCGACTCACAGACGCCTACTACCGCGGCGGAAACGAGTTTTCCGGTGTGGTCGAGTTGTCCAAACCCATGGACCAGGACTCGGACGTCTCCGATATCGAAGCTGTGCTTGCAAAGAATTTCGACCTGCAGCGCAGCGCTGTGAAGCTGGTTAGCTGGTCGAGATTGCACTAGATACCTCTGGCGCACCGTTTTCCCCCTGATTCACCCGGCCGCAAGGCCGGGTTTTTTTTATCCCGTGATCACTCCCGCGCCAAGGTGTGCGAAAATGATGGACTTTGCATCGCCAGTCGCAGGGAAAGATGAGCACGGACAACAAGGCATTTCGCGGTATCCCCATTGTCGAAAGCGGCAGCAAGTACAGGACCGACGCAGGTTTCAGCGCCATCAAGAATGGCATCAAAGCGCGTCGCGAAACGCCGCAGCTCGAAGTGGGCAACAAGCCGCCGTGGCTGCGCGCCAGGATGCCTGCGGGCAAGAATTTTTCCGCGGTTCGTAACACGGTCAGGGAGCATCGCCTGAGCACCGTGTGCGAAGAATCGATGTGCCCGAACATTGGCGAATGCTGGAATGCCGGCACGGCAACAATCATGGTGATGGGCTCGGTCTGTACACGTGCCTGCCGATTTTGCGCCGTCGACACCGGCAACCCGAAGGGGTGGCTGGATCCGGAGGAGCCGCTCAATACCGCCCGGGCCGTCAAGCTGATGGGCCTCAAGTATGTCGTTATCACATCGGTCGACCGGGACGATCTTGCGGATGGCGGTGCGCAGCATTACGCAGATTGCGTTCGCGCGATCAAGCAACTGAACCCGGCCACCGCGGTCGAAGCACTGACGCCGGACTTCAACGGAGTCCTTACCGACGTCGAGAGCGTGGTCGGGTCCGGGCTCGAGGTATTCGCGCAAAACGTCGAGACGGTCAAGCGCCTGACGCATCCCGTGCGTGATCCGCGCGCAGGCTACGAACAAACCCTCACGGTATTGGAACATGCCAAGAAATACCGGCCACAGGTACTGACCAAGACCAGCCTGATGCTGGGACTCGGGGAGCAGGACCACGAGATTTTGCGAACGATGGACGACTTGCGCGCGATCGGTGTCGACATCCTGACGCTGGGTCAATACCTGCGACCGACGCCGAATCACCTGGCGGTCGAGCGCTACGTTTCGCCGGAAGAGTTCGATACCTATCGCCGGGAGGGCCTCGAAAAGGGCTTCGTGGAAGTGGTTGCGGGCCCGCTGGTGCGATCCAGCTATCGCGCCGAACGGGTACTGGAAAAGAACAACGTCGGAATCGCTGTCTGACAGCGGCCGGCGCCAACAGCGCGGAAGCCACACAGCATGATTGAATTCTTTACCGACTATGGCCTGTTTCTGCTGAAGGCCATCACCATCGTCGCCGCCATCGTGATCGTGATGGCATCGGCCGCAGCCGCCAGCCGCAAGGCGGCAAACCAGGAAGGCCTGGAAGTCGAGTGGATCAACAAGAAGTACGAAGACTTGTCGAACTCGTTGAAGCGTGTCGTGATGAAGAAGAGCGACTGGAAAGCTGCAGCCAAGGCCGACAAGGAACGCCACAAGGCCTTTGAAAAATCCGATCAGCAGAAGCCGCGCAGTTTCGTCATCGATTTCAAAGGGGATTTGAAAGCCAGTGCTGTGCCGTCATTGCGCGAGGAGGTGAGCGCAATTCTCGATGTCGCAGACGAAAACGACGAGGTGATCGTGCGCCTGGAGAATTATGGCGGCGTCGTGCATGAGCACGGCCTGGCGGCGTCACAGCTTGTCCGTATTCGTGAGCGCAGGATTCCGCTCATCGTTGCCATCGACAAAGTTGCTGCGAGCGGGGGCTACCTGATGGCCTGCGTTGCAAGCCACATCGTCGCTGCGCCTTTCGCGATCCTCGGCTCGATCGGCGTGCTGGCACAAATTCCGAATTTCAACCGCATGCTGGATTCGCATGGGGTGGACTTCGAACAGATCACGGCCGGCAAGTACAAACGCACGGTGACAATGTTCGGCGAAAACACGGATGAAGATCGCGCCAAGCTCAAGGAGGAGCTCGAGGACGTGCACGCACTGTTCAAGGAAGCGGTGCATCGATTCCGGCCCGGCCTCGACCTGGAGAAAGTGGCAACCGGTGAACACTGGTATGGCACGCGTGCGCTGGATCTGGGGCTCGCCGATGAGCTGCAGACCAGCGATGAGCTGCTTACCCGGAGGTCGAAGGACCGCGAGCTTTACAAGATCACCTACAAGATCAAGCAGCCGTTGCAGAAGCGCCTTCTGGCGCAGGCGGACTCCGCGCTGGAAAAGCTGGATGCCAGCGCGTGGCGTCGTCGCTTCGAATCGCGCCTGCCGCGCTAACAGCACACGACAGCCGTGCCGGGAACCCCGCATGCCGGTGCTGGTCTTATCTGTCAAGAAGCGTTCAGGTTCGGTTCACCTTGCTTGCGCTACGTTATAATTGCTGACACCTCCGACCATTGGCGACGACCATGAGATTTTGCAAGCATTTGTTAGTTATCGGATTATCCGCGGCCCTGCTCAGCTCCTGCGCGAGTTCACCGACTGGCCGCGGTCAGCTGGTGCTGAAGTCGGACGCGGCCCTGGCGGCCGAGGGATCAAAGCAGTTCGCGATGCTGCGCAAACAAATGCCATTGTCCAAGGATCCGGCAACCGTCGAATACGTTGCCTGTGTCGCCAACGCGATTGTGGAGGTGCTGGAGGGTAAAGACGCGGCAATGTACTGGGAGCTCGCGGTCATCGAACGTGCAGACGTAAACGCCTTCGTCATGCCGGGAGGCAAAATCAGCGTGTTCACCGGAATTCTCAACGTGGCGAGCAACCAGCATCAGCTTGCCGCCGTGCTCGGGCATGAGGTTGCGCACGTGACCGCAAGACACACGAACGAAAGGGCGTCCCAGCAAATGGTTGCCGGTTTCGGCGTCGACGTCGCGGCTATCTTGCTGGGTGGCGGCTACGCGAATCAGACGCGCGGTGCGCAGCAGGGCCTGAGCCAGGCAGTCGCGCTCGGCGTGCTGAACCCGTTCAGTCGCGGCCAGGAGTCCGAGGCCGACATCATCGGCCTCGAGTACATGGCGATGGCGGGCTTCGATCCGCGCGAGAGCGTGCAGTTGTGGCAGAACATGAGTGATAAGAACAAGACCAATATTCCCGAATTCATGTCAACGCATCCATCCGGCGAAACCCGCATCGAACAGCTCATCGCACACACTCCGAAGGCGCTCACGTTGTACAACGAAGCGAAGGCGCAGGGTAAAGAACCGAACTGTCAGCGCTAGCGACAGTCCCGTGCATTGCCGGAGCTGATCACTGCACGGCTCCTGGCTCGCGGTCGGCAGCGGGATGAGCTTCAAGGACCACTTCTCTGGCCACGCCGCAAGCTACGCGGCCTACCGCCCGCAGTATCCCGACAGGCTGTTTGCCGAGCTTGCCGCCTGCTGTGCGCAACGGCGGCGTGTCTGGGATTGCGCGACCGGCAACGGGCAGGCTGCGCGCCGGCTCGCGCGTTATTTCGAGCAGGTCGTGGCGACCGACGCCAGCGAACAGCAGGTCGCCGCAGCGGAGCCGGCGTCCGGCGTCGAGTTTCGCGTGGCGCCGGCCGAGGAATCCGGCCTGGCCGATCACAGCGTGGACCTCATCACCGTTGCCCAGGCGCTGCACTGGTTCGACATCGATGCGTTTTTCGCGGAGGCACAGCGGGTGCTCGCTGCGGGCGGGGTGCTGGCCGTGTGGAGTTACGAACGATGCACGGTGAACCCCGAGATCGATCGCATTGTCGATGCAGTTTTCGATGCCGTCGAGCAATTCTGGCCGCCCGAACGGGACATCGTCGAAAGCGGATACGCGGGCATCGAGCTGCCTTTCGACCCGTTGGCGTTACCGGCAATCTGCATGGAGATGAGATGGACTGCCGACGAGGCGCTCGGCTATTTCCGTACCTGGTCCGCATCGAGGCGTTACCTGTCGGCGCAGGGCAGCGATCCGTTCGTTGCGCTGGAACCCGGGTTGCGGGCGGCGTGGGGTAGCGGCCGGCGCTGCATGCGCTGGCCGTTGAATCTGCTCGCCGGCCGGGCGTAAACGGTCGATTCCGGCCGACGAACGGCAACGGCCGGACCAGCGGTAGCGTTTATCCGACCACAGGCATTCAGTGCGCTGGCCATCTGCTGCAAGATCAGGGTGAACACGCACACGACGAATGGACATGACCATGGTTGATAGGAAATCGACAGCAGCGGCGCCCGGTCGCAGGAAACTCAACATAAACCTGGAACTGGACGACGCGGACGACGCGGAGGCCGCACCTCCGGCAGCGCAGGACATTGCAGTTCTCTCGATCGCCGACGAGCAAGACACCGGCGGCGACCCGTATAACAGCACGGGGGTCTACTGCCGGCTATCGAGGGACGACGAAGATCCGGCCTAGCGTCGCAGCCGGCCCGCCTGCTGCAGGATAGTACCCTTGCGGTATTTCTGCGAGAATCCGCAGCCTGGGCACTGCAACTGGCAAATCATTGCACGCATTCTCAAGACCATTCACGCTGTCACTGGCGGTCGTCATTCTGCCGGCCTGTTCGCTGCTCGGTCCTTACCCGGACCCTGGCGAGGGTGCGGACGCAGGCGCATCGCTGGCGCGTGCGCAAGCGCGACCCGAGCTGGACCCGATCAACCGCAACTACTTCGCGCTGGCATCGCCGGACCAGGACGTCATCGGTGAGCCGCAGCTCGTGCGAACCGGTCAGCGCGACACGTTTTCCGACCTGGCGCGCGAATACGGCCTCGGCTACGACGAGCTGTTGATTGCCAACCCCGGGGTCGATCCCTGGCTGCCGGGGGAGGGCACGCCGGTGCTGCTGCCTACGCAGTACGTCCTGCCGGATACGCCGCGCGAGGGGCTCGTGCTGAACATTGCGTCCAAACGGCTGTTTTACTATCCGCCGGTGAACGACGGCGAGCAGCAGGTCGTCATGACTTTTCCGATTGGCATCGGTCGCGTCGGCTGGGAAACGCCGCTGGGCGAAGCCACCGTTATCGGCAAGGCGCAGGACCCGACATGGTATGTTCCGGCATCGGTGCGCAAGGAGCACGCGGAAGCCGGCGACCCGTTGCCGTCGGTCGTGCCGCCCGGGCCCGATAATCCGCTCGGACGCCATGTCCTGCAGCTTGACATGCCGGGCTACCTCATTCACGGCACCAATCAGCCCTACGGGGTCGGCATGCGGGTAAGCCACGGTTGCGTGCGTCTCTATCCCGAGAATATCGAACTCCTGTATTCGCTGGTGCAGCGCGGTGAATCCGTCACGATCGTCAATGAGCCATACCTGGCGGGTCGGCGTGACGGGCAGCTTTATCTCGAGGCACATCCCGCCTTGCAGGACGATACGGTGGATACGGAGCAGCGCCTGCAAGATCTGTTTGCCGCGGTGCGCGGCGAATCCGGTGCATTCGTCGAGCAGCACGAGCAGGCGCTGGCGCGTGCCGCCGTCAGCGACGCGCGCGGTATCCCGGTGCGCGTTCTTGCGGCAGACGCGGACGAGGTTCTCGAGCGCGTGCGCGTGGTTCGTAATACCGTGCAACGCGATCCCGAGGCGCCGACGCTCGAGGAGATTCGTGCGATTCTCGATGCGCCGTCGGAAGCCGAGGTTGCCGATGGCGAAACCGTTGCCAGTGAGTGAATGGCTTGACCTGATGCTCGGCGAAATCGATCGCCGCGAGCAGGAACAACGCGAAGCGCGCAAGGAACGCGAGCGGCGTGGCGACGACGCGCAGCGCGATCCGAAATCAGCCGGCGATCAGGAATAATAAGCCAGAAAATCAGCCGGCAGCCGGCTGGTGTCCTGCGGCGCGATGCCGGACACCGGTAAGATTGCCGAACTGTAGGTATTCCAGAAAAGCACCGTGTCGCCGCTGCTGCCATGCGAATCGATGTCCGACAGCAGCGCGGCCATCGCCTTGCCGGTGTAGGTAGCTTCCAGCTCGAGATTCATGTCGTCTTTAGCGCGCCGCACGGCGACCCTCGTCGCGTCGTCGCAGTGCGCGTAGCCGCCGGCGAAAAACGAGTGCCGCAGGCGGATATTGATGTGTCGATCGAGATGCGCCGGCACGGTCGCATCCGCGCGGTGCAGCATCATTGCCGTTTTTTGCAGCAGGCGCTGCAAGAGCTGTTCGCCGGAATACGACGGTTCGGTGACCCTGACGGCATGGACCGCGGACGGCAGCCCGGCCAGCACCAGACCCAGCGCCAGCCCGGCTACGGTGCCCAGGGTGCCCGCGGCGACGTAAATACGGTCCGGCACCGGCAGTTCGCCGGCGTCGACCTGTGCGCCCAGTTCGAGCCCTGCGTTGACAAAACCGAGTGTGCCGAGCCACGAGGAGCCACCTGCCGGGATGACCCAGGCGTCGCGCGGCCACAGATGCTGTCGCAGCGTCGCAATGCGCTCGCTGTATCTTCCGCCGTAGCGCACTATTTCCGTGTTGTGACGCAGATGCATGTTGAGCGTGGTTGCAATCGACGGGCTGCGGCGCTGGTGGGACAGAAAACAGGTGCATTCGAAGCCGCATTGCTCCGCGAAAAGAGCGGTTGCGAGGGCGTGATGCGAGCCGACTGCGCCAAAGGTCGCTATATGCCGGCGCTTTTTGCGCCGCGCCCGCGCCAGCAGGTACTCCAGCTTGCGCACCTTGTTGCCGCCGTACAGTTCCGCGCTGCGGTCATCGCACTTGACGAATACGCTCATTTTTTGGCCGCCGCCGCGCAGCTGGTGCTCGATGACCGGCGTCGGCAATGTCGCGAGCTGCACCGTCGGATATTGCCGGCCGAGCGCGGGGAAGCGCGAATTCAGGAGGTTGGCATCTGGCATAAGTTGCTACCGCATTGTCGCAGAGAACGGTGCCTCACACCACAAGCCGCGATCTGGCGGAGATTCAGGTTAGAATATGGCGACAGGTGTCTGACGCAAATTCGCGGAGAACGATTTGTCGGATGAGTTCAACCGTGGCTTTACGGTCTCGGAAATAGCGCCGTTCGAGCGCGCCATCGAATTCACGCACGAAACCACAGCGGCGTTCGTCGGTCGTGCGCTACGCGGTCCGTTGAACACGCCTGTGCTGGTCGAAAATTTCGCGGCATTTACGCGTCGCTTCGGCAGTATCTGGCGGCGCAGTGCGCTCGGGCCGGCGGTCGAACAGTTTTTCGAGCACGGCGGCAGGAAGTTGTACGTCGTGCGGGTGGCCAACAATGCGCGCGGCGCGATGGTCTGCCTGCCGGCCAACGGCGACGCGCTGGTGTTGCGTGCGCTGGAGCCGGGTTCCACGGAGAACATTCGCGCGGCAGTCGATTACGATGGCATCGCGGATGGCGATGAGGAGCGCTTTAACCTCGTGATCCAGCGGGTTGCTCCGGATACCAGCCTGGTTGCGGACCAGGAAATATACCTGCGGCTGTCGTGTCGCGAGGGCGCCCGCAATTTCGTTGCGGATGTGTTGCTCGATTCCTCGCTGATTCGGGTTCAGGAGCCGCTACCCAACTGTCGGCCGACACGCACAAGCCGCTTTGGTACGCGCTTCGAAGCGTCCTACGCCGGGCACGCGCAACGTGGCAGCGACGGGCAGGCGTTGTCGGACTATGACCTGGTTGGTTCTGCTGTGCGTGGCACCGGCCTGTTCGCACTGGACCAGGTAGAGCGTTTCGATCTCCTGTATCTGCCACCGCCGGCGCGCGGCGTCGATCTCGGGCCGGCGGCGACGCTGGCAGCGGAGCTGTATTGCCGCAAGCGCGGCGCCATGCTGGTTATGGACCCGCCAGAGAACTGGCACACGCCTGTCGACGCATTGAAAGGGGTCCGGGACGCCGGTTTTTCGAGCCCGAACATGCTGTCCTACTTTCCCCGCATGAACCTGCGCGACGATGCGCAAACATCGCCGCGCTGCATCGGTGGTGCCATCGCCGGGCTCGTTTGCAAGCTCGACCGGCAGTATGGGGCCTGGGAAGACCTGAACCAGTCTGGTTTGTCGATCAACAGAAAGTATCGGCCAGCGTCGGAAGTCTCGCCCGAGGAGGCGCAGGCACTGGTGCGTGCCGGTCTGAACGTGGTCGCGGAGTCGGCGGCAGGCCGCGCCAAGGTCTGCGGATCGGTCACCATGGGCAGCGGCAGCCAGATGGACAGGCGCTATAGCCGCCTGCGAGTGCGGCGCCTGTGCCTCACGATTACGCGGGCGATTGAACGCGCAACGCGATGGGCAGTGTTCGAACAGGACGAGGAAGCCATTGCCGAGCGGCTGCTCGGGCAGGTCGACGGTTACATGTCGCAGCTTGCGCAGGCAGGCGCTTTCGAGGGCGGTCGTTTTGCCGTGCAATGCAACGCGGGCTTCGAATCGCACGCTGCGGACGCGGATCGCGGTGTCAGCATATTGCTGACTTTCCAGCCGGCAGGCGACGACGAGGAGCTGGCGTTGACGCTGCACCAGACGGTCACCGGTTTCCGTGTCGCCACGACCGCGTTCGGTCCGGTCAACGCCGCGGTGGCCTAGGAGTCTGTTGAAAAAGCCAACCATGGCTTTTTCAACAGACTCCTAGTCTTCTTCGGCCGGCCGGCCAAAGCCGCCGCCGCCCGGCGTTTCAATAACAATGCTGTCGCCCACCCCGAGTTGCAGGCTCGCCGTTCCCTCGAGGAGCGCTTCGCTGCCGTCGGCGCGGATGAGCTTGTTGATACCGACCGCAGCGGGGCAGCCCCCGGCCATGCCGAACGGCGCGATACGGCGGTGATTCGACAGGATTGACGCGTCAACCGGCTCATGAAAAATCAGGTGACGCAGCGCGCCGTCGCCGCCGCGCCAGCGCCCGGTGCCCCCGGATCCCCGGCGCACGCTGAACGTCTGTACCGTCACCGGGAATTTCTGTTCCAGCACTTCGACATCGGTCATGCGCGAATTGGTCATGTGCGTGTGCACGGCATCCGCTCCGTCGAAACCCGGCCCGGCGCCGGCACCACCGCAAATGGTTTCGTAATATTGCACACGATCGTTGCCGAAACTCAGGTTGTTCATCGTGCCCTGTGACGCCGCGAGTGCACCGAGGGCGCCGAACATCGCATCCGTGACGCATTGCGACGTTTCGACATTTCCGGCGACAACGGCAGCCGGCGCCGCCGGGCTCAGCATGCTGCCATGGGGTATCTTGATTTGCAGCGGCTCGAGGCAGCCTTCGTTCATCGGGATTTCTTCGCGGATCATCGCGCGAAAGACATACAGCACCGCGGCACGGGTGACCGCTTCCGGCGCATTGAAATTTGTCGAGGATTGCGGCGACGTACCGGTGAAGTCGATCGTCGCCGTGGCCCGGCTGCGGTCGACCTTTATTGCCACTGAAATCTGATCGCCGCTATCCAGTTCGTAGCTGAATGCGCCATCGCTCAGCCCATCGAGCAATCGGCGAACGCTAGCCGCCGCATTTTCCCGTACGAAGCGCAGGTACCGCTGCACCGTGTGCATACCGTAGCGATCTATGGCCTTTTGCAGTTGACGAATGCCGTGCTGGTTGGCGGCAAGTTGTGCCTTCAGATCGGCGATGTTCTGTGCCGGATTGCGCGCCGGATGCCTGGCGCCGCCAAGCAGTTTCAGTGTTTCATCGATTTGCAGTTCGCCCGCCCGTACCAGGAAGAAATTGTCGATCAACACCCCTTCGTCGTCGATGATGCGGCTCTGCGCGGGCATCGATCCCGGCGTGATGCCGCCAATATCGGCGTGATGCGCGCGTGATGCCAGGTAGAACAGCGGCCGCGCTTCGTTTTCGAACCACGGCGTTACCACGGTAATGTCCGGCAGGTGTGTGCCGCCGTTATACGGTGAGTTCAGCATCACTGCATCGCCGGGCTGCAACTCCTCGCCGACGTGCCGCATTACGCTGCGCACGCTCTCGCCCATGGAGCCGAGGTGCACAGGCATATGCGGCGCGTTGGAAACGAGTCGTCCCTCGGTATCGAAAAGCGCACAGGAGAAATCGAGCCTCTCGCGGATATTCACGGACAGGGCGGTTTGCTGCAGGACCGTGCCCATCTGCTCGGCGATGTGCATGAACAGGCGGTTGAATACTTCAAGTCGCACGGGATCGGGTGCGGCGTCAACGGGTTCATCGGACGATTGCCTGTGTTGCGTCGCTACCCGCGTCAGCACGAGGTGCCCGTGGCTCTCCACCTGACCTTGCCAGCAAGGATCGATAACGGTGGTGCTGTTGTCCTCTACGACGATGGCTGGACCGCCGCAGGTGAAGCCCGCCGGCAGGTCGCGTCGCCGGTAGACCGGCGCTTCGCGCCAATCCCCGCCTGTCCACAATCGCGTCTCTGCCGCCGGCGCCGGCGCTGCGCCGGATGCAAGGGTCGCTTCCTGCCAGGTGTTTTCACGACCGGTAGCTTCCACGCTGGCCGTTGCAACGACGAGCTTCCCGATGGGCTCGGTCCCGAAGCGGTGGCGATACTGCGCGCCGAAGGCCTGTCCCATCTCTGCGTATTCACCGAGGGTCACGCTGATGACGGTATCGGAACCTGCTACGCGCAATCCGACGCGACTGTCGAAAACCCGGTTCTCATGTGGCACCTGCTGTTCCGCCAGCGATGCATCACAAGCGTCGCGCAGTGTCCCGCACGCGGCGCGGACGGTGTCGAGGTTTTTCATGCTAAACGGCAACTCGATCGTCTTCTGCTGCTCGACCCGGATATCGGCGAGGCCCATGCCGTATGCGGATAGCACGCCCGCCATGGGGTGCAGCCAGATCGAGTTCATGCCGAGCACGTCCGCAACGAGACAGGCGTGTTGCCCGGCTGCGCCGCCAAAGCAGCACAAAGTGAAGTCGCGCACATCTTCCCCGCGCTCGACCGTGATTCTGCGGATGGCATTCGCCATGCTCTCGACGGCGATCGTCAAAAAACCCGCGGCGATGTCGTGAATTGACGCCGCGCCACCGGCTTCGTGCCTGATCTGTTGCTGCAGCGACACGAACTTGCGCGTTGCCGCTGTCGTATCGAGCGTCTGATCGCCGCGCGGGCCGAACACGGCCGGAAAAAAGTCGACCGGGATGCGGCCGAGCACGACATTCGCATCGGTGACCGTCAGCGGCCCGTCGCGGCGGTAGCAGGCTGGTCCGGGATCCGCGCCTGCCGATGCCGGCCCGACCTGGTAGCGACCGTCGGCAAAGCGCAGAACGGAGCCGCCGCCAGCGGCGATCGTATGAATCTTCATCATGGGCGAGCGCAGGCGAACGCCCGAGATCTCCGATTCGTTGCTGCGCTCATATTCGCCGGTAAACGCGGAAACGTCGGTCGACGTTCCGCCCATATCGAAACCGACGAGGCGATCGAACCCCGCGACAGCGGCGCTCTCTGCCATGCCGACGACGCCAGCAGCAGGTCCGGACAGAACACTGTCCTTGCCGCGAAACTTGTCGGCCACCACCAGCCCGCCGTTGCTCTGCATGAACAGCAGCCGCTCCGGCTCACGCACTGCTTGCAAAGCCTGACGAAGATTAGCGATATAGGCGTTCAACACGGGTGTCAGGTAGGCGTCCGCCAGCGTTGTCTCCGCGCGTCCGACGAATTTCACGAGCGGCTCGACTTCGTGCGAAACCGAGACCTGTTCGAAACCGAGTGCGCGTGCCACGTCGGCGACCTGCTTCTCGTGGCGCGGGAACTGATAACCGTGCATGAGACAAATGGCGAGCGATGTAATGCCGTCATCGCGGCAGTCGTGCAGCAACCTTTCCGTCGCGGCGAGGTCGAGCGCCTCGGCCACGTCACCGTCTGCATTGAGGCGTTCCGGAATCTCGATCACACGCTCGTGGACCGGCGCCGGTTTTTCGATGTGCAGTGCAAAAATATCGGGCCGGTTCTGGTAGCCGATCGCCAGCGCATCGCCGAACCCGCGGGTTACCGCGAGCGCGGTGCGTGCACCGCGTCGTTCGAGGAGTGCGTTGGTCGCAACCGTCGTGCCCATCTTCACGGCCGCCAGCGCGCCAGTGTCGCCAGTGCGCGCTTCCCAGGCGGCAATGGCGCGGCGAATCCCTTCTGCCGCCGCATCGGCGTAAAAACCGGGGTTGTTTGAAAGAAGCTTGGCGGTTGCGAGGGTCAGGTCGGGCTGCAGCGCGACGACATCAGTGAATGTCCCGCCGCGATCGATCCAGAACTGCCATTGGCCCACGTCACTCATGGCCCGAACCGTACCAGAATCGCCGGGCTTTGCTGCAATTGCGGCTATTATTGGCGTCCTGACCGTTTGCGGGGCGTAATCCCCGGAATTGCGCTGGCGTCGATGAAAACCACCTGGACTGTCATATGCATCTTCTTCAGGACCCACCAAAGAGTCGGGAGGGGTCATGAGGGACGACGATGCACTGGAAAACAATCCGCATATCTCGAGAAAGGCCCTGGAGGGCCTGCACAGCCAGTTGTTCGGCTGGACGCTCTCTCGTTGTAATTTCGAGCGGGCTGTTGCGGAGGACCTGATGCAACAGGCATACGTCGAAGTGCTCAGCGGCCGCGCCCGATTCGACAACAAGTCGGCGCTGAAGACCTTCCTGTTCGGGGTCGTGCAGAATCTTGCGCGCAGCCGATTCCGGCGCCTGTCCACGCGCCTGCGGCTACTTGTGAGCTATGGCCCGCAAGAGGAACCGTTCTCGCAGCAGCCGGAACCAGGGGCCGAGCGGGAAACCCGACTGGTATGGCGTGCAGTGGCGGCGCTGCCTGCGCGCCAGCGCGATATCACCGAGCTCGTGTTCTGCCGTGAAATGACGGTCGAGCAGGCCGCCACGGTCATGGGCGTCACCGTCGGTACAGCGCGTGTGCACTACGACCGCGCAAAAAAGGCGCTGGCGGTAAAGCTTGCCGAACTTGCCGGACGCTCACCGTGAACGAAGCTGAACTGAAGCGCCGCTGGAAAGAATCGCTGCAGAGGCGCAGCGGCGACGCACCGGCATTTGATGAGGTATGGGTTGCTGCGGAGGCCAGGTATCTCGATGAGCGTCGGCGCTTCCGCCGACTGAGCGGGACGGCAGCGGCGCTTGCGGTATTGGCCATAGTGATTGGTCTCCTGCCGGAGAATGAGCCATCAAACCTGCAGGGTGTCGAGGTCGGCGACGATTTGCTCAGCAGCACATTATGGACGGCGCCGAGCGACGTGCTGATCCCACGCCACGGCATCGACATTTATCAAAATATTCCGACTCTGATGGAGTCAACCGAATTCGAGGAAGAAACGTTGTTATGAACGGATGGAAGCAAATGAAACTCGCGTTGTTGTTACTCGTACTGGCGGCAGCCCCTGCGGCGGCGCAAGGGCCCGGCGGCGACAAGGACGTCTTCCGGGGCAAGCTGTTTGCGCCGAACGTCATTTTGCAGCATCAGGACCAGTTGAACCTGACGCGGCAACAGTTCACCGACATCCGTGCCGCGGTCGTCGAGGTGCAGGCCAACGTCGCGGAACACGAATGGGACTTGCGGGAAGCTTACCAGCGTGTGCTGTCCGACCTGGACCAAAAGCCGGTGGATGCAGACAAGGTATTGCAAAACGTACAGGCCGCTCTGGAAGCGGAGAACGAGGTCAAGAAACTGCAGGTGGCGATGCTGATCAAGCTGCGTAACCTGCTGACCGACGAGCAAATGGCATACCTGCGATCGGTACGAGACGAGAATTGAGACAGGCGTTGACCACGAGCAGCGTGGCACAGGAGAGGTTCCCATGGGCAGAATCGTCCGTTCCGCAGTCGTCTTTCTGATTACGGCGTTGACCGCGGGCTGCGGCGGGTCGTCGGGCGGCGATACGTCACCGCAGCCACCGGTTTCGCCGCCGCCGCCGAGCGTCAGCAC
>JAHHOT010000039.1 GCA_018677555.1 Gammaproteobacteria bacterium | reverse complement strand
TACGGTGTTCTCAACCACTTCCTCATGTGGGCGCGCATTGTCGATATGCCGGTCGACTGGCTGGGCTCGACGCCGAACGCAATGGTCACGCTGATTTTCGTCGGCGCGTGGAAATATTTTCCGTTCGTCGTCATCGCCGTGTTGGCGCGCTTGCAGTCGATACCGGAGGAGTTGTACGAAGCGGCGACGATCGACGGCGCCGGCCCGGTCAGCCGCTTCTTCGATATCACGCTGCCGCAGTTGCGCGAGGTCCTGATCGTTATTGTGCTCCTGCGCACGATCTGGGACTTCAAGGAGTTTGACCTGATCTACCTGCTGACGGGTGGTGGCCCGATCATCGCTACGCAAACATTGCCGCTCATGGTTTACAAGGAAGCGTTCTCGCTCAACGAAATGGGTGGCGCATCGGCGGTGGCGGTGATGATGATGCTGGTCATGCTGGTTTTCATGACGCTTTATCTTCGCAAGGCGAGGTCGTAGCCGATGACCACGCGGACGAAACGCTGGCGACGAATCGCGTTCAACATCGGTGCATGGGCTGTGGTCCTCGCTATTGTTTTTCCATTGCTCTGGATGATTCTGACCTCGATCAAGCCGCAGTCCGAGTTGTTCCTGATCCCGCCTGAAATACTCCCGCAGGAAGTAACGCTTGAGCATTACCGGCGGCTGCTGAGCGAAACGCCGTTCCTCGTCTATATGAAGAATTCGGTGTGGCTGGCGACCGGGACGACGCTGCTCGTGATCGTTGTCGCCACGCTCGGCGCGCACAGCCTGGTGCGTTTTTCCTTTCCGGGGCGCGAGACATTGGCGCGGATGGTCTTGTTCACCTACCTGTTGCCATCGGTCGTTTTGGTCATTCCGCTGTATTTCCTGATGATCAAGGCTGGACTGGCGAACACGCTCGGAAGCCTGGTGATCGTCTACACGACATTCGCATTGCCCTACGCGCTGTGGTTGTTGCGATCGTTCATGGCGGCGATTCCGGAGGACCTGGAAGCCGCGGCGATGATCGACGGTGCCTCGCGCATGCGCGCGTTCGTGGACGTGCTTCTGCCGCAGGCGCTGCCGGGAATCATTTCGACAGCGTTGTTCACAGCGATACTGGCCTGGAACGAATACCTGTTCGCGCTGGTGCTGATCAACAGCGACGAGGTTCGACCGCTGACGACCGGCGTCATGAGCATGCTGGTGACGTCGTTCAACATCGAGTGGTCGCTGTTGATGGCGGCATCCGTAATGATGAGCCTGCCGCTGATCATCGTATTCGTCTTTCTGCAGAAGTTCCTGACGCGCGGCTTCGGTGCCGGAGCGATCAAGGGATGAGCGCGATCAGGATCAATGGCGTCAGCAAGTACTATGGCAATACCTGCGCGGTCGATTCGCTCGACGTCGAGATCGAGTCGTCCGAGTTTCTGAGCATTCTGGGCCCGAGCGGATGCGGCAAAACGACGCTTCTGCGTATGCTGGCGGGGCTCGAGCAGCCCGGCAGCGGTCAGATCGAAATGGACGGCAAAGTCGTCAACGAGCTACCGCCGTCGAAACGCGATATCGCGATGGTGTTTCAGACCTACGCGCTTTATCCGCACATGACGGTTGCCGGTAACATCGAGTATCCGCTGAAAAAGCGCAAGGTCGCGAAGCAGGAGCGGAAGCAGCGAGTCGCGGAAGCGGCAGCATTGCTGCAGCTCGAGGGGCTGTTGCGACGCAAGCCGCGCGAATTGTCCGGTGGGCAGCAGCAGCGTGTGGCGCTGGGGCGGGCGTTGGTGCGCAATCCGGCCGTGTTTTTGCTGGACGAGCCGTTGTCGAATCTCGATGCGAAACTTCGATCGCACATGCGCGCTGAACTGATTCAGTTGCATCAGCGCATCGGCAGGACCATGATTTACGTCACTCATGACCAGCTGGAGGCGATGACCATGTCGGACCGCATTGCGGTCATGCGCGACGGCAAATTGCAGCAGATTGCCGCGCCGTCCGAAGTTTATGCGCGACCGGCGAATCGCTTCGTTGCCGGGTTCATCGGCACGCCGGCAATGAATTTTGTCGAGGGACGCCTCGGTGACAATGCATCATGTTTGCGGAGCGGCGACTGGTCAGTGTCGCTGGCGGAATCCCTGCGCCCGGCAGCCGCTGAAGACGGGCAGCTCGTCGAAATCGGGTTCCGTCCCGAAGATTTGCACATTGCCGAGTCCGGGATGCGCGCAACGGTTTCCGTGGTCGAGACGGTCGGGCACGAAATCATCGTCATTTTCGATTACGCAGGCACGGAGATCGTTGGCCGATTCAGCCCCGACGTGTCGTTGCATGCGCAGGATGTCGTGCATCTTGCGCCGCGCGCGGATCGGCTCCACCTTTTCGACGCGGCGAGCGGGCGCCGCCTGAACGCAGGCTGATACGCCATGGACAGAGACAGTGTCAACTGGTGGGGGCCGATGCCGGCCCTCGTCACTCCGTTCGCCGGGGACGGCGGCATCGACGCCGCCGCTCTCGAGGAAAATATCGAGCGGCTGCTGGATGCCGGCGCGACCGGCATTCTGGCGGGCGGCTGCACCGGCGAATTCTGGGCCCTGAGTACGCAGGAACGCGGCGAGCTGTTTCGGCTGTGTGCGGGATACGCGGCAGGCCGGGCGACGGTCATCGCGGGAACCGGTGCGGTGACCGCGGCCGAAACCATTCAGCTCACGGCCGCGGCCGAGGA
>JAHHOT010000087.1 GCA_018677555.1 Gammaproteobacteria bacterium | reverse complement strand
GGCGAGGATGGCTCGATCGTGGTCGACAGTGCTATGGACGGTTCGCTGAACATCACCCATGTGTCCACAGCGTTGCAGGTATTGTCGGAGCAGGCATTCGGTGGGGCGCCGACCAATGATGAGGAGTTGGCGGAAGCGCAGTCGCTGGTCAATGGTGCAGACCTGATCAACATGGCTGCTGTTATCAAGACCTACATCGACAATCCGTCGATACCGTTCCCCGCCGGCAGCACGGCGATCAACACGCTTGCGCTCGTGAGTGACCCCGTCGAATTCGATACGGCTCTCGACGATCTCGAAACCAATTTCCCGGCCGAGTTCGAGCAAGCCATCGAGGACACCGCGACGTCGGTCGGGATCGGCTACAGCGAGGACGAGGTACCGGGTATCCTTTACACTGCGCTGGCCAATGACCTGGTGATTCTCGGGAACGGCGTGGTGTTCGAATTCGTGGCCGACAACACTGCGACAGTGACGCTGTCCACCGGCGCATCGGACGCCACGTGGTTGGTCAACGCTGATGGCGAAATTGTCGTCGACCTGACGGACCCGCCGGAGACAGAGGTCTTCCTGACCTGCCCGGCACCGGTCAATGCCCAGTGCAGGGCTCTGTTTTCGACGACGCAGATTACCCTGATCCGCATTGCCGACGGCGTATCGGCGGACCAGGTATTCCTGCTGCAGCAAACGACTATCACTTACCCGGACGATCCCATCCCCGACGAGGTTGTCGATAGTGTTCCAGGTTCAGACACGATTTATGTGGCTTTTCGGGATGACGGCTTCGTGCCGGTGGAAGAGAGCGACGTCAATGGCCTGCGAATCGCAATTTATTATTTTCGCCAGGGGAACGATTCGGTAGGTTTGGTGGATTCTGCCTTGTTTGGAGCCGACTTCCTCAATTTTGATGCCAATGGCACCGGCTCGACTGAACGGCGGGGATTCGTCTTCAACTGGTCGATAAACTCTGACGGCTCGCTTGCCGTCGATTTTGTCAATGGAGACACGAATCGCTACGTATTTTACCGAGAGAGCGGCGAGGTCGCGAGTGGACTCGTAATTGGCACGGTCTCTGGCACAGATATACGAGTCGGTTGGGTTGAGAGAATTGCATTTGACGGTTTAACGGAATTTACCAATGCGAATTTGGAAAACCGGCGCTATCGCAGTATTGTCGCAGTACTCGATCCGGATTTCGCCGGGACCCCTGAATTCGACTTTCTGTTCCTGCCTGGCGGCACTGGATGCCGTCGTACGTCATTCAATGTACGGGACATGACGTGGTCGTCGACACCACAGAACTTCATGGACTCGCTGCTGTTCCTGCCGGGATTCGTCGATCCTTGGCAGCGGCGATCCTGGGAGGCGATTACAATCACGTCGGGTGTTCAGGGCGATCGCTATTGGGTCATCGAAAACCTCGACACGAGCGATCTTGCGGGACCCTACGTATTTGCAGACCCGCATACCACGCCGGGCCGAATCAATGCCTACGAATTCACCGAGGATCTGACGAACTCCGTCGATCCCTGCCTGTAGTTCAACGATAAGGCCACTCCGGCACCCGCCGGAGTGGCGAGCGGCCGCCAGCCGACGATCCGCCGGCATGTCGCAACTGGTTTGCGTCGATCACGCATGCGTCACAGTTTTGGTGCAGCGCGGCACACTATTATCTACTTGGCCTCAAGGCCACGTTCATTCCGCCGATATACCGCGGAAGGGCCGAATATCGACGTCGGACGATCGCCTGTTCGGGGACGGCTGTCGGCCAGCTATGACCTGGATCGCCAATTTTGAAGCCACTTTATCCACTCTTGCGTACCGCAGCGCTCTTTGTTGTATTGGCGTTCCCCTCGATCACCGCCGCTATCGAGTTCACGCCCGAGGAACAGGCGTTTATCGCCGAGCATCCCACAGTTGTAGTCGGCGGAGAGATCGACTGGCCACCGATGGATTTCGTCGAAGACGGTATCTACAAGGGCGCCGCCAAGGACTACTTGGACGAAATCGAGGCCCGTACCGGCGTTTCCATGAATATCGTCACGGGCTATTCCTGGTCCGAGTTGATGGACCTGCTGCGCAGCAAGCGAATCGACATGCTGCCGATGATGTACTGGACCGAGCAGCGGGGTCGTGAATTTAATCTGACCAATCCCTTCATAACCGTCCGTCACTACGTGTTCACGCACGGCAAACGCAAGGACATTGGCAGTTTCGAGGACCTGCACGGTAAGACAATGGCGGTGCCGCAGGGCTACGCGCACATCGAGTATCTCGCGAACAACCATCCCGAGATTTTGGTCATCGAGGTTCCGTCGATTCTCGACGCTATGGACCAGGTCCTGACAGGCAACGCCGATGCGGTGATCGAAAATACGGCCAGCATGGCCTACTACGCCGAGAACCAAAGCATCTACGGATTGATGCCGGCATTTCCGGTCAAATTCGAGGTCGACAATGTGCACATGGCGGTGCGCAAGGACTGGCCAGTGTTGCGTGACATCCTGCAGAAGGCGCTGGACGAAATCTCGGTTGAGCGAACCACTGAAATCATGTCGCGATGGACGGGGAACGAGGCAACGGCAAAAACCTTTCTGACAGCCAAGGCCGAGTTCAGCGACGCCGAAAGCGCCTATCTCCGCGACAAAGGCCAGCTCGTCGCATGCGTGCACGCGAACCGGATGCCCGTCGAAGGGCTACGCAACGGTAATCACACCGGTATGACAGCGGATTATTTGCGCTACGTCTCTGACAGCATGCGGGTGCCGATTTCGACAATTGCTGCGGCATCCTGGCGCGATATACGCGCCAACGTCGCTGCCGGGCGCTGCGACCTCGTTACGCTCGTTCTCGACACTGCCCATCATCTGCCCGAATTGGCGTTGAGCGAGCCTTTCATCAGCGAAGAGCTTGGCCTGGCTACGATCGTATCCGAAGGGTTTTATGAAAACCTCGGTGAGCTTGCGGAGACACGGATCGGTGTCGTCGACGGCTACGCGGACATCGGCCGGCTGCGCCTCAATTATCCGGCGATTGAGTTCGTCGAGTACTCGGCGATTAGCGACGCGCTGCACGACGTTGCCGATGGCCAGATCTTCGGCGTCGTGGATCATTTGCACTCCTTGAGTTATGCCATACGCAGGAACTTCAGTGACACACTGAAGGTGAGTGGCGATTTTTCCGATGAACCGACTGGCTTCAACATCGGCGTCGACAAACAGCAGCCTGAGCTGACCTCGGCGGTTGCGAAAGTGTTGCAGTCGGTACCGGATGCAATGAAGCAGAATATCCATCGCAAGTGGGTCGCAGTGTCGATCGAGAAACAGACGGACTATACGCTGCTGATCCAGTCGTCGGTGATAGGCCTTATCCTGTTGTCACTGCTGTATTTCCGCTACCGGGAGGTAAAACAACACCGCAAGGAAGTGCAGGAAAAGAACAACCAGCTGGAAAGAATCAACGTCAAACTCGAGGAACAAAAGCATTCCGCGATGCACATGGCGTATCACGACCAGTTGACCGGTCTGTCCAATCGCGCGAAGCTGCTGCTGGACCTCGATCATTCACTGAAATTGAGTCACCGCACCGGCGGCAAGGTGGCCGTGCTGTTTCTTGACCTGGATCGCTTCAAGCATGTCAACGACTCGCTCGGTCACGATGTTGGCGACAAGCTGCTGCAGCTGGTTGCGAAACGCATCAGCGATCTGCTCCGTGACACCGACATGCTGTGCAGAATCGGCGGAGACGAGTTCATCGTCGTGCTCGAGGCGATCTGCGATGCATATTCGCCATGTGTCGTTGCACAGAGAATAATTGCGGAGCTGCAGAAGCCGTTCCAGGTGGGCGAGCATTCCATCAATATCGGCACGAGTATCGGGATCGCCGTCAGCCCGGACGATTCGGACGATATAAACTCGCTCATCAAGTATGCGGACAGCGCCATGTATTCCGCGAAGGATGCCGGGCGTAACGACTATCGCTACTACCACGAAGAGTTGTCGCATAAGGCTACGCGGCGCGTCTCCATTGAATCGGCCCTGCGCCGTTCGCTGAAAGATCAGGACTTTTCGCTGGTATTTCAGCCGATTATCGAACTGGGCAAGCGCCAGGTCGTCAAAGCCGAGGCGTTGATTCGCTGGAACCATGGGCGGCTCGGGGCAATCCCGCCGGAGGAGTTCATACCGATTGCTGAAGAGTTTGGCTTGATAGTCGAACTCGGCGAATGGGTGTTGCGGCATGCCTGTGAGACGCTCAGGCGACTGGCGGCCAAAGACTGTTGCCTGGATGCGATTGCCATCAATGTCTCGAGCGTCGAGTTTCTGAAAGGCAATCTCGCGTCGCGATTCGAATCGATCACGCGCGAGTACGACGTGAAGTCGGAGCAGATCGAGATCGAGATTACGGAACGCTACATGCTCGAGCAGGACCAGCAAAGCGAAACGGAGTTACAGGCGCTGCGCCAACTCGGGCACACGATTTCGGTCGACGATTTCGGTACCGGCTACTCCTCGCTGAGCTACATGAAGCGCTTGCCCCTGAACATCATCAAAATCGATCGCTCGTTTATTCAGAATATCCCCCACGATCAGAATGACGTGGAGATCTCGCAGGCAATTATTTCACTGTCGCACAGCCTGGGCTATCGCGTGGTGGCGGAGGGCGTCGAAACAGCCGACCAGCTGGAATTCCTGCTGCAGCGCGCCTGCAACTTCGCGCAGGGCTATTACTTCAGCAAGCCTGTCAGCGAACTCGAGCTTCCGGAGACCGTCGCGCGGGTGAACGCCATGCTGAAGTCCGTGCGGCCGGTGGTCCCCCGGATTCGCGCCATCCAGTCCTGACCGGGGGACAGGCGGCGATGATTCAGGTAAGAAAAATCGTCGCCGGGTGTTCCAGCATGTCCTTGATGCTCTGGATCATCGCGGCAGCGTCGTATCCATCGACAAAGCGATGATCGAACGATGACGACAGGTTCATCATCGTCCTGATCGTTATCTGCCCGTCGACCACCACGGGGCGCTCGACGGCGCGATTGATACCAATGATTGCCACTTCAGGCAGGTTGATGACCGGTGTCGTGACAATGCCACCCAGTCTGCCCAGGCTGGTGATGGTGATCGTCGAGCCTGTCAGCTCGTCGCGTTTAATCGAGTTGTTGCGCGCGGCTTCCGATACGCGGCGAATTTCAGCGGCCAGGTTGCCAAGCGATCTGCTTTCGCAATTCCGGACCACCGGGACCTTCAGGCCGTCGGGCGTTTGCGTCGCTATGCCGAGGTGCACGGCGCCGTGACGGAGAATGACGTTTCGGTCCTTATCGTACGTCGCATTGCACTGCGGAAATTCCTGCAACGCGCGAACGAGCGCCAGGCCGATAAACGGCAGCAATGTGACCTTTTCTTCCTTTTTGCCGATGAGGTGCTGTCGCAATGCTTCGAGCTTCGTGATGTCGACTTCCTCGACGTACGAGAAATGCGGTATCTCCCGCTTCGCGGTGCTCATCCGCTCGGCGATCATACGTCGCACCCCGATGACCTTGATTTCTGTCACTTTGGGCTCGCGCGGTGTTTTCTTTGCGGCGCCGTTGCCGCGCTGTTCCAGGAACTCTTCCAGGTCCGACCGCTTGATACGCCCGCCAGGCCCCGAGCCCGTTACCTCCCGCAGATCGACCCCGGCTTCCTGCGCCAGGCGGCGCACGACCGGTGACGTCGCGACCCTGTTTTTGCGCGGCGCAGGCGATTCTTCCGCGGTTGGTGGCGCTTCGGTTGCCCTGGCGGCGGTTGTCGTCTCGCGCGACTCACGCTCCACCGGCGTGTCCGCTACTGCCGTCCCATCGGTTTCGAAAACCACCAATGGCGCGCCTACCGCGACAACGTCGCCTGGATCCCCGGCCAGCGAAACGACCCGGCCACTGACCGGCGACGACAGCTCGACCGCAGCCTTGTCGGTCATCATCGTGCCGATGATGTCTTCCTCGGAAACCTGGTCGCCGACCGCCACGTGCCATTCGGCGATTTCCGATTCGACCGTGCCTTCGCCGAGGTCCGGCAATTTGAAGATGTACTCGCTCATTCGGCCTCCATGACTTTTCGGATTCCAGCAGCGATGCGCTTCTGACCGGGGAAGTAATTCCATTCAAAGGCGTGCGGGTAGGGCGTATCCCAGCCACCAATGCGTTCGATCGGCGCTTCAAGATGGTAGAAGCACTCCTCTTGGATCGTGGCGACCAGTTCCGCGCCGAAGCCACTGTAGCGGGTTGCCTCGTGAGCGACCAGGCAGCGGCCGGTCTTGCGCACGGAATCCGCAAGCGTCGGGATATCGAGCGGCGCGAGCGTGCGGACGTCGACGATCTCGGCGTCGACGCCGGTGAGCTCCGCGGAGGCCTGTGCGACGTGGACGAGGGTGCCGTAGGTAATGATCGTAAGGTCGTCGCCTGGCTTGACGATCTCCGCCGAGCCGATGGGCACGGTGTAGTAGCCCTCCGGCACTTCGCCCTTGGCGTGTGATGACCAGGATACGGCCGGCTTTTCCGGATCGCCGTCGAATGGCCCGTTGTAGATGCGCTTGGGCTCGAAGAAGACGATCGGGTCATCCGACTGAATGGCGCTGATCAGCAGCCCTTTTGCGTCGTAGGGATTGGACGGCATGATCGTTGTTATCCCGCTGACGTGCGTGAACAACGCTTCCGGGCTTTGCGAGTGGGTCTGGCCGCCGCGGATGCCGCCGCCGCAGGGCGTGCGTATGGTCACGGGCGAGAAAAAGTCACCGCAGGTGCGATATCGAAGCCGCGCCAGTTCACTGACGACCTGGTCGTAGCCCGGGTATATGTAGTCGGCGAACTGAATTTCGGCGACCGGGCGCAGGCCGTTCACGCCCATGCCGATGGCTGTTCCGATAATGCCACCCTCGGCGATCGGCGCGTCGATGACCCGATCCTCGCCATACTTGCGCTGCAGGCCGTCGGTACAGCGGAAGACACCGCCGAAATACCCTACGTCCTCGCCGAGAACGACGACATGCGGGTCTCTGCCCATCGTGACGTCCATCGCGGAGCGGATCGATTCGATCATGTTCATTTGTGCCATGGCATCAGTCCTCTATTGCCAGCATCTGGCGACGTTGTTCTTCGAGATGCGCAGGCATCTCTGCATAGACATCGTCGAACATGAGTGACGGGTCCAGAAACGGTCCTTCCGTCATCGTCCCGAAGCGTTGCGCCTCCTTCCATGCCGCAAGGACTTCATCCCGTAGTTCCTTCTCCAACTCCTCGTGTTTTTCTTCTGACCAGGCACCTTCCGATATCAGGTGCAGCTTCAGTCGTTCGACCGGGTCACCGAGCGGAAACTCTGCCCATTCGTCCTTGGGGCGATATTTGCTCGGGTCGTCGCTGGTGGAATGCGCGCCGCCACGATAGGTGACGAGTTCAATGAGCGTAGGGCCACCGCCTCTTCTGGCGCGGTCGGCTGCCCACAGGGTCACCGCGTACACGGCGAGGAAATCATTGCCGTCGACGCGTATGCCCGGAATGCCCAGGCCGAGGCCGCGTGCCGCGAACGGCCGCCGCTCGCCGCCCGCCGTCCCCTGGAACGTCGAAATCGCCCACTGGTTGTTGACGACGTTCAGTATGACCGGCGCCTGGTAAATGGCGGCGAAAGTGAGCGCATAGTGGAAGTCGGCTTCCGCGGTTGAGCCGTCGCCAACCCAGGATGCCGCGATGTGGTCTTCACCCTTCAGTGCGGATGCCATGGCCCAGCCGACGGCATGCGGGTACTGCGTGCAGAGGTTGCCGGAAATCGAGAACACGTTGGCGTTGCGATTGTGATACATGATCGGCATTTGCCGGCCTTTGCACATATCGCGCGTGTTCGACAGGCACTGACACATCATGTCGACCAGTTTGGTGCCGCGGTACAGATACAGCCCCTGGTTGCGGTACGAGGGAAAGCACATGTCGCCTGGCCGTAGTGCCACGGCCTGCGCGATTGACACCGCTTCTTCGCCGGCGGACTCCATGTAGAACGAGATTCGGCCCTGGCGTTGTATTTGCCACATGCGCCGATCGAATGCCCGAACGAGCATCATCCAGCGCAATGAGACCTGCAGCTGCCGCGCATCGAAGTCGGGCTTCCACGGCCCGACCGCCTCGTGGTTTTCGTCGAGAACGCGCACCATATCGCTGCTCAGATTTTCAATGTCGCGCGTGCGTGCATCCACGGGCGGCCGGTCGACGCTCCCGGCCGGCGAAAGCTCGAGATAGCTGAAGTCCGGTTTTTCGCCGGGTCGTGCGGACGCTCGTGGAATATGCAATCGCGACTTGGTTGCCATAGGGGTACGGTTCCTTGTTGTTTTGACTGCGGTGCCTGACAGGCCGCCGTATTTTACGCAAAAGGAGGCAGCAAATCCGGGAGAGATTCAGGCAACCTGGTCGACGGGCTTGCCGGCAGCCCCGACGTCAACGATGCGCCTCGCGAGCGCGTCGGCAACCTCGTTGGTCGGTGTCTGCGTACGACTGGATTCTTCGAATATGGCAACGAGCCGTTCCGGGATACGGTGCACGTCCGCGCGCACTTTGTCCTCGGATCCGTTGCCGAAATACTCGCGGGACACACTGATGATGCCGCCTGCATTGATGACATAGTCCGGCGCGTACAATATGCCCTGATCGGCAATGCGCGCACCATCCGCTGCCACGGCAAGCTGGTTATTCGCGGCTCCGGCGATCACGCGTGCGCGGATCCGCGGAATCGTCTCCGAATTCAGGATATTGCCGAGAGCGCAGGGCGCAAGGATGTCGACGTCGCTGAACAACAGGTCGTTTGGTGCCGATTCGCTGACCGGCATCTCGTCGCGGACCCGCTGCAGGTTGCGCCGATTGACGTCGGCGACGCGCAAATGTGCGCCGGCGCCGTGCAAAAGCCGGCAGAGATGCATACCGACGTTACCGACGCCCTGCACGGCAACACGCAGTCCGGCCAGGCTGTCGACGCCCAGCCGCGTTTTCGCGCTGGCCAGAATGCCGAGGAAAACGCCCAGTGCCGTCCACGGGGACGGGTCGCCGCCGGCGTTTTGCCCATCCTGCGGCAGGCCCGATACGTAGCGCGTTTCGCGCCGCACGAGCCGCATGTCGTCGACGGTAATGCCAACGTCCTCCGCGGTAATGTAGCGCCCGCCGAGCGAATCCACCGCACGCCCGAATGCTGCAAACAGCTCCGGCGACTTGACGGTGTCGCGATCCTCGAGGATGACCGATTTGCCGCCGCCCAGCGGCAGCCCCGCGATCGCGTTCTTGTAGGTCATGCCGCGTGACAGGCGCAACGCGTCGGCCAGGGCCGCGTCGTTACTGGCGTATTGCCAGCGCCGACAGCCGCCGGCCGCCGGGCCAAGGGCCGTCGAATGAATCGCGATGATGGCGCGCAATCCCGACGCCGGATCCCGAAAGCAGTGCAATTCCTCATGCTCGTCGTAATCGGGATGATCGAAAAGGCTCATGTTGCGGGTCCGATGTGCATTGTTGAACGACCAATATATATCGTGAAACCACGTTAGTTGTTGCTTTTTACATTGTTAAGTTCAATAAAGTGACTAGAATATTGCGTTTAAGATCATCAAAGAGCATAAAAAATGCAAAAATTGCACCTGGATCAGACGGACCGGCGCATTCTGAGCCTCCTGCAGACCCGACCGGGCATCAACGCAGCGGCGATCGGTGAGCAGATCGGGTTGTCGCAGTCGGCCTGCTGGCGACGCATGCAGCGCCTGCGTGATGCGGGCGTGATCAAGGATCAGGCGGCTGTCCTCGATCGGGAAAAGGTGGGCCTCGACACCATGGTGTTTGCGCATGTGAAGCTCACGTCGCACGGCCGCTCGAATCTGTCCGATTTTGCCCAGATCGTGCAAAGCTACCCGGAAGTGCTGGATTGTTACCTGATTCTGGGTAACGTCGACTTTCTCCTGCGCATCGTCACCGAGGACATAAAAGCTTACGAACGGTTTTTCTTCGAAAAATTATCCAGGTTACCCGGAATACAGGAAGTCAATTCGAGCATCGTTTTGTCGGATGTCAAACATACAACGGCTTTGCCAATCTGAGTCTGGCCGGCCCCAGGTGCCCCGAATTTGATCGTTCGGCCAAGTTTTTGCGACAATAGGAGGCTGGCGATTAACAATAATCAAAAACAATATGTGGTTGCCAAAGCCGATCTATGAAGCTGTCCCGTTTTTTCTGATTGGGGTCGGGGTGCTCTTTGTCACTCTCGTCGTGAATGGCTACGAGTACGCACACGTGCTGTGGTTCATGCTGCTCGGATTCATTTGCATCCTCGGTGGCGTGATACTTCTCGGCGTGAGAATTGTCTACCGAATCAACAAAGCGCGCTTCTAAATCAAACGGCCGCAGTCAACGAACGGAGTGATGCTGTAGCACTGGGCGATTGATGTCGCTCCGGTGAAGGTATCTGTGCGCGCCATTGCAACCGGGATTTCCGCCTAGTGCGGTATGCGGCTTGCTGCTACCCTGTGCCTGTGGGCAGCCGGAGGGTCACAATGAGGTCGATACGCGCGCTGAAATTCACTTCAGTCGGATTGGTGGTGCTACTGCTCGGCGTTGCGGCACAGGCTGAGACGACGCTGCAGAAGATTGCGAAATCCGGAGAATTCGTCATCGGGTATCGTACCGATGCCAGCCCCCTGTCCTACGAAAATGCGAATGGTGAACCAGCCGGTTATTCCGTGGATTTCTGCCGCCGAATTGCCGCCGCCGTAAAAGCGCATCTTGGCCGTGACGACATCAAGGCGAAGTTTGTCAGGGTCAAGTCGGCAGACCGAATCACCGCAGTGCAGAACGGACTGATTGACATCGAGTGCGGTTCGACCACCATTACGCTTTCGCGAATGGCCAAAGTGGACTTTACGATTCCGACGTTCGTGACCGGCGGCAGTATCCTTTCGTTGGCCGACAGTAACATCCAGGTGCTGTCGGACCTGGCAGGAAAAAAAGTCGCCGTAGAAAAGGGGACGACGACGGTAGACCAGCTGCGCGCCTACCTCGAGGAAAACCTGATCGATGCGGAGGTCGTGCTGCTTGATAATCGTACGGCTGCCATGCAGCAGCTGACGAATGGCCGTGTCGACGCATTTGCATCCGACCAGATCGTCCTGATAGGGCAGGTTATCGAGGCGCTGGAACCGAAACGTTATGCGCTGGTCGATGAAACGTTTTCCTACGAGCCTTACGGGTTCGTCATCAGGCGAAACGAAGCGGAATTTCGGCTGATTGCAAACCGGGCGATATCGCAGCTATACAGAAGCGGCCAGCACGTACAGATCTACAACCGGTGGATTGGCCGCACCGGGGTTCGGCCATCGCCGATGCTGGTCGCAATGTTCGAGCTCAATACCATCCCGGAGTAGGCGACGCGAAAAGCGGAACGCTATATAGCTGATCTGGCTCAGGCGCAGCACGCTGTCCGCAAACCAATTCGATGATCCACTGCCCTAACTGTCATGCTGAGCTCGCCGGCGCGTTTTGTTCGAACTGTGGGCAGAAAGACGTCGATCTCGAGCGTCCACTTCGCCAGCTCGCAGGCGAGGTCGTCAAAGAGACGTTTGACGTCGATGGCCGCGCGTTTCGCTCGATACGAGCGCTGCTGACACGGCCGGGATTTCTTACAAACGAATATTTGCGAGGGCGCCGACGCCGTTATACGCCGCCGTTACGCCTGTACCTTGTGATCAGCGTATTGTTCTTCGTGGTCGCGGCCTGGGCTGCGGGTCGCGGTGTGTTGCTCGATCCGGGCCAGAACCCGGGTGATTTCGCGGCAAACCAGGCACAGTTCATGGCCAACGAATTGCCGCGCCTGATGTTCCTGTTGCTGCCGCTGTTCGCATTGCTGCTCAAGATCGTGGAGTATCGTCGCCTGTACTTCGATCACGTAATCTTCTCATTGCACCTGCACAGTGTTGCGTACCTGGCAATCGCGGCAATCCTGCCGATGGAGCGAATGGCAAATGAAAACGCGGGCGTGATGATCGTGCAGATTGTGTTGTTGCTGGCGTTTCTCGGCTATTTCACCATCGCCGTGCGCGAGGTTTACCGGTCCGGGTGGTTCAAGTCCGCAATGAAATCGCTGGCCGTTCTCCTCGGCTACCTGATCATCGTATCGGCTGTCATCGAGATGAGCAGTTCGATGCAGCTTCTCAGTGACTAGCGGGAACTACAGCAGGCCTTCTTCCGTCAGAACCTTGCGCGCCGCCCTGAAGCACTGCAGTGCCTGGGGCATGCCGCAATAGATTCCGATAATGTGCAGGATAGAGCGAATTTCGTTCTTGGAAACACCGTTGGTCAGCGCGCCCCGACAATGTATTTCGAATTCGTCGACTTTACCCAGCCCGGCAAGCATGGTCAGGTTCATCATTGAGCGTGTTTTCGGGTCTATCGTGTCGTCACTCCAGCCAAAACCCCAGGCCCACGCCGTCAATGCTTCCTGAAACGGTCGCGAAAACTCGTCGGCGGTCTCCAGGTTCTCGCGCACATATTCTTCGCCCAGGGTCGCTTTGCGGGTTGCGAGTCCCCGCTCGAACAGGTCTTTATCCATTTCGCGTCTCCTTATCGTCAGCCCGTCCGCAACAGTTCGACGTGACTGCGCTCGTTAATGGGCCAGTGAAGCCCGGCGGCGAGCAAGCCTAGCACGATTCCGGCGATCCAGATTCCGTCGTAGCTTCCCGTCGTTTCGTAAAACCAGCCGCCGAGCCAGATGCCGCTGAAACTGCCCAGCTGGTGGCTCAGAAAAACCACGCCGTAGAGAAAGGTCATGTAGCGCGTACCGAAAAACACGGCGACCAGGCCGGACGTTGGCGGCACTGTTGCCAGCCAAAGAAAGCCCATCATTGCGCTGAACGTCAGAACACTGGCGAGACAGCACATCGCGGCCCCAGCCCCGGGCGTCGGACATCGGCTGCATGAACAGGCCGAAGCCGGCGCGATAGCCGAAAGACAGCATGAGCAGCAGGCACCCGCTGATGATGACCGGCATTGCGGCTTTCAGATTCTGGCTGTCAGGATGCATCAGGGCTTCGCGCGACGCCCGGCGGCTGCAGGCGCGCAAACAGGTAAGCGCCGACGGCACCGGCAGCGCCCTGCATCAGCAAGCCGCCTGCGGTTCGGGCTGCAGCGATCGGCGTGATGTCGAAGGTCAGTTTCAGCGTTACGTGTATGCCGACGATGGCTACCGCACCGGCCAACGCAAACAGCGGCAAGCGGAGCCCCGGCAGTCGGCGGGCGGCCAATGACGCGACCAGGAATGCAATGAGTAATGCAATCACCACTAGCGGCAGAAATGATGTCGCCATTCCAAGCAGGTCGTGCACATTGGCTGATAGTCTCTGGCCAAGGCTGATCGGCAAGCCGAGCGCGACGATGCTGTCTAGAGCAGAGTTGCTCGCCAACAGCGCGGCAAGCACGTAGGTCACGAGCGCAGCGCCAAGGAAAGTCAGTATCCGTCGAATCATGTATGCTCTTCCACGGTAGGGCGTCGGCAACGTTTGTTGCAGCATACCAGCCCAGTCCATCGCCGGAGCTACAATGCGCAGGTTTATCGCCGTATTGCTCGTAGCCGCCGTTTGGTCGGCACGGGCCCTGGCCGCAGATTATCAGTTCGAGACTGTTGCAGAAGGCCTCGACGGTCCATGGAGCGTCGCGTTCCTTCCTGGCGGCGACCTGCTGGTCACCGAGCGGAAGGGGCAATTGCGGCGGGTAACCCATGACGGCGTTATCGGTGAGCCCGTTCGCGGTGTGCCGCCGGTATTCTTCGCGGGGCAGGGCGGTCTGCACGACGTTGTTTTGCATCCGCAGTTCGAACGCAATCGCAGGATTTACCTGTCCTATGCAGAAGGTACGGCTGACGATAACGGCACCGCGGTCGCGCGCGCGCTGCTTACCAGCGCTGCTCTCGAAAACCTGGAAGTGATCTACCGCGTATCGCCGCGCAAGGACACGCCGGTGCACTACGGCGCGCGCATGGCATTCATGCCGGACGGCACGCTGTTGATTACCACCGGCGACGGGTTCGACTACCGCGAGGCCGCGCAG
The DNA here is from genome assembly GCA_018677555.1 of Gammaproteobacteria bacterium. Classification (GTDB taxonomy): domain Bacteria; phylum Pseudomonadota; class Gammaproteobacteria; order Steroidobacterales; family Woeseiaceae; genus JAHHOT01. Next base: position 16,247 of record JAHHOT010000087.1, on the reverse strand, counting down.
GACATCGGCAGCGGGCTGGGAAAGGTCATCCGTATCAACGATGACGGGACGCCGCCAGCGGACAATCCGTTCGCGGAATCGCCATTCGTCTGGAGCTACGGTCATCGCAACCCGCAGGGCCTGGCGATCAGCACCGATGGCACGGTTTTCCTGCATGAGCACGGCCCGCGCGGGGGCGACGAAGTCAACGTCGTCCGGCGCGGTGCCAACTATGGCTGGCCGGCGATCACCTATGGCGTCGACTACAACGGCGCGTATGTATCGCCCTTTCACGAGTGGGCAGGGATGGAACAACCGCTGCATTACTGGGATCCGTCGATAGCCCCGTCCGGATTGGCGGTCTACGAGGGCGATATGTTCCCGGAGTGGCGGGGTAGCCTGCTTGTCGGCGCACTGGTCGATCGCGAAGTGCGCCGCGTTGCGGCAAATACGGACTCGGTCGAAGAGGAGTCGCTGTTCAGCGAATTGGGAGCACGTGTACGTGATGTTCGCGTTGGCCCGGACGGTGCTGTCTATCTCGCCCTGGAAGGACAGCCGGGAAAGGTCGTCCGGGTGACGCGCAATTAATTGTGTCTGGAGCAGGTCATATGCGTTACAACACTTCCTTTGGAATTTTATTCGTCCTGATCGTCGCATGCGCGCCGGCCAGCGCCGACTCGGTGCTGATCACGGGCGCGAATTCCGGCATCGGCCTGGAATTCGCCCGGCAATACGCGGCCGACGGCTGGGATGTGATCGCGACGCACCGTCGGCGGTCGACTCCGGATTCACTTGCCGAATTGCAGCAACAGTACGACAACGTTCGCGTCGAACGTATCGACGTTACCGATCCCGCGATGATTGCCGCAGCCGCGAGAAACCTCGAGGATGTGCCGATTGACATACTGATCAACAATGCCGGTATCGTTGGCACCTTCGACGACGAGCGTCAGCATTTCGGCAGTTTCGACTTCGAACTGTTCGAGCAGTTCATGGCGGTCAACACCGCGGGTCCGCTGCGTGTCTCGCAGGCGTTTTTTCCGAACGTGGCCGCAAGCAAGCAGAAAAAAATCGTCGCGATCAGTTCCGCGGCTGGCTCGTTTGCGATGGTGCGCCGTGGTATCGAAGAGAACATACCGATCGTCAAACGCTACTGGTACAACATGAGCAAGGCGGCGCTGAACATGTCGTTCATGCAGCTCGCTGCAAGTACGGCAAAGGACGGCGTGTCAGTTGCCGTCTATCACCCGGGGCTCGTTCGCGTCGAGCGTACCGCGTCCTATGAGTTGCCCGAGGCATTCAAATCGATGGCGCTCGACGTCGACGTGGCGGTCGCCGCGTTGCGCGAGCGATTTGCCGAATTGGATGCAGCGTCCTCCGGTGGCTTTTACGCATTCGACGGAAGTGCCATGCCCTGGTGACTTCATGGCCCATGCCGCTGGCGCTATAGCGGCCGAAGCATTATACTGCCGCGCATAATTACTCTAAATATCAGTATGTTGCGCGCAATCAAGCGGCGCGGGAATCCACCATGTCAGGTCTAAGTGACGGTATCGCCGGGCTTTTTTACCGGTTTGCCGCAAGCGGTTTCTTGCCGGCGTCGTGGTTTCGCAAGACGGACCCCGCGAAGGTCGAGAAAGCGAGACGCACGGGCAAACTGGACCTCGAGATCGTTTGCCACTGCTGGCGCTACGGACACTTCCTGACCTATCAGTTGAGTTCGCTGATCAAGTACCGCACCGACAAGCTGACGGTCACAATGACGGTATTCCATGCTGCCGACGACGAAAACGTCACGCGTGTCCTGCGCTACTTCGAAAAATTTGACGTACCCGGCGTTGCCTGGAACTGGCGCGAGTTGCCGAAAGAGAAGCTCTTTCGACGCAGCATTGGCCGCAACATTGCGGCAAAGGAAACGAAGGCAGACTGGATCTGGTTTACCGACTGCGACATCATTTTTCACGAAGGATGCCTTGAAGGCCTGGCGGACGAGTTGCAGGGGCGGGACGACGTTCTGACATTTCCGCGAATAGGACTGGGCACTGCGCTGATGGAAGAGGATGCGGAGGTGCTGCATAAAGGGCGCGAAGGTCCTGCCCTTCTCGAGATCCCGCTCGAGGACTTCACGCCGTATGGCGGCCCCCGCAGCAAGGCGAAGGGGCCATACCAGATCATGCACGGCGACGTGGCTCGCGCCTGCGGTTACTGCGAGGACCTCGGTCTCTATCAGAAGCCATCCCAGCGCTGGCGCAAGACCTATGAAGATCGCGCGTTCCGCTGGATTATTGGCACCCAGGGGACGGCACTGGAGGTGCCCGGCGCCTGCCAGATCCGGCATGTTGCAAAAGGGCGATACAAACAGGATTCATTCATGTCGAAAATACGGATGTTCATCAGGAAGAGCCAGGAGTGACGGCCGCATTCGACATGGGCCATTGCCTCGACCAAACCACGAATCGGGGAGCGAGAAATGCTGCAGGTATACGATGAAGACAGCTTGGCGGCAGCGGCGCCGGACGAAATCGGCGACGCGCTGGAAAAGGGCAATATCATCAAATTCATGCCTTGTCCGATCGAACTGCCGGGAAACGACGCGCTCGAGACGCTGCGCACGGAGCTTCCACGGCAGCTCAAGCGAAAAAATGTCAGTTACCACCCGGAAGCCGACAAAGTTACCGGTCTGGACGATGACTCCAGGATCAAGGATCTCGCTTACGACGTGTTGTCAGCTCACCGCAACCGGATTACGGCCTTTCTCAGGAAAGTCATGCCGACCCTGGCGAGCAACATCAAGGCAGGTACCTGCAGTTTTCGGCCGCTGGAGGAACAAGGCCGTAATCTCAAGCCGCACGCCAGCAACGAACTGGTCCATGTCGATGCTGGCGCATACGGCGCTACCAATGGCGACAGGATTCTGCGTTTTTTCGTCAACGTGAACCCGGAGAAGGACCGGGTCTGGGCCAGCAAAGGGGCATTTCCGGACCTGTTCGAAAAATACGGCAGGGACGCGGGTTTGTACGAGAGCTTGACGCCAACGCTCGAGCGCGGTCCGTTGGGTAAGATGCGCACGTCGTTGCTCAACGGCCTCGCGCACATAGGCCTGCCGCTGGCGACTGTTCTGGATAGCAGTCCGTACGACCGGGTAATGCGCAAGTTTCACAATTACATGAAGGACACGCCGGAGTTCCAGGCCCGCATGGACGATCATCAGATGTTTCGTTTCGAGCCATTTTCGGCGTGGATGGTACTGACGGACATGGTGAGTCACGCCTCCTGTTCCGGGCAGCATGCGCTCGTTTACACGGGCCTCGTGCGTCTCGAGGACTGCCGACTTCCGGAGCTGGCTCCGTTCAATATTCTGCGGGCGGCCGCGTAACGCTTGTTTTAACGTGATGATTATGTGACCGCGTTCACGATCGTAACTACGGCGTGCATTAAGCAGTAACGGTCACATCGTGTGACATCGTGATGCAATACCGCCATCGAGCATTAAACAACCGATGTCATGGCGCACAGATTTGCGGTCACGTTCGAAGGGGACCATGTCAGGTCTCATTCGTCCGGTCAGAAGAATATCAAGCACGCTGCAGAAGTGTGGGCAGAGATCGTCAAAGTCTGTCTTGACTGCCACTGTTTCGCCGTGTTGTGCATATTCGATTCAGGAAAACCGTTGCATACAATCGATGCATTCGATCACGCCGAGCTGTTCAACGGACTCGGCATCGACGACCATTACCGCATCGCGTGGGTCGAGCTCAATCCCGTCGCGGCTGACACGACGCGATTCACGGCTCGCGTATTGTCGAACCGCGGGCTGCCAGGCCGGGTCTTCGACACTGAAAATGAAGCGCGCGCCTGGCTGATCAAGCCGGACTAGACCGTCTCCGTCCGGTCACAGGACTTTTCGCGCGCGCCGAGCGTGGCGCCGAACACCAATAAAAGTCAGTCGCCACTACACAGATCCATGCTTGTTTCGCGTACATCGTTGCGAGCGAGTTTGCGACGCCATAAACATTTTGCGGCACTCTCGTAACGGAGGAAATAGGTATATTCCGACCGCCCGTGTTCATGTAATGCTGGCCTCCACTTGGGCATACTAATCGCATTCTAAATGCCTTTTTACTGCTCGGAGAAATGCCTGGGGGAAGAAATGGCAACAAACTACAAATTGGCGTCAGTCTGCGCGTTAATCTCACTGTTGGCATCGGCAACGGTCACTGCGCAGCATGGCGCTACGCGTATTGAGCGCGACCTTCTCGGTGAGAAAGAACTACCGGCCAACGCTTACTACGGAATTCAGACAGCGCGGGCGATGGAAAATTTCCAGATTTCGGGCCGTAAGCTGGCGGAGTATCCGGAATTCGTCAATGCCTGGGCGCTGGTGAAAATGGCGGCCGCTATGGCAAATACGGACGTTGGCAAAATGGAGCCGGCTACGCGCGACGCGATTGTTCTCGCGGGTAACGCGATCCTCGACGGTAAGTATCACGAGCAGTTCAGCGTCGATCCTTACCAGGGTGGCGCAGGTACTTCGACCAACATGAATGTCAACGAGGTGATGGCGAATATCGCCCTTGAGCTTGGGGGGCATGAATTGGGGCAATACCAAAAGATCGAGCCGCACGATCACCTGAACATGTCGCAGTCCACCAACGATACCTATCCAACAGCATTAAAGGTGGCGATTCGCCGAAAGAACGAGGCCCTGACCGCGGAAGCGGAAATGCTGGCGGATGCAATTGACGCCAAGGCCAGCGAGTTCCTTGAGGTGCTGAAGATCGGGCGAACGGAGATGCAGGATGCCGTGCCGATGACCGTAGGGCAGGAATTTCACGCGTTTGCTGCAGCACTTCGCAGCGAAATCTCGTTCATGCGCGATGCCGGGAAGCCGTTGCGCTTTTCAGGCATGGGAGCCACGGCCATCGGCACGGGTATCAATGCCCCTGATGGATACGCCGAAAAAGTCGTTGAGCATCTGTCTGCTCTCACGGGCTATGAATTTGTGATGGCGGACGACCTGTTTGCCGCGACCTGGGATCAGCATGCTTTCGTTGCTGCGTCGGCGGCATTGCGTGGAATTGCGATCAAGTTGTCGAAGATTGCGGGAGACCTGATTTTGCTGTCATCCGGGCCGCGCGCGGGTCTCGGCGACATTAATTTGCCGGCGATGCAGCCCGGTTCATCGATCATGCCGGGTAAGGTGAATCCCGTAATTCCGGAACTGGTGAATCTGGTGGCCTTCCGGGTAATCGCCAACGACGTCGCAGTAACGCTGGCGGCGCAGAACGGCCAGCTGCAGTTGAACGCTTATGAACCCCTGGTGATGCTTGCGATTCTGGAATCGCAGACGCTATTGACGAATACAATGCGCACCTTTCGAGTGCGTTGTATCGACGGGATCAGCGTCAATGAAGACACGCTGCAAAGGCACATCGAGCAGACCGTCGGAATAGTGACCGCGTTAAATCCCATCATCGGTTACGACCGTGCAACGGAGCTCGCGGCCGAAGCGTACCGTACCGACAAGGGAATCCTCGAGATTGTGCGCGAGCGGCAGATCCTGACCGAGCAGCAAATTCGGGAGATTCTGGACCCGCTTGAGTTGACGGGCCTCGAACCGGAGAAATACTGAACAGCCGGCGAACAGGTCGTTATCGCGCGCGGGGTAGCAAACACCCGGCTTTTCTAGCGGCGGTCGACGATCAGGACCTGGTAACGACCGTTCGGCCCAATGTACCAGGACGCCAGCGTGCTGGTGATGCTGACGATGATGGCGCCGAACAACGCAGACCAGAAACCCGACACGTTGAAGTCATCCAGCATGGCGGCTACCAGGCCGAGCATCCCCGCATTGATCACCAGCAGAAACAGGCCCAGTGTAATAATCGTGATTGGCAGCGTCAGCAGAATGGCGAGGGGCCGGATGATGGCGTTGACGAGGCCGAGCAACAACGCTGCAACGAATAGCGTAAAAGCGCCATCGATCTGCACGCCGGGCACAATTGCCTTGGCGAGGCCCAGGCCAAGCGCGATGATCAGCGTTCTGACAATGATTCCAGCCATGTGCTTATCCTAACCCGGATCCGGCGCTGTGCGGAATCTGGCTGCCGCTACTGGAAGCAACCGCCGGAGGTGGCGTTCTGCTCCAGTATCTCCAGTTCGGCTTCCAGTACCGCCTGTTCCGCGGCGACGCTGGCATCGCCGTACAGGTTATTCTGCTCCTCCGGGTCGGTCTGCAGATCGTACATCTGGAAGCCGCCGGTATCGTCATCGAACATGACCTTGTAGCGATCGTCGCGGATTGCGTATGCACCGCCGCAAATCTCGCTGAAGGAGAATTGCCTGCCGCTCGTTGTGTTGCCGTCGGTGAATAAGGGCACGAGGCTGAAGCTGTTGTTGATTTCGCTCACCGCGATACCTGCCAGCTCTGCAATCGTCGCGTATATGTCGGTCGAAGTTACGACGTGTTCCTCGCGCGCGTCGATGCGGGTTACGCCCGCGCCGGAAATGATCATCGGCACGTGGACGCCGCCCTCGAACACCGTCGACTTGGTTCCTCGATTGCCGACGTTGGCGTCCTGTATCGGCGCCGGAGTGCCGTTGTCGCCGAGGAAGATCACAATCGTGTCGTCGAGTTCTCCAAGCAACTCAATCTCGTCCAGCATTCGCCCGATTTCAGTATCCATCGCTTCGATCATTGCCTGGTAGACCGATATCTCCCCGTTGTAGATGGTCGGATCTCCTGCCGGCCGGCCGCCGACGTCCACGGTGAACAAGCCTGCGGGCGGCACCTGGAAGCCATCGTTCGCGCTGGTGCCGTGTGGCGCCGCGTAGGGCACGTAAACGAACCACGGGTCGTCTGCGTTGGCCGAGTTTTCGTGGTCCGTGATGAAGTCGATCGCGAAATCGGTAATGGCCGTGGTCGAATACGTTGCCGTCTGCGTCGTCGCGCCGGTTTCATCGATGTACGACCAGTTGTAGAAGTCGTCGATGAAGCCATCGAGGAAGCCCATGTATGTCGGTACTCCGGTGTCGTTCGTTACATGGCCGATCGAGTCGCCGATATGCCACTTGCCGAACACTGCCATCGCATAGTTGTCCGGGCTGTCGCTTGCCAGGTACTCCCAGATGGAGGTCGTGGTGCCACCCAGATTGTCGCCTGCCGTCAGTACGCCGGTATTGTGACCATAGAGACCACTGGCGATGGTCGCGCGCGTTGGCGAGCACTGCGGGCTTGCCCAGGCATTGTCGAAGACGATGCCTTCCGCAGCGAGCTGGCTGAGTCGCGGCGTCGGTGCCTGCCCGTTGTTACCCGCGAGTTCGGGAAACAGCTCCGACGTATCGGCGCCCATGTCGTCCGATACGATCAGGAGGATGTTGGGGCCCGATCCGCCCCCGATGGCGTTCACCGTCACCGTTATCGTGTCGGTGCCGGTATCGCTGTCGCTGTCGGTTACCGATGCGGTGACCGTATGAGTTCCGACAGACAGCGTGGCGTCTACCGTGCTTGCCGTTCCGAGGTCGCCGTCGATGTCGGAAGACCAGTTGATACTGTCGTCGAGAGAACCATCCTCCGCGTCATCCGCAGTGCCCACGAAGGTAATTGAGGTTCCATCGGTCACGGATGTGCCGTCAGCAGGATCGGTGATCGTGACCGTCGGCGGTGTGCCGGCAGCGCTGTTGTCCACCGTAACGGTGATCGCGGCAGACGTTGTCTGATTGTTCGCCGCGTCGCGTGCAACCGCAGTCAGTGCGTAGTCGCCATCGGCGGCGGTGGTCGTATCCCAGCTGACCGAATAGGGGGACGTCAGGTCCTCTGCACCCAGGTTGGCGCCGTCGAGCTGGAATTGCACGCCCACAACGCCGGTGTCATCTGTCGCGTCCGCATCGACGTTAACGGTGCCGGAGACAACGTCCAGGTTTGCCGGAGACGTGATGTCCGAGGTTGGCGGCGTTACGTCGCCACCGCCGCCGGTCGCCGCTATGATCTCCGCGGCGACGATCGCATAGGTGAGCTGGCTGGTCAGCGTCCATGACATTTCGACGTCGGCCGCGCCAGGCTCACTTGAGCTCGATGCATAAATAGAACCGCCGTTTCGCACGAGCACGCCGTCGTTAAAATACTCGGTCTGCGAGGTACCGGCCGTCGCTGTCCCGTCGATCGCGGCCCAGGAAAGAACGTCGAAAACGAAGTTTCCGGCGCTGCTGGCGACGTTCACCGAGGCGGCGGCACCGCTGCCGTTTGCAGCAACCGCTGTACCGAGCGGGGCCGTCTGGTCGACCCCGTCAAAGCTTGCCGCACCGGCCGCGCTGAATCCCGAATTGGCGAGCGTTACTTCGACCGTCGCGGCGCCGGCGGGCGGCGCAATCATATACCACATCTCTGCGGTGACCGGGAACGCGGACGATTCGGTGGCCCACTGCGTCAGCGACGTTCCACCGTAGGTGACGTTGGAAACAGAGTTGCTGCCGCTGACCAGCGAGACACCCACGATCAGCAGCCGGTCAGCGCCCGATCCGGTCGTGTGGGTCCAGCTGTAGGTCGAGCTATTTGCGGCGCTGGACGATGAAGAGGCATCGTGCGAAATGCCGCCGCCCGCGACGCTGTTGTCAACTGACACAGTGATCGTGGCCGAGGTCGTCTGGTTGTCGGCGGCATCCCGTGCAATTGCGGTGAGTGCGAAATCGCCGTCGGCTTCGAGCGTGGTATCCCAGTCCACGGAGTAGGGTGCGGTAGTGTCTTCGGCCCCGAGGTCGACACCGTCCAGCTGGAACTGTACGCCGACGACGCCGACGTCGTCGGATGCATCGGCATCGATGGTGACCGTGCCGGAAACCGTGTCGAGGTCGGCCGGCGACGTGATGTCGACCGTCGGTGGCGTTACGTCGACTACGGCGTTCTCAACGGTTACGTTGATGATTGTCGACGTCGTCTGATTGTCGGCACCGTCGCGGGCAATCGCCGTGAGCTCATAGCTGCCATCGGCGCTTGTGCTCGTGTCCCAGTTTATGGAATAGGGGGCCGTTGTATCCTCGGCCTCGAGGTCGACCCCATCAAGCTGAAATTGAACGCCAATGACGCCGACGTCGTCGGATGCATCGGCATCGATGGCGATCGTCCCGGAAACGATTGCACCCTCTGTCGGGGCAGTGATGTCCACTGTGGGTGGCGTAACGTCGGGTATCGTCGATGCTGACTGGATGTCCGCCGCAACCAGTGCGTAGGTGAACTGGTTGGACATGTCCCACGACATCTCGACGTCGGCAACGCCGGGCTCGCTGGAACTACTGCCGTATACGGAACCGCCGTTGCGTACGAGGACGCCGTCGTTCCAGTATTCGGTCTGCGTGCTGCCGGCAGCAGCGGTTGCCCCGGCGCCTGCCCAGGTCAGGACGTCGAATACAATATTATCGGCAGCGCTTGCGACATTGACTGATGCCGTTGCCCCGGTGCCGTTTGCAACGGACGCCGGGCCGAGCGGGTCTGTCTGGTCGACGCCGCTCCATGTCGTTGCGCCGACGACCGAAAAGCCGGAGTTTGCCAGTGTCACTTCGACAGTCGCGTCACCAGTCGGCGGCGCCACGAGATACCAGATATCGGCATGGACCGGAAACGCAGACGACTCGGTTGCCCACTGAGCCAGGTCGGTGCCCCCATAAGTAACCGACGACACGGAATTGGTCCCGCCAACCAGCGATACACTGACGATGAGCAGTCGCTCCGATGCCGACCCGGTCGTGTGAGTCCAGCTCAGGGTCTGAGCGTTCGCCGCGCTCGTCGACGATGACGCGTCTTCGACAACAACCGCATAGGACGTGTTGAATGAGAGCAGCAGCAGGCCAAGAAAGGCCCACATATTCTTATTGTGTTTGTGCACCGCCAATTCCATTTGTTGTTATAAGGCGCGCACTCCGCGCCCATATTATCGGAACTTTGGAACTATCTTAGTAATCGATGCGCCGGCGGCTGTCAAAAGCGAAACGTAATATCGCGGCCACAGGCAAAAATGTGATCGCTTATTGCAATTATGTAAAACATTTTCCGAGAGAAAGCGTGTGCCTGCCAGACCTGGTCGCCAGATCAAATAAAGAATATGACAAACACCACGAGTGCCAGCAGCAGGACATAGGGTGCGTATTTCTGAAGTCTGAGCTTGCGAAATTTATGCTGCGTTCTATCCGCAGTATTGATGTGCGGGAATGGCGTGTCTTTCGGAATTGGTTTTCCCAGAAACTCGCAAATCGGTTCCCATCCTTTTGTCAGGTCAACAACAAGTAGCCTGTCGGCGGGGACGGTACGTTTCACTTCCTCGTTGTGATCGCGATATATTTTCTTCGCGTACTCTGCATCCTCAACGCGCCCGTTGAAGACGCCGTTCCAGACAAGGACTTCCTGCAGGGTGATGCGGTTTCTCAATTTCGGGCTGAGCCACTGGCGCCATCTGGGGATCAGCTTGTAGTAGGAGTAGAGCGTCGCCTGCAGGCTGCGGTACCACGAATCCTCATCGCGGACCGTCAACAGAACCTTGGCTTGCGGATTGAGTTCAACGAGTTCCTTGTAGTACGACGCAACCGGCCAATCGATCGCGGCACTCACGCCGTTCAGCAGTTCGTCCCAGGACACGTTTTCACCGCTGGCCTTGCGCAGCCACTTTTCTCCCTCGCCAGCGCGATAGACGTCGGACATGTGATAACACTTTACGTAGCCCAGGATTTCCAGCGCTGCTTGCAGCGACGTGGTTCCGGTGCGTCCGAATCCGGCGCCGATAACTTCCAGGTACTCGATCAACAACGCATGAATTCCCATTGATAGCAGAACTTCATTTTTGTTCGACGAATCGAAAAAAGAAAGCATTCTTTTTTGTATGTCCTGGCAGCGGATCGGTCGTCGTCGTAAACCGTTCTCATTTGCATTCGCACTTGCGCATCATCGGCTAGGCCCGGGATCCGGCAACGTCCGATTTTTGGTTTGGGCGTTTCGCAACGAAAAAAACCCTGCTCCGTCTGACGGGGCAGGGCTTCTCTTTCCGGTGGGTGCTGCGGTTAGTTACGTGGAGCGACGACCTGCAGCGACTTCAGGAACTCGACAATCATGTCTTGCTCCCGCTCGCTGAGTGACTGGAACTCCTGGCGCGACGCGACAGCGTCGCCGTCGTGCGCGAGTGTTGCCGAACGCAGCGTCGTGAACTTGCCGTGATGGAAATACGGCCGCTCGTTCGCTGCGCCCCAGAGTTTCTTGGTCAGGAACTCGCGGTTGCCCGCGAAGAACCCGTCAGAGCCGCCGGGATGATTGATATTGATTGCCTCTTCGCCCGGGTCGCCCGGTCCGGACGTGATATCGTGCAGCTTCAGATCCGTGAACGCACGTACCCAGACAACGCCGTTTTTCGGTTGTGGCCGCTTGCCCGGCAGTCGCGGGTCGGTCAGATCGACCGCGAAAGTTTCCGCTTCGCCGACCTGCAGGTTCCCCGGTGGGTTGTAAGGGTTCGGTTCGGTATATATCCAGCCTTCGTCGGTCAGCGGTAACGCCGGAACGTGGCAGTCGGCACAACCGATCGACTCAAACAAACGCTCGCCTTTTTTGATGGCCTTGCGCACGTGGCGATCCTTGGGCGCAACCTGCTGCGGTACGGGCAATGCTGCCTGGAACACGGAGACAGCGGTGATATCAGCCCGCGTCAGTTCGTTGACGAATCCGTCACCGTCAGCGTCGACTCCTTCACCAAAACGCTCTGTCGATTGCATCCCGTGATGGTGGTTAAACGCGTTGTTGGTGAATTGCCGCAAGGACACCACGCTTCCCGATTGATGGAACGGGTGGATGATCATGCTCGGTGGGTCCGATGGCCCGCTCGAGGTCAGGCTCTGCGGCGGAAGGCCGTCGACTTGCGAAACGTCCCAGTTGCCGCCGGGATCACGGCTGATCGTGCCGAAAGAAACGCCTTTCGTGTAGAGCGGGCTCGAGCCGCCGGGTGGCGTCGCGTCGCGGATATTGCGCAGATCGGTCGTCATCTGGCGAGCCAGCATTTCGATGAATCCTGAGCCGAACATCCCGAGCGTAGCCCGGTAGTTACCGATGTTCTGTAGCGTCACGAAGCGTCCCGACTCATCCATCGCGCCACGACCGGGCGTAAAGTCGTTGTGGTCAAATGTCGCATGATCGAATCGCTGCGCGGCCACGAACACGCCAGTGACGAAATCACCGCCACCGCCGGACAGGCCGAACGGGGCGTTGTGGCAACCTGCACAGCCGTTGGAATCCTGCGCCGATATGCGATTGAAATTGTTGGGGAATATCAACGGACTCGATGGATCGGATACGGCTCCGCCGGTACCCTTCGTCAGCGGGCGGCCGCCGCCCTCCTGGGTGGTCCACATGGCATCGAATGCGGCCTCGCCACGCCGCAGCAGTTCGTAGATGGAGACGGCGAATTCCTGTCCATCTTCGAGCCGTTCGTACTCCGAGACCTCGTCTCCAATGTCGGCATGGGCGACGGTGCAGGCAAGGACGGCACATGCAGACGCGCCCTGTAACACTCGTGCTAGTTTCCTTTTCATTTTTTTCCCTCTGATCGAGCGTGCTGCCAACTCATTTGTTCTTCTGAATATCGAGTCGACACGCCGCGTTTCTTGTAATGTACAACTAACGATTTCAACCGCCAGCGATCAAGGGACAGGTGTGGTCATTGTGGGTCACCAGCCGAATTGGCCGCAGATTGCCTATATAAGGTACCGACCGGCCAGGTGATGAGGCACGCGTCAACATCATTGTTCTTGTTCTTACGTTACATAATCATTCAGCGTGACAGCATTCGCCGCTGCAGCACCGGCGCCTCAGCTTTTTGACTCTTTATACAAATCCACCAGCCGTTCCAGGCTCGGTTCGATTTCGTCCAGTGCAAACACCGGTCGAGCCAGACCAGCTGCAGGCGCTGCTTGCTGCCCCGGTGTAGATCAACGGCAGATTCGCTGCATCGGCGTCGGAGCCGCCGATAGGCCGTCATGTCTCGCAGGCCTGTCTTCTGCTATCGCACGGAATCGGGTGCCGCTATTACTGATTTTTCGACGATATCCCTGACGAACTTCAGGATTTGCTTTGACGTGTAGAATCTCGCGGGCTCGAGTTGTCCTGCGTTGGTGGTGCCGATGACATCTCCGTCGGGGCCAAAAACTATAGCAACAGGAATGCCACGCTGCAGATCGACGCCCAGGTCTGTTGCGAGGTCTACGTTGGTGTTGAATTTGCCGATGTCAACGTTGACAAAGTCGAAAGTGTCGGTCGTGAATGTTCGAACCTCGGGGCTGCGGAGATGGTGGTAAAGGGTACGGCAATCAAGGCACCAGTTGGCGCCAAACGTGACCATCAGGAATTTTTCATCGTTGAGCGCTTGTTGCCTTGCAGACGCAACGGTGCCTGGGGCATCGGCGTCATTCTTGTACGGCAGGTCGGACGTGTCGAACACAATGTTCGGTCCCTTGTAGACAAACAGGTCGTCGGTCAACTCATAGTTTTCTTGTTGCAGTTTGGCAATCAGCTGCAATTGTCCATCAAGGTTTTGCTGGCTGATCAGTGCATAACCGCTCAGCTGTACCATCGCCCAGGTCATGACCATGCCCGCGACAGTGCCCCCAACAAAAGTGAGTCCTGCTCGGTACTTGTAGAAAGCGCTCACAAATCAGCTCCATCGAATTGCCGACCAGAGGGTATTAAATCAATAACTTATGGCCGCTCAAATTGCCATTACTCAAGCTGTATGCTACTTACTTAACCCAGTCGGCCAAAGTTTGTGCATCGAGGTATCGCTTCATGAAGATTCGTTACGTATTTCTCGCATCATTGGCAACCACGCTCGTAGCTGGCAATGTGTTCGCTTGCGCCGACACCCTCTATCGCGTCGGCAAGGGCGTTTCGTATCGGGTTTATACAGCCCCATTGCCAGGTAGCGTGCTGGTCTATGGCGATGGCGAAGGCGCTGAGCAACTGGCTCGGGAACTTGCCCGCTCCGGTCACGGCGTACGCCTCGTCAGCAATGACAAAGAGCTGCTGGCGGAAATAGGGTCGGGCGATTATGACGTTGTTATTGCTGCCTACAACGAACACTCAGCGATCGAATCAACGACCACAAATGCTTCGAATGCACCGACTTTCCTGCCCGTCGCACTGAACTCTGAGGAAGAGGCGCAGGCAAGTCAGCAATACGAACGGGTCATGCGGGCGGAAAAAGACGAAATCAAGCACTACCTGAAGGCAATTCACAAAACACTCAAGCAACGAAGCTGAGGATGCGTTGAATCGCCGGGGCGGCTCAGCGAGGCGAAGTGAAAAATCGTCTGATCCGGCTCACCCTACTAAATCCACGCAAGTTTGCTTGCGATCCCGGCACAAGTTGACATTGTCTTGTCCCTAATTGCCGTCGTCGAAATTCCCGCGCGTTCAGCTATCCTGAACTGCGTGACTCGCTTGATTGTAATAAGCTGAACCATGCCTGCCGGTTCCATTCTCGCGGAATTTCGCCGGCGCAAGATACCGCAGGCGGCCGCCATCTATGTCGCTGTTGCCTGGGGCGTCACCGAAATTGTCGTCACTGTCGTCGAGCAGCTGTTCCTGCCGCAGTGGGTTTCCACGTTGGCAGTGATCGGATTCGTCGTTGGATTTCCCGTGGCGATGTTTCTCGCCTGGACGTTCGATATCACATCGAGCGGCATCCAGCGCACAGAGGTTACAAGCAGGCGAGGCAAGGCAAGCATCGCGACGTCGATCGTCCTGCTTGTTGCGGGAACGGCAGGGTTGTTTCTGCTGATTCGGCCTTCACTGGAAGCCGGCCGCGAGGGTGACGTCGACATACTGCCCAATAGTCTTGCCGTTTTGCCTTTTGAGAGTACGAGTCTGGATCCGAATGACGGCTGGCTCATCGAGGGTCTAAGCGATGAGCTGCGCGATCAGCTGGCGCGAACGCCGGGGCTTCGTATCGCGGCTCGATCGTCCTCGGTTTCGGCGCGACATCAAAAGCTTGACGCGAAAACCATTTCAGAATTGCTGGGTGTCGCCAACCTGGTGGAGGGGAGATTTCGCCGCCAGGGCTCCAGTTTGCGCATCTCTATACAGTTGATCGAGGGCAAGTCCGGACTGACGCTCTGGTCTGAGGCATTCTATGGCGGTCCCGGTGAATTGCTGAATCTACAGCACGCCATTGTCGAGCAAATTGTGCAGTTCACACTGCCCGGTGCTGCTGACATCGCGGAACCCGCCACCCGGGACGTCAACGCCAACGAATTGATGTGGCTGGCACGGCATTACGAGCAACAGGTTCGGGATCGGCAGATCAGGAACGACGAGACCTTGCGCGAGGCAGTGCGCCTGTATCGGGAAGCGACGCAGGCAGATCCCGGCTCGGCGCTCGCGCACAGTCGCCTTGCCAGCGCTCTGCTTTACCTGGGCGACCTGGAGGCTGCAGAAGCGCCAATTTTCAAGGCCCTGTCGCTCGATCCGAAGCTGTCCGCGGTGCAGAACACCGTTGGCGAGTGGTACTGGGCGAGAGGCATGCCTGATGCGAAGACAGCGTGGGCACGGGCGGTCGAGCTGAACCCAAACAACGCTGACGCGCTACACAATTACGCGTATTCGCGGTTCGTAGACTGGTATGCCGGTGACCACGTCGATGAAATTGAGGCGCTTTTCCGACGTGCGCTGGAACTCGATCGACTTTCGCTCGCGCGTCATGCAGCGCTGGGCGACTTCCTGGGCCAGCAAGGACGTGACGATCGAGTGCGTGACGTGATCGAGGAGATCGAAGAGTTGTTCGACTCCGCTGCGTCTTATCGGGTAATCGCGCGGTTGAAGGAAATGATTGGTGAGCTGAACCAGGCGATTGCCTGGACGATCCGGGCACGCGACCGCGAGCCCGGGAACCCCGACCATGTCCACAAACTGGCCGATCTCTACGCTGCTGTCGGCGACTTTCAAACCGCAGAGAAGCTGGATCCGAACCCGGGGCCAGGTGTCTTGTTGCGGATGCGCCGTTACGCGGAGCTGATCGATCAGGCCCAGGATCTGATGCTCGAGGATCCGTCCGACGTCGAAATCAGGTTCATTCTGGCCACTGCGTACAACGCCACTGAGCAGTACGACCTGGCATTGCACATCCTCAGTTCAACGGGGCTGCCGGATTCCGCGCTGGAAAACCGGGTTCGTTCCCTTTCCGAGATAAATGCATTCATGACGCTGTTCAACGCTCTCGCTGGCCTTGGAACCGATGAGTCCCTGCAAC
>JAHHOT010000116.1 GCA_018677555.1 Gammaproteobacteria bacterium | reverse complement strand
ATGCTGCCGCGTGGACGAAGGAGACTGTCATGGCTCGCAAGGCGATCAGCCTGTTTCACGAGGCAATCGAAATAGAACTGGCGAGACACCGATAAACGAAATATTGTTGTGTGATCAAACTTATAGGTTCGGCGTGAATCAGCGCAGTGGATTGGCACAACAATATGCGGCACAAACCCGTTCTCCACACTGACGATCGATCCGTTATCGGGTCAAATGTGATTGGAAAAATAGGTTCGACCCTTTTTGTTCTGGTTTTGTTGACTATTGTGTCGTTTCCGGTCGCCGGGCTCGAGCTGGGCAATGCGCAGATCGACAAGCTCGACAACGGCTTGACGGTGATTCTCCTGGAAGACCGTAATCTGCCGGTCGTTAGTGTGCAGATGCTTTACCGGGTCGGTGCTCGAAACGAGGTGACCGGACTCACCGGCCTTGCCCATTTTTTAGAGCACATGGCGTTTCGTTCGTCCGAAAGTTTCCCGGATACCGGCCTCGTGAGCTCGATCTATGCTGTTGGCGGCGAATGGCACGGCTATACCTGGACGGATCAGACGACCTATTTCTCGACTGCCCCGAAACAATATCTCGACCTGTTGTTGCGAATTGAGACGGATCGAATGAGTCGCCTGGATATAGCTCCGGAATTTATCGAAGCGGAGCGCGGCGCGGTGCTGGCCGAGATGCACATGTATGAGAACGACCCTGTGTCGATGCTTATCGATGCGCTGATGTTCACGTCGTTTCTCGCCCATCCCTATCGCAACAACACGATCGGTTTCGAAAGCGATATCCGGAATATCGAACATGCAGATGTCGTCGATTTTTACCGGCAGCACTATCATCCAGGTAACGCGGTGATCGCCATCGTCGGCGATTTCGATACGGTGGATGTCCTGTCGCAGGTTCGCACTTATTTCAACGACATCGAAGGAAGGCCGCCGACGCCGCTGCCGCATACCATCGAGCCCGAGCAGAGCGGCGTGAGGAGAGTAAGCATCTCCGGAAGCGCTGGCATTCGGCGATTCATGATCGGCTATCGCGCGCCGTCAGCCCGTCACCCCGATTACGCTGCCTTCCTCGTATTGCAGGAATTGCTCGGCGGCAGCTCCGGCGCCAGTTTCCTGCAAAACGATTGGGGCACGGCGATTGACGACGGCAGCGTGCTGGCCGGCGCGGCAGACGGAGTCACGACATGGTTTCCACCCTCCGCGCAGAATTACATTTTTGCCATCGGCGGCGTGCTACCGACCGGAGCGACCGAACAAGACGTTGAGTCCGAGATCGAATCGCGGATCGCCCGGCTACGAACGTCCCGGCTTGCATCCACCGCCATCGACAACGCCGTCGCTGGCGTTCTCGATGAGCTGGTATATGACGTCGAGACCACCGAGGACGCCGCGCATCAGCTCGCGTTTTTCGAGGGGCTTGGCGCGCTCGATGTACTGCTCACGCTGCCGCAGAGACTGCAGCGCGTTACAGCAAAGGACATGCGCCGCGTTGCAGCAACGTGGCTACAGCCGGAACGGCGCACCATCGCCTGGTACGCGCCGCGCAAGAATGATCCTGCGACAGCACCTGCGCCAGTCATCGAACCGGCTCGTATCGAGCTGCCACCTGCAGCGCCGCCGGACACCGTTCCACTGCCGCCCCCGGTCGTGCAAACCCTTGCCGGCGGGGTGCCGGTGATCGTTCAGGAATCCGACCTGTCAGCGTCGGCGTATTTGCAGATTGTCGTACCAGGCAGCAATCTCGTTGGTACAAACCTCTCGCGCGACGAACCGGTTCGGGGTTACATGTCGCTGAACTATCGCCTGCGGCCGGATCGACTGGCTGCGACCGTAAGTCAGGCCTCGCAAGAGATCGCGATGTCGCGTTATCTCCCAACGCAATCACAGACCGTGTCGGACGACCCCGCAATGTTGCTCGAGCGGACTTTCGAAGAATTCATGCCGCGAAGCGGCCTTGCGGGTCGAGTCGCGCCCGCGCTTATCGTCGCGAGCGGTGATTTCGATGCAGAGGAAACGTTTGCTCTGTTCGCCGAACAGTTTGGGGACGTTCGACCACCGCAGGCGCCCCGTTACGAGGCTATCCAGTTCGAACGAGGCGAACGCATCGTCTCTGTCGGTCGACCCGTTGCGCAAGAGCGCCTGGGATACATCGTGGCGGCACCGGGCCCCGGCGAGTCTTCTTTCGATGCCTGGCAAATGCTGCTGTACGTATTGAGTCACGGTTACGAAGGTCGCCTCGGCGTCGAGGCGATCTCGAAGCGCGGCCTTGCATACTACATCGACAGCCAGTATCGCTCGGACGGCCGTAACGGGTGGATCACGCTCGCCATTGGCGTTGACCCCGGTAAGATGGAACCTCTCAAGGCACTTCTCGCAAGCGAACTGCTGCGGCTGAAATCTTCACCACCCACCGCGGCCGAGGTTGAGGAAGCAAAGGCACACCTGATCGGTCGTGCCCGAAGTGCCGCGCAGAGTAACGCTGAACTGGCAGCAACGCTTGCACAACAGTGGCTTTACTTCGGCGAACCGGTTTCAGCTGCGGCGCTCGCTCAACGGCTGTCGGCGGTTACCCCGGCAGAGGTCGCAGCGGCAGCGGATGCGTTCGGCAGTGGCGTTACGATCGTGGTCGGCAGGTAAACAGCGGTCAGGGTCGGCACACTTCGAAACGCCGGCGAGCGGCCTCGAAGTGGGCAAGAATCCGTTCCCGTTCGGTTGCATTGTTGTAGCCGTCATTGTCGCGCGCAGATTCGGCGAGGCGTTTTGTCCACTCGAGAAAATAGCGGGCGTCGTCCACAGACCGGGGTGGTTCACCGTCGACGGTTAGCCACACTGGCGTGGTCGTCGCATACGGATACAGGTCGAAGACCAGGGGATGCGATTGCTCGCTCCAGGCACGCAGCAGAAGCCAGCCACTCCGGTCGACCGTTACTTCTCCTTCGATATCAGCTCCAGTCACTGCGATCTCGTCGCCGAAGGTGCCAACCACGTCGCCGTTCAGTACAACCTCGACATGATCTATCGGCACGGCCGAGCGCATGAAACCGCGATATCTGATCGTGTTCGGCCCCTTCTCCAGGAGAAGCTCGTCGCCCGGACGGCGGCCTTCCACATCCAGCCCGAGCAGTGGCGAATTGGTTGCAAACGTGTGGCCGGCGCGCAATGTATCAAGCCAGACCTGCTGTCGCTCGGCCGCTTCCGTTAGTCTTCCGCTGACGTTCGCGTAAGTGCGATTAACGCCAAGCGGACCGCGTAGCGATGCATAGTTCGCCATTGCGTCGGTGCCACCGGCCGCCGCGACGCGAATTCCACAATTCATTAGCCGGTACCAGACGTCGGCGGACGCGCGATGGTCGGCGAATCCGACAACCTCGTAAAAGTCGACGAGTCCAAGGGCGGCGTCCGCCGGGAACGCATGTGTCAGCGCCCTGTTCGTCGCCGGGTCCGGTGTGGGTGAAAGATAAGGGTGAACGTAGCCGATCACCGCGCCCTGTTCCCTGGCTAATGCAGCAATCGTTGCGTTGTCGGGATAGAGACTTGCGGCCGCGGTCTCCGGGTATGCGGAGTAATCCGGTATGAGCAGGTGCGATTGCAGGCCGAGCAGGCCCATGTGACCCCAGTGACTGGTGTGGAATTCCTGCGCATGCGACAGCAGAGTACTCGCGGTCGATGCGCGGTCCGGCCTGGTGTCGAAGTAGGCGATATCGGGAATGCGCTGCTCTTTATTGACGATGAGATTGAAGACGAGGTCGAGATCTTCGGCCTGTGCCTGGGCGATGAGATTCGCCGGCGTGTTGCGGTAGGTGCCCCCGTAATTCATGTGGACGTGAACGTCGGCTGATTGCCAACCGTTGGCGAAGCCGGCCGGCAAGTCCAGCGGGGCAGGGGTGACGCTCAGCGCGTTCTCTGTTTCGGGCTTGATGTCAACGCCGTATTCGCCGATTTGGAATTCCGGGCCTCGCCACACGGTAACCGTGGCAGGTCCCGCGGGTAGCTCGACGACCGCCTGCCCGGAAGTGTGGAAGTAGTGCTGCTCCGTCCGCAAATGATCACGATCAAAGCCATCATCCGCGTGCAACCACCGGTCGGGGGGTGCAAAAGCGCGTCCGTCGCTGGCGACAATCGAGACTCGTGCTGCAACGGGCGCACCCTTATGGTCATGGATGTCCAGGTTCAACTTGCCGTGCGGCGCGAGGTAGCGGCGTTCGCCAATCGCCAGGTCGATGGTCCGTCCCCCGACAAATTCCTGGATACGAATACTTGTGTTGCCGAATTCGTTGACGACAAAAGCAATCTGCTCGCCATCCGGCGACCAGCGTGGAGCCCAGACGTCATAGTCGCCGTAGGTCAACGGAAACGGTTCTGCCGAACCGTCGATACGACCCGACCACAGTTGATGCCATTGCCGGCCGAGATACGACGCGAAAACGTAGCGCTTGCCGTCCGGCGCGATGTCCGGCCTCGATCTCCAGCTCGTTTCTTCGCGATGTATCAACTGTGGGGGCGTATCGCCGTCTGCCTCATGCAGCCACAACGAGCCGCTGCCGTACGGCGTTTCGGGATTGGCGATCAGCAAAAGCTTGTTGCCGTCCTTCGTCCACACCGGGCTTAACTGGTGGTCGTAGCTGCTGTAGTAGTAACGAGGGACCGCGCTCTCACGCTGTGCGGCAAGCGGTCGGCCGGTGAGTGTTGTACCGTCAACCCGGCCAATGAATGCACGAAAGCGCCCATCGGCAGCAGTCGACACGTAAGCAAGTCGAGTGCCGTCGGGGGACCACCGTGGTTCGACGTTGACGGCGCGGTTCGTGGTCAGTGGCGATACGTCGCCAGTGGCAAGGTCGAGCAACATCAGTTCGACGGAGGCGCCGTCATAGCGCGCGAATACGACCCTGCGACCGTCGGGCGAAACATCCGGCTGGTGATCGTATGCTCCACTGGCGGTCAACTGCACGGCGACGTTCGAGTCTGTGCGCTGAACCCACAGGCTGCCCTGCATCGCGTAAATCAGCGACTCGCCATCCGCCGACCACGAGAGCGCCGCCGGCCCGGTCGTAACCTGCGGCAGGTACATCTCGCGGTAGTAGTAGTCGTGCGGAACGCCAACCTGGTCGAGAACGGGCCTGCGTTCGGCCTGCACAACACCTGCCGCCGCCAGCAACAACAACGCAAATCGGACGAGGCCGGTTGCGTCCCGACGCTGGTTCTTACCGTGGGTTGACGCCCGGCAATGCCGACTGTGCAATGCGCTATACTCAAGTGCCGCTATCGTCAGGCAGCTTACCACGGGGTTACCACCGCAGTGCTTCGACACAACATTATATGAAGGGGATCAATGTCCTCGTGTTGTGCGCGTTGTCCGCCCTGTCGCAGCAAGCGGCTTACGGTGATGACAGGCTGGCTGTCGAACTTCTCTCAGAGCTCGTGGCGATCAATACCGCGCCCAGCGGCGGCAACGACCTGCGCCCCGCAGTAGATCTTCTCGTCACGAGACTCTTTGACGCTGGCTTCGACGATGACGAAATCGACATTGTCAGGTCCGGCGACAAGCTGCCGAACCTGGTTGTGCGACTGCGGAGCCCGCAGCCCCAGCGCGAGCCAATATTGATGATGGCTCATCTCGACGTCGTCGAGGCGTTGCCGGAGGACTGGACGGTGGCGCCGTTCGAGCTCACGCAGTCAGGCGGCTATTTCTACGGACGCGGCACAACCGACAACAAGGCGGGCGCGGCTATCCTGATTGCGAACCTGATACGCATGAAACGCGAAAATTTTCTGCCGGACCGCGACCTGATCGTAATGCTGACTGCGGACGAGGAAACGGACGGAGCCGGTGCGTGGACGCTTGCCAACGAGCACCGTGCTCTCATTGACGCGGAGTTTGCGCTCAACACGGACGGTGGCTACGTCATGCTGAAGAGCGGCAGGCCGCGTGCCTTCATTATGCAAACCGGCGAAAAGGTTTACGTGAGCTATCGTCTCGCTGCAACCGATCGCGGCGGCCACAGCTCGCTGCCGCGGGCCGACAGCGCCATCTCGCGAATTGCGCGCACACTGACTGCGCTCGACGAATTCCGCTTTCCGGTTTCTCTGAATGAAACCACTCGCTTGTTCTTCGAGCGCTGGCGAGAGCTTGCGCCGGCTGCGGAGCGCGACCTGATCGACGCGGTGCTCGCAGGCAAAAGCGATCCGGAAACGTCAGCTTCGCTGGACGATGCACCCTATTACAATGCCCTCGCAAGGACGACTTGCATTGCGACTCAGTTGTCGGGAGGTCACGCCGAGAATGCGATCCCGCAATCGGCATCTGCAGTCGTCAATTGTCGGGTATTGCCGCAATTTGCTACGACCACGGCGATGTCGGCACTCGCCGTCATGGCGGACCCGAACAACGTCACGCTCGAACAGATCTATCCGGACCGCCCGAGTCCGCCAAGCCCGCTCAAAAAATCCGTCGTCGGGCCGATCACCGAGGTTGCGTCGGAATTCTGGCCCGGCATCGTTGTTATTCCCGAGATGAGCACAGGCGCCACTGACGGTCTGTTTATTCGAAACGTCGGCATCCCGGTTTACGCGGTATCCGCGATTGCCGAAGAGCCCGACGAAATTCGTGCTCACGGCAAGGATGAACGTATCGGCGTCGAGGCATTCAGAACCGCGACGGAATACTGGTACCAGCTGGCGGTGCGACTTGCGACGCCGAATTAGCGGAACAAGCGGCATTTAAAAAACCGGTTCGACCCTTTATACGAGGGCGGTGATCGTCCAGCCGGCGGCTGGATCGAACGGCTCGTCTTTGAGCGGAAACTTCAGTTGATCGTTGTCGTCGATGGCGAACAGGATCAGGCTGTTCGGATTCTGCTTGCGGTAATCGTCGAAGCCGAATTCATCGGTCAATTCGGTCGATTTGATTGCCTGTCCCGACGCAACCCGCGATGCGAGATCGTCGATCGTGTGCTCGCCTCCGAACAATATTCGGCCGCTGACGGCGCCACTGATCGAATGCTTTTCGTGGGACTTCTCCAGCCTCCGGCCGAGCACGAAGACATGGTCGCGGCCGAAATCGGCGGTAAAGCGTACACAGGCCAGCTCGTTGAGACCCGGACGTCGCGACGCCGCTATCAATGTGCCCAGCCCGGTAATATCCAGGCCGCGCTCGGCGTAGCTGGAGACCGGGCTGCCGTAGAATACCGGCAGCCCCATCATGCGGGCTTCGCGGATGCCGGCGTAGTGCGAGTCGGCGACGCGAACCCGCCGCCCGGAATCCTGGATCGCTTTCGCCAGCAAACGCGCAAGCGGATTCGAGCCGACGATGAGGACGCCGGTTGGTTCCGGCTCCAGCACGCCCAGCGCCCTGGCGACCAGTTTCGCCGTAATGCTTTGCAGGACAACCGTACCGATGATTACCGTAAATACGAGCGGTACAAGGCTGTTCGCGCCCGGGTAGTCGATCTCCACCAGCCGCAACGCGAACAGCGAAGAGACCGCTGCAGCCACGATGCCGCGGGGGAACACCCAGCCGACGTATAGCGTCTCGCGCCAGTTGAGTGGGCTGCCGATCGCGCTGACGAAAGCACGAATCGGGCCGGCAACGAGTTGCAGCAGCGCGATCACTGCCAGCGCCCCGCTGCCAATAAGTGTCATTTCGGTGATGTCGAGTTTCGCCGCCAGCAGGATGAACAGCGCGCCCAGGAGCAGCAGCGTGATGCTTTCCTTGAAATCGAGAATGTCTTCCAGCTCGACGTGGCGCATGTTAGCGAGCCACACGCCCATGATGGTTACAGCGAGAAAGCCGGACTCACTGCGCAGAACTTCGGCGACGGCAAACACCGTGAGTACGGCAGCAAGCGCCGCATAGTCACGCAACAGGTCGGGGATGACTCGTTTCCGCACTGCGATGCCGAACAGATAGCCGCCGGCAACACCGAGAATCGTTCCGATGAGTGCGATTGCTGCAACGTTGACAGCAATGTGGCCGAAACCTGCTCCGGCCTGCATGGAGATAATGACATCGAAAACAAGCAGCGCGAGGATCGCGCCGAGCGGGTCGATCAGGATCGATTCCCAGCGCAAGATGCTCGAAACATTCGACACGGTGCGTACTGCCCGCAGCAGTGGCATGACAACCGTCGGCCCGCTGACCGTAACGACCGCGCCAAAAAGTGCTGCCAGGTACGGATCCCAGTCGAGGAAGTACCACGCCGCGAGCCCTGCGAGCGCCCAGGTGATGACGACGCCAACAGTAACCAGGTTTCGGACGACGGAGCCGTGATCGCGGATCTCGGACAGCTTGAGCGTCAGGCTGCCCTCGAACAGGATGATGGCGACAGCGACAGAAACGATGGGGGTCAGCAGATCGCCGAACAGGGCGTCGGGATCGAGCCAGCCGAGTACCGGTCCGGCCACGATGCCCGCGCCAAGCAGGAACAGGATGGCGGGCAGCTTGAGCCGCCACGCGAGCCACTGGCAGGCGAAACCGGCCGTCGCGAGACCGCAGAGTGTCAGGATGTCGTGGGCGTGCATACGTGCTTGCCTCAATGTGAACCAAATGGGGCCCGGTCACCGGGCAAGCGTGGCTACAAGCGTTACGGTACCGCCTTCTTGCGTTTCTTGCGACTCGCTGTGTGCGCCTTCGCGCCCGCGGCCAACCAGCTTCTGACAAACTTGTCGCCTTCGCTGGTCAGGAATACCCGCTTGACGCGCAGGTTCATGGGGTCAGATCGCATTTCGATCAGCCCGGGGCCGGTCGTTTTGCGAGTCGTCCATGCTGACAGGTCGGCGAGATTCCTGGACAGCGCCGTAATCGACGTCGACTCGAGTTTGGTCAGCAGCTCGCGCTGGCTCAAACCCTGGTTGAAGTAGACGCAGATGAGTATCAGGAGGCGCTGTGCCGTAATGTCGGCTGAAAGTCTCGAGCGGGCGAAACGCAACGCATTGTCCAGCGCGTGCAGCTGATCGACTTCTTCCGAAGAAAGTTGTTTAGTTGTGGTCGCCATTAGTGCCAATTCTAGTTGATAAACTCGTGCTTACACGATGCTATGCCTGTCACGCTGCAGCCTGCTGTGAAATCGGTTCGGGTTCCAGCATGTCCTTACCCGCATGTTGAGCCTGGCGGTTCGCGCGGCAAGCACGTACGAAGCAATCGAACAGACGCCTGTGCTCACGCCGCTGTGGCAGGTACTCGGGATGCCACTGCACGCCAACGCGGAGTGCGTTGCGGTCATTTTCAATCGATTGGATGATGCCGTCACGATCGCGGGACGACACCGTGAAACCGTCACCCAGTTCGGCAACAGCCTGGTGATGCAGGCTGTTGACCCGCGAGTTCAGTTTTCCGAGCCAGCGGTGCAACACCGAGTGCTCTTGCACCTCGATGCGTTTGCGCGGCAGCAGCGTACCCCGGTTGGAGGTCAATCGCCGATAGGGCTTCAGGTCGCTGATCAGTGTGCCGCCGGCCTGTACATTCAATAGCTGCATGCCGCGACAAATACCCAGCACCGGCAGGTCCCGGCGCCTCGCTTCGGCGATGACGCTGAGTTCGTAACTATCGCGCGACGGATCGACGGACGGGGACTGCGAGACGTCGCCGCCGTATATGGCCGGATCGATGTCATTGCCGCCGCTGATGATGAATCCATCGATATGCTTTCCCGGATAGCCGGACTGCGCTGTCAGGTAAATTGCAGTCACGCCGAGCCGGCGGAGGCGCCAGCTGATCGCGCGCCAGGCCCACTTGTGACCCTGGCTGGGTCCGGTCACGGCAATTACGAGGTCGTCAGCCATCGCTGCACCTCCTCGCTCCACTTGTTATCCAGCGATCCGAGCAGTCGCTGCCGATCCGCCGCGAATGCTGCGCAACACTCGGTAAGTCGCTCTGCGTCCGCTGCCAGGTGCTCGATCTGCAGCCAGCGACTCCATGGGTCGGCAATGCTCCAGGACGGATCGTCGATGCAGCAGTTTGCGAGCCGGTAATGAAATGCCGGCCGTGCCTTGATCAGATCGTCATCGACGATGTTGCGTACGCGGGGTTCGTCAACCTCGGCGAACATTGGCAGCATGTCCAGCGCACGATTCCGCGTGGGATTTGCCGCGAGGTAGTCGTCGATAAGCGCGGTCCAGTCCGGTTTGTAACCCGGGTCGGTGACCTGACTTTCGTAGCTGGCTGGAAATTTACGAATGTAGGGCATGAGTCTTCGCATCAGGTCCACGTCGCCAGCCTGAACTATCCAGTCATAGAGGCAAACAAAGGCCTTGATGTAAGACGAAACCTGTCGAGCGCTCATCTCGGGCGGCTCGATATTGAGGTGCACGCCGAACGCGTACAGTGGCGACTGCTGCGTGCCCTGGCCACCTGCTTCGCGCACGGCCCGGACCAGGGCGTCCATCGGCTCGGCGAGCTCGTTCATGGGTATCGGGGGAGAAACAACCTCGCAGGGCACGACCAGTGAACTCGCGTTGCCCAGGGCGTTAATAGCCGCTTCCTGCAATTCGCTTGTGTCTGCGTCCTGGTCCTCGAGCAGGCGAGCATTGTCTTTCAGCAAGGCAGAATCAATCTCGACCCGGTATTCGCCGTGCGCCGGGACGTCGACGCGGTACTCGGCATCGTTCACCGGCTGCGAGGTGCCGCCGAGCGTCGTGCTGACGATATTCGCCAGTTGCTCCACGGTCACGCCCTGCAGCTCGAATTCGACGCCGACTTTCCTCGGGGTACCGTCGGCTTTCTGCGTGACCCGCGGCAGCGGCCAGCGCTGTCCTGCCTCGATGGTCTTATCTGTTTTCGGCATCGGCGTCATCGGTGATGATCTGCAACCGCACCACGGTCGACTCGACGCCTGGCACCGTCTCGACCACCTGCATAGCTTCCTGCCGTTGCTGCAGGTTCGCGACCGAACCCGTGAGTGTGACGACTCCGTCTTCTACATTGGCGACGATCGCCGCTTGCTGTAACGCCGGCTCCTCCAACAGCGCTGACTGGGTGGCGCGAAAGATGGCGAGGTCTGTTGCCCGGTGCTCCAGGCGCTCCTCGAGTGACATCAGCGACGCTCTGACCCGCTGCCGTTCCTTCTTCAGCTCGGTAACCGCGTCTAGGTGACTGTTTATGTCGGCGTTGATCGACTGCAGCCGTTCCTGCGTATCGTCGACGGCGTCACCCACCTCGATCAGTCGCTCTTCGGGGGCCGGTCGCGAGCAGCCTGCGGTTGCGACGAGCCCGACGGACATCAACGTCAGCAGCCACAGGCGTAAATCAGGAGCCTTTTTCATTTTTCGTTTCCTCCCGGGATTTCAAGGCTTACGAGAAGCGTGAAACTGCCGAGCGCAATGAAGCTCCCAAAGATGCAGACGCGGCGTCGAGCCCCTGCTTGATGTCGCTCCAGGCGTCATCGGAGGTCGAGCGCAGTTCGTCAAGCCTGTCCTCGACTTTCTGTTGCATCTCCTTCGCTTCATCGATCTGATTGTTGATCTCAATCTTTGCTTCGGCGTCGGATTTTTTAGCCCTGGCCTTCAGCTTGTCGATCTCGGCGGCCCACTCTTCAAGGCGTGCCTCCATCTTCTGTTCATATGCTTTTTTGTCGTTCATTCGCAATATTCTCCTCTTGTCTATCGATTACGGTTACGCTGCCTTTCGCAGGCGCTCAAAGCGTTCACCTGCAGCCGACCAGTCAACGAGTTCGTTGAGGAACGTATCCACGTATTTGCCGCGATCGTTCTGCACGTCGAGGTAGTACGCGTGCTCCCAGACATCCAGCGTCAACAGCGGCTCGAGCCCGTTGACGAGCGGCGTGCCGGCGTTGCCGGTTGCGATGATGCGCAGGCGCCCATCGTCGGATACGAGCCACACCCAGCCGCTACCAAAAAGGCCGGTGGCGGAAACACGAAACTCTTCCTCGAACTCATCAACGCTGCCGAAGTCGCGACGGATCGCGCTGGCGAGCGAACCTTCCGGCTTTTGCTTTCCCGACGGCGTGAGGCTGTTCCAGAATAGTTCGTGATTGAACGCCTGTGCGGCGTTGTTGAATACGGAGCTGTCTTTCAGCTCGTCCGCCCGGACGATGATATCCGGCAACGTCATCTTTGCGAACGCCGTTCCCTCGATCAGCTTGTTGAGTTTCTTGATATAGCCGGCATGGTGCCTGCCGTGGTGATACTCGAGCGTCTTGCTGGACATTAGCGGCTCAAGGGCATCTTTTGCGTAAGGTAATTCCGGTAGTTCGAATGGCATGTGCTGCTCCCTATCTAAAAACAATAATTCGCTTTGAACTAATGACCCTTCGCCCGGCGGCGAACGGTTCTGAATTTACGATGATTGACTGCTAGAAAGCGTCAGGCCGCAGGGCTCTGCGGCTGCGGAATGTTCGCGTATTGATTCCGTAAGTCATGCGTTGCAGTGTAACGTAACAGTTGCGATAACGCAACTATTTCGCTATAGTCTACAACGTCTGAACATAGAGGAGGATGCATGACACGCGTTGTAGAAGACAACACCGTAACAAAACTCAAGCCGGATGTGGGCCTGCGACTCCAGCAGCGCCGCGAGGTAGCCGACAAGCTCGGCGATGCACTTGCTGACGCTTTCCGGCTCAGCTTCAATTTGCAGGGCCTGCACTGGAACGTCGAGGGCCCGATGTTCTTCAGCCTGCACAAGTTGACGGAGGAACAATACGAAAAGATCGAGGCATCCGTTGACGAGATCGCGGAGCGCATACGAGCCCTGGGGTTGCCGGCGCCGGAATCGCTGCAGGCACTTGACGAACGTTCGATAATCGATGACCTGCCTCGAGCAGCCGACCTAAGAACACGTGTAGAACGCATTGTCGATGATTACGAGAATGCGGGACAACGATTGAAGTCAATCGTCGCCCTCGCCGAGAGCAGCGGTGACATCAAGACGGCCGATCTTCTGACGAGCCAGCTCGGATCCTACGATGAATTCGCCTGGATGCTGCGAGCGACGATCGCGTCTTAAATTTCGACAGCGTAGAACAGAGATACGCGCCTGCGGCGGCACCGCTGTCGCAGGCGCGCTGCGCTTCGCGCCGTACGGGGGTCGCCCGGATGATTCTTTTTCGCTGTCACGCCACTGCGAGCTCATGCTTTCATGCGGGCGCCTTCAGGGTCGTATACGGGCACATCCGAGAGCCTCGCCGGCCGCTTATTACCCAGTAACTCGACCTCGAAGTCTTTCTCCTTGCCGCAAAATTCGGCTGACAGGTAACCGAGAGCGAGGCTCTTGCCAACCCGGTAACCATAGCCACCCGACGTCACATAACCGGCCAGCTCACCGTTGCAATAAACCGGCTCTCCCGAAAAGGCATCCGCCCCGTCCGCGTCGATGATGAATGTCGCGATTTTCTCCCGTGGACCGCGTGCAAGTTGTTCGCAAAATGCCTCGCGTCCGATGAACTCGCCCTTGTCCGTTGCAATGAATCGAGCGATACCGGATTCGTCCGGGTAATAGTCCGACGCCAGGTCGAGGCCCCAGCTTGGGAAGCTTTTCTCGAGGCGCAGCGACATCAGCGCATGAGAACCGGCCAGGCGTAATCCGAATGCCTTGCCAGCCTCGCGCAACGCGTCGAAAACCCTCAGCTGTCGGTCCCACGGAATGTACATCTCGTAACCGAGTTCGCCGGTGAAGGAGACGCGTGCGACGATGGCGTCATTTGTGTCCGCAAGCGGCATCTCGCGCGCGCTCAAAAACGGCAGCGCTTCGTTGCCGACGTCCGCATCGGCGACCTCTGCGAGGAGTGAGCGGGCTTCAGGTCCGGCGATATGCAGCCCGGCGTATTTGCCGCTGACGTTCTCGACGACTACGCCGGAGGCGGGCAGAAACTCGCCAAACCATCGCATGTATATGCGCTGCATCGCACCGGCCCCGATCAGCAGGAAGCGAGTGTCGTCGAGCCGCGACAGGGTAAAATCGCCGGCGATTCGTCCCTGCGGGCTCAACATCGGCATAAGTGCCATCTTTCCAATTCCGGAGGGAATGCGATTGGCAAACACGTGGTCAAGCCATGCTTGGGCCCTCGGGCCGGTAACCAGGTATTTTGCGAACGTGGAGAAGTCGAACAGTCCAACCGAGTCACGTACGGCGCGCGCTTCCTCACCGACGGCGTCGAACCAGTTGGCGCGCTCGAATGAATACCTCGGTGTGCGTTCCGCAGCGTTGCGTGCGAAATAAACTGGATCCTCGAATCCGTCGTACTCGGCAAAGACCGCGCCTTCCTGCTTCAGCGATTCGTGGACCGGCGTTTCCCGCAGCGGTCTGCCGGCCGCAAAATCCTGATTAGGATAGATACGGTCGGATCGGTGCTCGTAGAAATAAGCTGTCCTCGCCTTCGTATACGCCTTGTTCGCCCAGCTACCGAAACGTGCGACATCCCAGAAAGAGACATCGAGCGAAGGTTCGCCCTCGACAATCCATTCGGCCAGGACCTTGCCAATGCCCGGGCCCTGGTTGAAACCGGTCATCACGCCAGTCGCGCAATAATAATTCCGTAGCGACGGGTGCGGACCGAGCAGCGGCCCCAGGTCGGGCGAGAAAATCATCGGACCGTTGAGAACGCGCTTTATGCCGGTAGCCTCGAGACAGGGGATCCTTTCTATCGCCTGAGCCAGGTTTTCTTCCATTCGCTCCAGGTCGTTCGGCAGTAATTCGTGCCCGAAATCCTGCGGCGTTCCGTTTTCAGCCCAGTGCACGCACTTGCGCTCGTAAGCCCCGAGCAGCAGACCGTTGCCCTCCTGGCGCGCGTAAACATTGGCCTCGGAGAAACTGAGCGAAGGTATTTTCCGTTCAAGCGCGACGAGCTCGGCAATCGACTCGGTGACCATGTAGTGGTGCTCAACGGGAAGCAGTGGCAATTCGATGCCGGCCATGGCGGCAACTTCCCGGGCCCAGAGGCCGGCGGCATTGACGACGAATTCGGCACGGATCGACCCCTTGTCCGTCACGACATCCCATTCCCCGTTGCCGGCAGGCACCGTGGCCGTGACCGGCGTATGGCGGAGGATCTTCGCGCCGAGCTTGCGCGCCGCTTTTGCAAAAGCATGCGTAACGCCCGATGGATCGATGAAACCGGCGTCGGGTTCGTAAAGCACAGCGGCCAAACCCGAATCACTGAGGATAGGAGACATTTCCTTTGCCTCGCGGGGCGTCACGAACTCCGCGAAGATACCGTTGCGCCTGCCCTGGCTGCGAATCACTTTGAGCGCTTTGACTTCCTCTTCGCTCAAGGCCAGCCAGAGTTCGCCCGTTTTGTTGTAACCACAGTCCTGACCGCTTTCGTTTCCGAGTTCTGCGTACAGGTCAATCGCATACTTTTGCAGAATCGATGCGTTCGCGGGTGTCGTCAGCGAGAACAGCGACCCGGCCGCATGCCATGACGAGCCGGACGTAAGCTCGTCACGCTCGATGAGTACGACGTCGGTCCAGCCTGCTTTGGCAAGGTGATAAAGGACGCTGCATCCGACGACGCCGCCACCGATGACGACGACCCTCGCCGCAGTCGTATTCAGTTCGTGATTCATGGCGGTACTTCAAACTCGGAAACGCGGGGTCAACCTAGCCCGCGGCAAACACGAACGTCAACGCGCATTTCACAACGCGAACTTTAAGAGACTGGGCTTTTGAAGTCCGGCCCGGTCGTCAGTGAATAATATTCCAGGATAGGACGTTTGCTTACCTCCGCACGAGTTCGACGCGCCGATTCAGTGCTCTGCCGTCTTCCGTGCCGTTACTGGCTACCGGTGCGGCCATGCCAACACCGAGAGGGATCAGGCGATCACTTGCGATGCCGTGACTGTCAACAAGCATCCGCACCACGGATGCCGCGCGTCGTTCCGACAAGGCGTGATTGTAAGCGACTTCGCCCTGGTTATCCGTGTGACCAACGACGAGAAGCGTCAGCGACGCATCGTTCGCCAGGGCTTGCGCGATTTCCCTGATCGCGGTTGCGGAGTCGGCGCGAACCTCATCGCTGTCCGTATCAAAGTTGATGCCGTACAGCGCGATGTGCCCCGCCTCGTCGATCTGTGCACCAATATCCTCAGCTGTGACATGTTTCAGCGCTGCCTCGAACTCGGTGTCCTCAATAATCTCCAGCAAAACGAGGTTTTGATCGACGCCGATCAAATCCTGATGCTTGTCAAAGCCCGGCAGGCTGCGGATCGCGGAATAGACCGAGATGTAGTACCGCGACTCTTCGGTATCGACCGTGCCGAACCAGTACAGTTGATCCTTGAACAGAGCTCTGGAATAGCGGAACAGGAACTGAGGAGACGGGAACACCGATGGCATCTGGTTATCCTTGGACCAGATGAAGATTTGCCCCAGGTTCGAATAGCAGTCGTTGCCACGGCATGAAAACTGCTCCGTTGTCGACCCCATACTTTCGAATGCCTTCTCGTAGTTTCTTAGCACACCGAGCGGGGACAGGCCTGGCCCACCGACGTACATGATCCGGGTTCGCTCGCCCTCATGGGTGTCGCCGGTCAGGTTGCGTGTTTCCATCGTCGTGATGAAAAACGCCTCGTCGTAGTCGCTATGCGTGAAGCCGACGATTCTTGTGCCGTCAATTCGCGGGATGGCCGGGTGGTCGCGGCTGCCGGGCATGTCCTGCGCACCGGCGGTTCCTGCAAGACAAAGAAACCAAATGGCGAGAACGGCCTGTCGGGTCGTCGTCATTTGTTTTTCCTTTTATGTTTTTATAAGAGGTTCAAGGATACGACATCGTTCCGCAACGCGCTGGTTGCCAAACCATCCGCGAATAACGGTGCGGCCCTGTCCGTAAAGCGCAGCCGCCCTGGACGACGCTAAAAGCTTGATTTTTCTGCGTAATCCAGCGCGATGTGCGTCCAGTTATCATCAAACCATTTACGAACCGCAGCCATTTTGACTCAGAGTTTCGTTCGCTTGTGGCAGAAATTGCGATAAGGGCCTGACTGGAGCGCTTATCAACTGAGCATCGACAACAGGCAGCTGGTATGGAGGAGCGATTACGGGACAATTACAAGAACAATAACGTTGTGTGCCCAACGTGTTTTTTCCTCTGGCTAAGGGCGGTCGCGAACCGAGGGCGCGCATTCTCGACAACGTCGTCGATGCCAGAGTCCAGGCGGAAATGCTGCTTGAGGGTCGAAAACTGGTTGAGCGGGCGGCGCGTTGGTTTGTACGCAATCGGCCTCAGCCGCTCGACATAACGGATGCGGTGGTTTTTATCAACGAGGTCCTGGACTCTGGCCTGCGTCAATCACAAGCGTCAACGCACGTCTCTCAACGCCAACTCGCAATAGGCAGGTATGACTCTCGACTATCCGCCATTGCTGTTGAAATCAGATTCGCTTACGAACCCCGGGGAGGTGATCCTCATGGCCGGTCCCGTCGTGAAACCAATCTGTTGACTCGCTCAATGAACGCGTCCACCTGGCTGCGCTGCCCTGGCTTCAACTTGTGCTTGAGAGGCCCTGTCACCAGCGCAACGGCTACCAGCATCAGAACGAGGAGCGGCCCGAAAATGGTAAACAGGAAAAAGCCGAGGATCGCGATCAGGATCAATATTGTTTTCGGTAGTTCGAACAGCCTCGTCATCAGCCCGCGCCAGTCCAACATTCCGGGATCACCCGAGGTGTCAAAGGCAGATTGTGGTGCTGGCGACGGCGATTGGTGGTGCTCCTCTTCCGTAATATGTCTGTGACGCGAACCCATCGCTGACACGTATGCTTCGTCGCCGAGTCGCCGCAGAATCGCGAGTGCCTCTTTGGCCTCCATGCTGGCCGGGTGATTCCGGATTATCTTTCGGCTGAGTGACCTGGCGCGTGCAGCGTTGCGCTTGTTCTCGCGCGATTCTCCTGCGCTGATGCTGAGGAACGCGTATTGCGCCTCATGCAGGAGTTGGTCGGGGGATGCCATCGACTGGTGCTTATCGAGGGTGAGCCTGGAAGCTCAGGTAGACGCAGGATATCCCAGCGGCTTGCTGGTCATTTCCGGCGCCGAAGATCCGAGTCATCGTTCTTATCGAAAGCATTCTCTGGCTCCTCCCGGACTTGATGAACTAGGCTAACAGAGACGGCACTGACGCTGAAGGCGTAGTCGTATGAGTTCGCCCTCTTATTTGCGCGGGTGACAAGCGGGGCACGCAGCGGGATACCGGCTGTGCGCGAACGTCGAATCCCGGCAGGCCTGCCTTTATTGATCGGGCGGGCGTCGTGCCTGCCAGCCGTAGGTCACGTACTCCCATTCGACGTCGTTGCCGTCCAGCGTGACCACGGTGAAGCCTTCTTCAGTTCCATGCCACGGGCCGCGCCACCAACGGCCGCTGACGGCGCCGCCGGTGATGAACGTCGTGTGCTTCCAGCGAATCGATTCCGATACGTGCAAATGGCCCTGCAACACGAGCAACAGGTTGTGGTTGCGGAAAAGGTCGAGCACGTCGAGATTGTTCACGATCACCCGACCCGCCGGGGCGACCGCGGTCGCTCCTTGCGTCGCCTGGTAGAAAGATGTCAGCAGCGGGATGTGCATCGCTATGATAATCGGTTGGTGACGCGGTACGCTTTTCAGGTCGCTTTTTATCCACGCCAGCTGTTCTGCGCCGATCGCGCCCTGGTACTTCGTTCTGTCACCGGCGATCTGCATGGAATCGAGCAGCATCACGTGATAGCCATTAATGTCGAACGAGTAATAGGTTCGATCCACGCCGAGACGTTCACGGAAAACGCTGCGCGGATCGTCACTGGGCTGCGTTCCGTCTTCGGGAATGGCGGCGACGAGATCATGGTTACCGATGACGCTGTGGACAGAGCCCTTCAATGCGTTGTGCATGGCCATGTACGCGTCCCAGCGGCTTTCTACGCTGGCAGCTGACGATTGGAAACCGTCGGTGATGAGATCGCCGCCGCCGATGACGAGGTTGGGCTCCTGTGCGTTCATCGCCGCCGCTGCCCTGGCCATTGCGTCCGGTGTGCCCCACTCGGTTCGGGCATGGACGTCGGAGAAGAACACGAGCTTCAATTTCCGTTGTGCGGATTCCTCGTCCGCGGCAAAGACGTCACTGACGCCCGGCGTAGCGGCGAGAACCGCAGACAGCAGCAGCGACTTCGCCAGGAATTGACCGTAGGTTCTCAAGTGTTGTCTCCTGTCGTTTGTGCCTGCCCCGAGTTCAATTCATCACGGCGACGGTAGCAGAATGCCGCAACCCCCAGCAAAATTAAGATGCCAGCGCCGAAACTCATCAGGACCTGCGACTCGCTCGCGCGCGTGATCAGGTCCCGGCTCACGCGGCTCTCGTATTTCGGTTCCTTGTCAGCCAGGTACGCGACTGTCGACTTCGTCGCATCCGTCCACACGTGGCTGGACAGATTCAATCCTGTCGGAAAATACTTCTCGAGAATCTGATTCTCGCGATGCGCGATGTTGTAGTGCAAGAAGCGGCGCCGCTCCTCCTGGGTGGCTATTTCGAGGTAGCGGTTGCGGCGAAACAAATGGATGCCGGCTTCGTGGATGTAGGCGTCGCGCGGCACACTGTAGACTTCCTGGAATTCGCCGAAGCGCGCGTCGTTGATGTAGATGTCGAAGGCTTGTGCAAGCTCCTCGCCGCGTTTGGCATCATTGAGCTCGAGCTCCTCGAGCGTGAATCGCGAACGAAAAACGCCGATATCCGGATCGTCGTACAGATAACCATACTCGACCATCATGCTTTTGCTGCTCAAGAGGAAGGAAAGTAGCGGTACGCGGCTCGCATAGAGCGCAATTCGCTGCGGTGTGTTGGCATAGCTGAGCCCCAGCAAGAACAGCATCATGACTCCGATCACTGAGAGTCGCGCGATGTTGACCGCGGACGGCCAGCCCGAAACCAGCCGCGGACGCAGCCCGGTCGCGATCGCGATCTGCGTCAGCGCTCCGGCAACGAGATTGATTTGTACGTCCCGCAGATCCCAGTACCGGGAGGGTACGATCCACTGAATCCACTCGTCGATAATTCCGATAATGCCGATAACGAGAACACCGGCGAAATAGATCGTGACATCACGCATCTGGTGAACCAGCGCCCGGAAAACCAGTAGCGACAGCAGGCCGTACTCCACGAAGTGAATCGTCTCTTCCGGGTTGTCTCGCAGAATGTACGCATACCAGGCAAAGGCGGCGACGACCGCGGTGATCCAGGCATACGCAGTCGCTCCCACGCATCGACGCCTCAGGCTGCGAACGGCCAATGCTGCGCCGACCAGTGCGGCGATGCCGACGATATAAAAGACGAACGTTCGGCCCGCATGCTCGGCAAGAAGCGACTGCAACGCGCGGGCGAACGGCACGGTCAGGAAAATGACGAGCGACCCCAGCGCCACATAACCCCATGACGCCCAGCGGGGCTCTCCTGGTGGTACGTCGAGCACCAATCCCTCCAGGCCTTAGGATCAGAACACTGTAGCGCAGGTGCACCGGGGTCGATCGGCCGCAGTTCGCATTTCGACGCCGCGCAGGCTCCGTATCGGCTATCGGCTAGCGGATGTCGCTGCGCGAATCCTTGATGAGGTCGTAGGCAGAGTTAATTTCGCGCGAGCGTTCCTCCGCGACGGCGCGCATGCTCTCCGGCAGGCCGCGGGCGGCAAGCTTGTCCGGATGATTCTGGCTCATGAGTTTGCGGTACGCTCGCTTGGTCTCCGCGGCGCTCGCATTCGGACTGATTCCTAGCGCGGCGTAGGCGTCTTCGAGGCGATCCTTCGTTGGGGGCGCGCCTGCTGACGAGGCTCCTCCAGTAGCTGCACGCAACAACGCCTCCAGGCGTGAGACGTCGGATTCGCCAAGTCCCAGTCTCCGCGCGATTCGCACAAGCATGCTGTGCTCGGCCGGGTGAATATGGCCGTCGGCTGCGACGGCCATGACCTGAAGCTGCAGGAACAGCTGCAGCAACGGACCCTGCCCGCGGCTGATTTCCCGGAACTGATCGACTGCTGTGTCGAGATCGAAATCGGGTTGCTTGCCATGATTAAACGCAGCTTTTGCCTGCTTGCGGCCATCGCCATGCAGTTTCAGCATGTCGAACATCTGCTCGGCAGCGTTGATTTCATGACGAGTGACCACCCCATCTGACTTGCTCAGCGCGCCCATGATCGAGAAGGTGGCGTCGATCAGCTGCGACTGAGCGATTCGCAAGTTGCCGATGATCGACCGTCGCAGGTAGAGACCTGCGACGTATCCCAGTACGCCGCCGATAACTGCGCCAGGCAGGCCGCCGAACAGCGCGCCGATCAGGGCGCCGACTACAACAAAAAACATCTGAGTATCAATCCACTGCCGGTGGGGTCGCGCTCAGACCCTCGATTTTGCCCAGCCCTTCGCAGTATTCGTTCGGTGACATTTCCATGAGTGATGCAGGTTTCGGAAAAGCAGCTCATGATACAGGCTGAAATTGATTTATCGGTAAAAAAACCCTCTGCAGGCGACCACCAGTGGCCGTTACGGTAATTCCGTCCCCGGCGCAGCCGAATAGTTCGGTGACCGTGGTCGGTGGTCCCTGCGAGCGGTACTATTGGCACGTGTCATCCGATATCTGCCTCAATCGCGTCCGCTACGACGCCGTACTCTTCGATATGGACGGCGTCGTCACCGACACGGCTTCCGTGCATGCCGCTGCGTGGAAGCGGCTGTTCGATGACTACCTGAGAACTTATGCTGCCGGTGAGGGCGGCGAGTTTCGTGCGTTCGACGCGCAGGCCGAATACCTGGCATTCGTCGACGGCAAACCACGTTACGACGGCGTTAGCAGCTTTCTGCAGTCGCGTGGCATTGCGCTCCCGTTCGGGGAGCCGGAAGACGGCCCCGATCGCGAAACCATCTGCGGGCTGGGTAATCGCAAGGACGGTTACTTCAACGACTGGTTGAGCCGCAATCGGGCACGCGCTTTCCCGGGTACCGTCGAGTTCATCGAGCTGCTACGCACCGCCGGGATCCGCGTCGGCATTTTCTCGTCGAGCCGCAACATGGACGCAGTTCTGAGCAGCGCAGGCGTCGACGCGCTGTTCGAGCTGCGGGTAGACGGGCGGACGATGTCGCGCCTCGATCTTCCGGGTAAACCCGATCCCGCAATCCTCAACACTGCAGCGACGGAACTCGGCGTCGCGATCGACCGTTGCGTTGTCGTCGAGGATGCTATCGCCGGCGTGCAGGCTGGCCGCCGCGGCAATTGCGCGCTCGTCATTGGTATCGACCGTGGTGCACACGCCGACACACTGCTGGAGCAGGGCGCGGATCTTGTGGTGAACGATTTAAGCGAGTGCCGGATCGATCCGCACGGCAACATTGTCATTAATCGAACAGGCGGTCTCGATCCGGTCTGGAAACGAAGCGACGCAATTGCAACCGTCCTGGGCGAACGCCGTCTCGCCGTTCTTCTCGACTATGATGGCACGCTAACTCCTATCGTCAGTGATTACCGCAAGGCGTTTCTTGCGGACGCTGTGCGCACAGCGCTCGAAAAACTCGCCGCGGAGCATGTCGTCGCTGTCATCAGCGGCCGCGATCTCGCAGACGTGCGTCAACTCGTGGGCCTGGACAGCGTTTACTACTCCGGCAGTCACGGCTTCGAGCTCGCCGGGCCGGGGGACTGGAGTCACACGCAGGAAGATGCTGCGGGATATCTGCCGGATCTCGATCAGGCAGAGCAGACCCTCGGCGCGATGCTCGCAGGAGTGCCCGGACACGCGATCGAACGCAAGCGTTTCAGTGTCGCCGTGCACTATCGGCAGGTCGACGATGCCCTCGCAGGCGATGTCGAACAGGCAGTCAACGAATTCCTGGCCGCTAACCCGAGACTCATCAAGGGCCTCGGTAAGAAAGTCTTCGAGCTGAAGCCGGCGCTCGACTGGGACAAGGGCAGGGCGGTAGAGTTGCTGCTGGCGACACTCGGCATGACCCGGGACAACTCGCTGGCCCTTTACGTCGGCGACGACGTCACCGATGAGGCGGTGTTCCGTGTATTGCGTCACCCACACATGAGTATTGTGATAAGCGACGACGACCGCATCACGTCTGCGAATTACACGCTGGACGATTGCGATGACGTTCTTGGCTTTCTGAACTGGCTGTCCGACACGGCCAAAGGCAGGCGCACGTGAGCGGCTGGTCACTCGTCTTCGATAACTATGACCCGGAGCAAGAACAGCTGCGCGAGGCCTTGTGCACGCTGGGTAACGGATACGTTGCCACGCGCGGGGCGTCTTGCAGCGAGGTTGCCAGTACGAATCACTATCCCGGCACTTACTTCGCAGGGGTCTACAATCGCCTCGTCAGCGAAATTGCCGGCGAGCGCATAGAGAACGAGGATCTCGTGAACTGGCCGAACTGGCTCGTTCTCCGATTGCGGCCCGAAGGCGAAGACTGGCTGTCGCTGGATACGGTGGAGATCCTGAGCTACCGGCAGGAACTCAGCCTTCGTGAAGGCGTGTTGCAGCGTGACATCCGCTTTCGCCACGGCAACGGGCGCGTGACTCGAACCCGGGAACGAAGGCTGGTCAGCATGCATGACGCGCACGTTGCCGCAGTCGAATGCGAGGTCACGGCGGAAAACTGGACCGGCAGCCTTACGCTGCGCAGCGCGCTGGATGGCGACGTGCGCAACACGGGAGTGGCGCGCTATCGTGACCTCGCCAATCGTCATATTCGCGTGACCGCAACGGACGAGCTCAGCGAGGACACCGTTCGTCTGGTCGCGAGGGCGAGTCAATCCCGCATCGAGGTGGCGCAGGCGGCGCGGACACGCGTCTATCGTGACGGCAGTCACGTGGTACCGGTCACGCGCAGCATAGCGGAGCCGGCCAGTATCGGTCAGGAACTCGATATCGAGGTGCACGAGGGCGTCGCACTGCAAGCGGAGAAGATCGTCGGTTTGTATACATCCCGCGACCGCGGCATCTCCGAGCCTTGCTACCAGGCGGATCGCCTGGTGCAGACAGCGGGCCGCTTCGACGACATCCTGATCGCGCACGCGCAGAGCTGGCAGTCGCTATGGGACGAGTTCGATCTGCGGATGGATACACCCGGGAACAGCGAAACCGAGCTGAAGCTGCGGGTCCACATTTTTCACCTCCTGCAAACGGTGTCGCCGTTCACCCCCGCAACCGATGCTGGCGTGCCGGCACGCGGCTGGCACGGCGAGGCCTATCGCGGCCACGTGTTCTGGGACGAGATCTTCATCTTGCCGCTGCTCAACCTGCGCATGCCGCTGCTGACACGGGCCCTGCTTCGCTACCGTTACCGGCGCCTGCGGGAAGCCAGGCGACTCGCCAGCGAGGCGGGTTTCGAGGGCGCGATGTTTCCCTGGCAAAGCGGCAGCGACGGCCGCGAAGAGTCGCAGCGCATTCATCTGAACCCGCAGTCCGGGCGCTGGACGCCGGATGTCACGCATCTGCAAAGACACATCAACTCGGCGATTGCCTGGTGTGTCTGGCAATACTACGAGGTGACCAGCAACCAGGAGTTTCTGAGCCTTTACGGCGCAGAAATGTTCCTCGAGATTGCGCGATTCTGGGCGAGCATCGCCGAGCATGACGACGCCGGGGATCGCTACGAGATCCGCGGCGTCATCGGCCCCGACGAGTTCCATACGGCGTATCCGGATCGTGAGGACTCCGAACCAGGCGTAAACAACAACGCCTATACCAACGTCATGGCAGCCTGGGTGCTGACACGGGCGGGCGACATACTGGAGCGTTTGTCGCCGCACCGCAAACGCTCCCTGGTGCGGCGTCTCGGCATCGGCGAAGCCGAGCTCGAACGCTGGGACAGGATCAGCCGGCGCCTCAAAGTCGTTTTCCACGGCGACAATATCATCAGCCAGTTCGAGGGCTACGCGGACCTCGAGGAACTCGACTGGGACGCTTATCGCGAAAAGTACGGCGACATCCAGCGGCTCGACCGCATACTCGAGAGCGAAGGCGACTCACCCAATCGCTACAAGCTGTCGAAGCAGGCTGACGTGCTGATGCTGTTCTACCTGTTTTCCACCGAAGAACTCACCGGGATATTCGATCGCCTCGGCTACGCGTTCGATGCGGATACCATTCGGCGCAATATCGACTACTACGCAGAGCGAACAACGGACGGCTCGACACTGAGCCATATCGTTCGCTCCTGGGTACAGGCACGTTCCGATCGCGAAACATCCTGGTGTCGTTTTCAGGAAGCATTAAACGTCGATCTCGCTGACGTGCAGGGTGGCACGACCAGCGAAGGCATACACCTGGGCGCTATGGCGGGAACGGTCGACATGCTGCACCGATGCTATACGGGATTGGAGACCCGGGACGACGTGCTGTTTTTTTCGCCGACACTGCCCGCCGATGTCCGCGAGCTGCGGCTTTCC
Organism: Gammaproteobacteria bacterium; assembly: GCA_018677555.1. Lineage (GTDB taxonomy): Bacteria > Pseudomonadota > Gammaproteobacteria > Steroidobacterales > Woeseiaceae > JAHHOT01. The sequence continues at coordinate 38,635 of JAHHOT010000116.1, read as the reverse complement.
GTGCGGTACCGGCAACAGCGCATCTTCGTGCGTATCGACCACAACAGTTTATTGCTTGACAGTACGCCGGCCCGTGCCGCGCCGATCAGCGTTTCCTGCAACGGTGACGTCCGTACTCTGAGGCCGGGCGAAAGCACGGCGTACGAACTTACCTAGCTTTCTGTTATTTTCCGGCGGTACGGTCGAGGGAAACGTATTCGCTGCGGGTGTAGTGGCGGTAAAGCGCCTCCTCGTCACCGCTGCACAGATTGCGAATGCTCTCGTAAGGCGGCGCCGTCGAGATCGCAATGGCCGGAAGGTCGACCTCCACCTTGTCGCTGCCGCGGGCCAGGGACGAGGCCCACTCGATATCGGTGAGCACCACGGCGGTATCCGATTCGACGATGAAGTAGCGCAATTGCCAGAGTTCGATGTTGATCAGGAGATCGGCGATCGTTCCCGCAGGCTCGTCCCGGCCGTAAAGGGTATGGCCGGGCAAGCTGACGGCGTCAAATCGGGGCGTCCCCTGCAGCTCGCGGCCGCTATGAACGCCGGCCGTGGCAAGGTCCTCGCCTGTAATCTCAAAGGTCAGCGTCCTGGAATCGTCGTCGAGCGACCTGAAGCAGGACCGCGGCACCGGGATGGGCTCACTACGCGGCGCATCGGTCATTACGATGAATGTATCGACGCGCCAGTCCCTCGCGTCCACGATGAGACCGCCGATCGATGCCGGCGTCGTGCCTGCTCCTGTGACGCGGTACTCGCAGAGGTCACGGACCTCGCGCAGGCGGTGATTAAACATGGGCACCTCTCCTCAATTGCCGGATCTGTCTGGGCTGTGTCGCTTGCTCCTCCGGTGGCGGACCAGGCACGTAGTCTTCGATGATCGGAAAGTCCCGAAGATCGCGTCCGGCAATCGCTTGCAGGAAAGAGTTGACCCAGCGGTATATGTCGTAGCGCCTGATCTTGTTCCGCAGTTTGCTCATGCGCCAGTAAATCTCTTCGGGCGGCATCCTGGTTGCTTCGTAAAGCGTTTCGGCCGTTCCCACGTCGTCATAAGGATTGATGAGCAGCGCGCCTTTTTGTAATTCTGCTGCCGCGCCGGCGAATTCGCTCAGGACGAGTAGCCCGTCGTTATGCGGATGTGACGCGCAATACTCCTTGGCAACCAGGTTCATGCCGTCCTTGAGCGGACTGACGAACATGATGTCGGCACGCCGGTAGTATGCGGATAGCTGCTCCGGCGTGAGCGAATGATAGAAGTAGTGGACCGGTATCCACGCGGGGCTGGACCAGCGCCCGTTGATTTCGCTGATCAACTGCTCGAGCTCGATGCGCAACTTGTGGTACTGCGGAATATTCTCACGGCTGGGGACAACATGCAGGCTCAGCACGACACGTTCGTGGAGGTCCGTATGCCGCTCCAGCAACAGGCGGAACGCCCGCAGCTTGGTCAACAGGCCTTTCGTGTAATCGAGCCTGTCGACACTGAGGATCATGCAGCGGTCGCCGAACATTCTCGTGAGTAATTGCAGTTCGGTGGACACGCGGTCGCTTTTGGCCAGATTGGCATAGTGGTCGAAATCTATGCTGATCGGAAAGCTTCCGATGCGCAGTCGCTTCCTCTGGCCGTCGCCGATGCCGGCATTGAGCGGTGACGCCGCAATTTCCAGGACCTGGCCTCTACCCTCGACCTGGACCTTGTATAACGCTTTCAGGCAGCGCTGGAAGTTGCGGCGGTCGCGCAGCGTCTGGAAGCCGACCAGGTCGTACTCCAGCAGCCCACTCAAAATATCGGCGCGCCACGGCAGCTTCAGAAATATATCCGGTGGTGGAAACGGAATGTGCAGGAAGAATCCGACCTTATTGTCGATGGCGTGACGCCGGAGGCCGGTAGCGATGCCGATCAGGTGATAGTCATGCACCCAGATGACGTCGCCCGGCCGGCAGGTGTCTGCGACTTTGCTGGCGAATCTGCGATTGACTTCGCGATAGGCGTCCCAGTGCGCCGGGTCGAAGTAACAATCCGCGCGCAGGTCGTGAAAAAGTGGCCAGATGACGTCGTTGGAAAAGCCCTCGTAAAAACCCTCGACCTCTTCTTCGCTGAGATCGACGGCTTTCAGCCCGTAGCCTGCCTCGTCGCTGAGTGCGTCAAGGTATTCGTCGATCGATGCCGCTTCGTCGACCACGCCGGGCCAACCAATCCACACACCGCCGCGGTCCCGCAGAACGGGCATGAGGGCACTGACAAGCCCACCGCTGCCGGTCTTGCTCGACCAGCCATCATTATTTTTGTTCTTGAGTAATACGACCGGCAGTCGATTGGAAACGACCAGCAGTCGATTCGGCGAGGTCGTCAACTCCAGCGGAGTAACGGTCTCTTTTCTGCTCATGACGAATCAACAGTTATTATACCCTCACTGTGCGGGATTGCGGATACCGCGAGAAGTCGTAGTACTACCTACTCGGCTTGCCAACGGCTGACGCTAGGGTATCAGCGTATAGTTGCAATAACGTGTCACTGTCCACCGCCGTGCATATCCCGCACACCGGGAGGCCGTCCCAGCCGTTGGTTTCGTAGCGGGTTCCCGGCGCTGCCCAGACGGTCTGACCGCATGCGATGCCTTCGGTCGCAACGCGTATCGTGCTATCCAGAGTGGTAAACAAATCCGGCTGCAGCAGCCAGGCGACGGCGCTGGAGTCATGCACAGGGCAGGCATAGCGTCCCGTGACGCTTTCATGAAATGCCAGGTAATAGCGGCTGATGTCGTATATGAACCGGCCCGCAAGCCCAGCGTCCTTTCGCAAGGAGTCGAAGTAGGCGCGGTCCATTATCACTTCTTCTGTGACGTCGAGACCGACGATCGTCGTTGGCAGGCCGCTGGTGAAAACCCGGTCAGCGGCCAGGGGGTCTCCGGCGATATTCGCTTCGGCGACCGGCGACACGTTGCCGCGATGGCCGTTGAAGCCGAATGCGCCGCCCATGACGACGAGTTGCTGTACCAGTTGCGGCAGCTCCGGGCACAGCTCCAGTGCCGCGGCGACGTTGGTCATGCGGCCGACCGCGACGATCGACACCTCACCCGGGTACTGCCGCACGACGTCAACGATCGCCTGTGCGCCGGGCTGTGATTCGGCGCGACAGCCGAGGTCGGGAATATCGATGTCACCGAGGCCGTTCCTGCCATGCACGAAATCGGGATAGCCACGCAGAAGACTTGGGCCGATCGGTTCGGTTGCGCCACGAAATACCGGCGCTTCGATACCGAACTTCTCTTTTAAATAGAGTGCGTTGCGTGTTGTCGAATCAACGCTGGCATTGCCGAAACCGGTGACAATGGCCTGCAACTCGACGTCCCTGGCGAAGTGCAGAAACAACAGCGCCATCGCGTCATCGATGCCAATGTCCGTATCGAAGACGACGCGTTTCATGGATCAGGCTCCGCTTGTTGCCGCGGGCGAGCATGCTTTCCCGGCAAGCTTCGCCGCCATTTGGCGATGACTGGCGCTCAGCTGCTCGAGATCGACTCCCGGTATTTCGCCATTGCTAACTCGCCATTCGCCGCCGATCATCAGGTGCCGAACCCGGTGTGCGCCACAGGTGACCAGCGCCGCCAGCGGGTCGCCGCTGCCGGAGAAGCGCAGCTCAGCGAGATCGAACAATGCAAGATCGGCACACTGGCCCGGCGCAATGCTGCCGAGGCGCTGCCGATGGAGAACGGCAGCGCCGCCCGTGGTCGCCCATCGCAGTGCATCGTGATGTGTGATGTTGGCAGCACCGTAGCGCAGTCGTTGCAGCAGAAAGGCCTGGCGAACCTCCTGCATCATGTTGCTGCAATCGTTGGATGCGGAACCGTCGACGCCCAGCCCGATGGGCACGCCGGATGCCTCCAGCTCCCTCGTCCGGCACAGGCCCGAGGCGAGCACCATGTTCGAGCTCGGGCAATGGGCGATGCCTGTTCTGGCTGCCCCGAGACGAGCAATTTCGTCATCGTCGAAATGAATCCCGTGCGCAACCCACACATCGTCTGCCAACCAGCCCAGCTCGTCCAGGTAGTCCAGCGGACGTTTGCCAAAGCGAGCAAGGCAAAATTCGTTTTCGTCGCTGGTCTCGGCGAGGTGCGTATGCAAGAGTACACCGTGCTCTCGTGCCAGTGCGGCGCTGTCGCGCATCAGCTCTGGCGTCACCGAAAATGGCGAACAGGGCGCGAGCGCGATCTGCACAAAAGCATCCTCCGCGGCGTCGTGGTGTGTCCCGATCAGGCGTTCACTCTCAGCAAGAATCGTATCCGCATCCTGCACCACACTGTCTGGCGGCAGGCCGCCGTCAGAATCACCGAGGCTCATCGACCCGCGCGTCAGCAAAACCCTGGCGCCGAGCCTGCGGGCCACTGAAACCTGGATGTCGACAGCATCCGCGACCTCATCGGTAAACAGGTAGTGATGATCGCTGGCCGTGCTGCAGCCGGACAACATCAGTTCGGCCAGCGCAAGCTCCGTTGACAGCGCAATGCATTCTTCGTCCAACCCCGCCCACACGGGGTAGAGCGCTTTTAACCACGGGAACAGTTCCTTGTTGAGTGCGGCCGGGAATGCTCGTGTCAGGGTCTGATAGAAGTGATGATGACAATTGATCAGGCCGGGCAAAACGATCAGTCCGCTGGCATCGAATTCAACCGCGACCGTTTCGGCGGGGCTGTCGCCGCTTTCCAGTATCTCGGCGATCATGCCATCGTCAACGACGATTCCGCCGTCTGCGTTAAGGTCGTTGCCGGTCCATACGGCCAACGGGTTTTTTATCCAGGTGCGCATCACGAACGCCTGAGCAACCATTCCACGACGATAGCGTTCGGCACCCAGCAGGCAAACGAGATGACTGGATACGCTGTCGCAAACGGTACGCCGAGGATGAGCGACGACGGCAGGTATAACCGCAGGGTCACCGCAGCCAGCGTCAAGGCGTAGGAGCGCATCATCCAGCGACGGTGCTCCGTAAACTTGCGTTGCATGGCTTTTATGAGCGCCGTTGACGTCGAAACTATCCAGAACAGGGCCAGCAGCGCGAAACCTGTTTGTGCCACCGGTCCCGCGACTGCGTTGGCAGCAAGAACAAGGGCCGCCGTGGCGGATACGAGGCAGCCCGCAACATAGAACCTTCCCATCCATCGATGCAGCGCCGGACGTCTGGCGCGCAAGCGTGGCAAAAACTGGAATGGCCCGAGCAGCAGGACAAATGCGCCAATCCCGAAGTGTGCGGCAGCAACCAGGTTTCTGTCGGGGAAGTGATGCGTCATCGAGGGTAACTGGCCCGGCACGCTCAGATAGGCCGCTGCGGCGCCGTAGCCGGTGACACCAATCGCCAGGACAGTCATCAGCCACCAGCCAGTCCACGTCGACCTGTTCCAGGCGCCTGCCGTCATCGATCGTTACCAGCGCCTGGCATCTGGCGGATCCAGGCCGGTAATGGCATGTTCATTCAATCTGTCATCAGGCGTTACTCCCAACCTTGTGTTGGTTATGCCTGTCGCCAATCTGGCCGTCAAGTGCCTCGCTGACAGCTGATGCCGCGACGTTCGGCTAATCCACGCGCCGGGCGCTCTATCGATGCGCATAATTTTTTAGCCTCGTGCAACCTTTTGGCGCCCTCCGGCCACCTATTACCAGGACACAACAAAAACGAGGAATTGCCGGTGGATATTATTTCGACGAACCTGTTTTCTCAGGTCAACTACTGGGCGGTTGTCGTCGCGGCATTGGTGACCTTCTTCCTGGGTGGCTTGTGGTATTCGCCGGCACTGTTCGAGGAACTATGGATGAATGCCAACGGTTATAGCGAGGAACAGGTGAAGCAGATGCAGTCCGCGCTCGGGGTGACAGGATTTGCAGGCGCTTTCCTGGCATATCTCCTGATGGCGATGGTTTTCGCGCTTTTGCTTGCGGTCCTGAATATCGAAAGTGTCGGCGGCGGTCTGTTGCTCGGAATCCTGATCTGGTTCGGCTTCGTTGCGACGACCGGGCTTACCGTCAACCTGTTCTCGATCCGACCCCTGTCGAGCTGGTCTATCGATGCGGCATATCAGCTCGTGTTCCTGCTCGTTACAGGGGCAATTCTCGGCTTGTGGCGCTAGTACACAATCTTTGTCTGTAACTCGATCGAGGTAATCTCTGATGAAATACGTAATTGGATATGTGCAAATTCTGTTGTGTTCGGCAGTCTTCGCCGATCCTGGCAGCCATCGTTCAGCGAGCGAAACACTAGCAGCCTTCATTGGTGATTGGGATATGGAGCTCGTCGCCGACAAGGAAACGTTTGGCGATCGCGGTGGCGCTGGCAGCGGCGCCATGTCCTGCGAATGGGGGCCAATGAAGGCATGGGTCGATTGTGACATGAACTCGGACTACGAAGGATTTGGTTCATACTCCCTGAAGATCGTCCTGTACAGTACGGGTGCCAGCGATGAATACGGCGCATTTGTAACGAACACCTTCGGTGGTGGGCGAATGTACGTTGGAACCTGGGAGTCGGAAGACAAGCTCGTTTATCGAGACGCCTGGATCGACCCGGCGCGCAAGTGGGAGCATCAGCGGACGACCTATACCTTCGGTGAGGGCGGGGAGCTGAGCTACAACATCGAGGTTTCAAAGAACGGCGTCGACTACCTGCCGCACTCGCGAGGCGTCTACAGACGGAAGTAACGGGGCTATCGGATTCGCATCATCACATGGACAAAGACGACGAACTGCTACTCGAATCTTTCAGCCGTCGCCGGGACGAAGCGTCTTTCCGCCGGCTGTATCGGCGGCACACGCCAATGATGTTCGCGCTCGCCGTCCGGTTGTGCGGATCGCGGACCGAGGCAGAAGAGTTGACACAGGAAGCCTGGGTACGGGCGGTTGAACGTCACGCGACGTTTGACCGGAGGTCCCGCTACAGCACCTGGCTTACGGGAATCCTGATCAACTGTTTTCGGGAAGCTGCACGCCGCCACGCGAAGGCGCCGCGATCACTGGACGATAATGCGGAAGCCGCCCTGGGCTCCGTGGTGACAGCATTCCCGGCCGGTCGACATTCGACTGCGGACGTAATCGATGTCGAGCGCGCGTTGTCGAATCTGCCGGAAGGTTATCGAGAAGTTGTCTTGCTCCACGACCTCAACGGCTACACCCACCAGGAAATAGCAAACATGCTCGAAATCCAGCCGGGGACGTCAAAAAGTCAGCTCAAGCGCGGACGGGCACGTTTGCGCGAGCTACTCACTACTACAGGAACGCGTCGCGCCGGTCGCGACGAACGAGGGGCATCGTGAGCCACGAATCCGACAATCCGAAATGGCCGCCGGAAGCCGGCGACCCGAAAACGCTGCCTACAGAAATGCAGCCGCCTGCTGGCCTGGAAGATCGCGTCGTCAATGCGCTGCAGGAGCGCCGATTACTCGATGAAACGACGACAACAGCCCGTCAGCATGTCGGGTGGCGCGCGGTACGTGCATCGCTCGCGGCGGCGGCATGTGTGGCGCTTGTCGCTGTCGGATTTTTTCTGGGCAAGGCGATGGAGAATACCGTTTTGCCCGTGACGACGACGCTGACAGGTGGGGAAACCGATTTGTATGCACTGTTGTTGTACGAGACGGACGGCTACGATCGCGCGATCGGTGCCGAAGCAATGCAGCGCTATTCTGAATACAGCAACTGGGTTGCCGTCGCCCGGCAGCGGGGCCAGTTCGTGACCGGGGAAGACCTGGAGGTAGACCGGGGTTGGCTCCTGGTACCTTCTGCTGACGGAGTTGAGGTCGAGCGGTCGACTTCAATTGCCGCCAATGCGCCCTTGTCGGGAATGTTTCTCGTTCGGGCAACGGATGCCGATGACGTGCTGGACCTGGCGCGGGAGTTGCCGCATATCAAGCACGGTGGTCAAGTGCTGGTGCAGAAAACCATCCCGACCGATGTCCCGCCGCAACCCGGCGAATAAAGGCCAATTTGAATGTTTGGCTAAATTTCATTCATCATCTTTGTTATTGCGTTGAGCAACGCATCGCCTTGTTCCTCGAGGCGATAGCCAATTCGCATATGCGGCTGCCGGATCTCGATAAGCCTCGACAGGTCGACGGGTGTTGCAATCAAAACCAGATCACAATCGACGGCATTGGTGGTCGCCGCGAGGTCGCGAATCTGTTTTTCGCCGTAGCCCATCGCTGGTAGCAGAGGGCCCGTGCCGGGGTAGTCGTCGAAGGTCTCCGCAATCTCCCCGACCGCCCAGGGTCGCGGATCCACTATTTCCGCGGCGCCATAGCGACGCGCCGCCAGCGTGCCGGCACCAAACGGCATTCCGCCATGGGTTGTTGTCGGCCCGTCTTCGATTGCAAGCACACGTTTGCCGGCTATCGAAGCCGGGTCTGGCACGTCGAGCAGCGAGTCGCCAAGCACGACAGTGGCATTGGGATTGACGCGCCGCGCGTTCCGCCGGATCGTGTCGACATCGTCGGCACTGGCGGAGTCGACCTTGTTGATAAGGATCAGGTCGGCACGTGCGAAGTTGACGGTGCCGGGAAAGTAATCGAGTTCATGACCCGCGCGATGCGGATCCGCAACGACAATCCACAGGTCTGGCTCGTAGAATGGCGTATCGTTATTACCGCCATCCCAGACAATGACATCGGCCTCCCGTTCGGCTTCCCCCAGAATCGCCGCATAGTCGACCCCGGCATAGACAACCACATCATTCTTCAGGTGCGGCTCGTATTCTTCCCGCTCTTCAATGGTGCACTCGTGCCGGTCGAGATCCTCAAAGCTGGCGAATCGCTGAACCCGCTGCCTCTCGAGATCTCCGTACGGCATTGGGTGTCGGACCACAACGGCTTTTTTGCCGAGATCGCGCAGGATTTGCACGACGCGACGCGAAGTCTGACTCTTGCCGCAACCCGTACGAATAGCGGTGACAGCGATTACCGGTGTGCGAACCTCGAGCATGCTGGCATCGACGTCGAAGGTCGAAAACGTGGCGCCGGCAGATTCAACCCTTTGCCGGCACTGGTCGACATATGCCAGGCTGACGTCTGAATATGCGAATACGACTTCATCGGCATCATGCGCGCGAATAAGCGATTCAAGTTCATCTTCCGGACGAATCGGTATGCCATCCGGATAGAGCCGGCCGGCGATAGCCGCCGGGTACAAACGTCCTTCGATATGTGGAATTTGCGCGGCGGTGATCGCCACCACGTCATATTCCGCACGATCTCGATAGCAGCAGTTGAACACGTGGAAGTCCCTGCCCGCGGCGCCCATGACTATAATTTTCGATTTCATTCAATCAACTCCTGACCTTGAACGCGCCGGCGCGGGAAAGAAGCGCGTCGCAGCGACGTAGAGAAGCAAAGCGAGCAGCACGACGCCACTGAAACCCAGTTCGACTGCCAGCAGCGTGGCCAGCGATGCGCTCAGTACCGAGGCGAAGCCGTTGATCCCCCAGGCCCACGGAACGAATTCGGGTGCAACGTCGCGCGCTGCCTGAAGGCCGAGCGGGAAGGGCACGCCCATGAAAAACGCCAGTGGTGCAATCAATGCGAGCGACATTGCGATCTTTGCCGGATCCGGCCAGCCCATGAAGAATTGAAAAACAAGCGGCAAGATCAGAATGTACAACAGCGCGATTGATACGATGCCGATAACGGCGCGACGGCTGCCTTCAGTCGCCGCCGTTCGCCATCGGCCCGATACGACGCTTCCGATGCCGGCGAACACGAGGAATCCGCTCAACACCACGGCGACCGAGTACAGCGGATGACTCAGGAAAAGCGTGAACTTCTGAATAAAAGCCATTTCGACGAACAGAAACGCGAGCCCCAGCAGGAAAAAGTAGGTTCCGCCACGTCGGCCAGTGAGCGACGGCCCACGGCGGTTGGATTTCAACAAGGGTAAAAGTATCATCAGGAACCCGATAATCGCCGCCTGCACGACCGTGGCGACCAGCACCAGGTAGCCCCAGTCAACGAGCCCGGCCGCTCCCTGCCTGCCCAGTGACATCAGTTGCGGCAGCGATCCCCATTTAAAGAGGTGAAAAAAGTATGGTCGGCTGTCAGTCGCCGGTTCGATGTAAAAACGATAGTCGCGCTTGAAGTCTTCCGCGTTGGCCCCCAGCAAAGCGACAATGCCCTCGTGAAGCCAGGGATCCGGAATGATGTTGAATCGATTCGCATCGTCCAGCTGAATCCCGGGGAAATACGCCGTGTCGAACGAACGCGCATCCGCGAATTGTACGAGCCGCGCGATCTCCGCGTCGCTCAGTCGACCGTTCTTCGCGATCAGCGTGCTGGTGTTCCAGCTCCTAATTACGGCAAGCCGCTGTTCGGGGTCATTTACGCCGCTGGTGCGCATGGCGTCAATCACGGTTGCGGCCAATTTGAGGCTGTCGCGCGGCGGTAAGCGCAGCCATCGGGTGATTGACAGAATACCGCCGTCCGAAAGCTTACCGAGATACTCTGACAGTGCCTCGACGGTATAAAGATAACTTTCGTTGAGCCCCTGAACGCCTGAACCCGCGACCGCGAAAGAATCCAGCAGGCCGATGTGAATCAGGTCGTAACCCCCCTCGCTTTGCGCCACGAAACCGCGGGCCTCGTGGCTGAAAACGCTGATTCGAGGGTCGTCGTACAGACGCCCGGCGAAGTCCGCATATTCGACGCCTACTAACGCATTCATTTGTGGATTGAGTTCAACGGCATCCACCTGAGCCGCGCCGTGGAACAGTGCGAGCAGCACATCGCTGCCGCCGCCGGCGCCCAGAACCAGGACTCGCGGCGACGATAATAACGAGTAAGGCAGCGCTGCCGTCACGTCGCCCAGGTAACCCAGTTGCGCAACGTCGCCATCGACCCGGCTAATTACGCTCATCGCGTCGCCGTCCGTGAATACAGCCAGTTGTTCCGGTGGCACGAAGCGGGTGGCAAAACTGAGACCGGGCGCGTGCCGAAACGGCACCGTTGGGCTCTCGACGACAGTGAGAAGCCCCAGCGGACTGGAGTAGACGTTTAACGCGCGGGCGTCGATGATTTGCATGGTTTCGGACAGGCCCTTGTAGGCGGACAAGCGGAGTCCGAGCCAGTCCGCTGGCAGGCCGATCAGCAAGCCAAGCAGTAGAATCGATTGGATGGCCGCAAGCCAGCGCCGCCCCGACATGACGATAGCGCCGGCCATGGCCAGCGTGGCGAGTAAAAGAAGCGTGTGTGGCGGCATCAACACGAACAGTGCGCCGAGCACCAGCATGGCCCCCGCGCCGGCGCCGCACAGATCAAAGAAATAGATCCGGTTGCTGTGATTGCAACGACAGGTGAATGCAATGCCGATACAGGACGCTGCGAAAAAGAACGGCACGAAAAAGATCAGGTAAATCGCCGCAAGGTAGAGAAACTGTCGCGGATTCCAGACGATCTCCAGGGCGTTGAACGGAACCAGCTGACCCGCGATGAAGGACGCAACCATCGATACGCTGAACAAGCTCGCCGACAGGGCAAACGCGAGCTCGAAGTGCTCAACAATCCAGTGCCTAGACAGGGCGATGGCGGTGCCGCTGGCTCCGTAGCCCAGCAGCGCCAGGCTGATGATCATGTAGGCGAAATGATGCCACTGCACGATCGACAGCAGGCGCATCAGGAGAATTTCGTAGCCGATGGCGGCGCAGGACACCATCAAGGTTGCGGCGAATACGCGGCGCACGCCTGGGGCTCAGTGCCGACCTGTCAACGGGACAAAGCGCACCGCGGCGATCTGGCGAGTGACGATGCCGTCGTCCGGCGTTTTTTCGATTAGTAGCAGCTGCTGTGTCGCAAATCGGCCGCCGACCGGGATGACCATGCGGCCGCCCGGCTTCAGTTGCGCGATCAGCGGCGGCGGTACATGACTGGCAGCAGCGGTAACAACGATTGCATCGTATGGACCCTGCTCCTGCCAGCCGTAATAACCGTCGCCCAGCCGCGTTGTTACGTTCGTGTAGCCGAGCCGCCGTAACCTCGCGGACGCGGCGTCCGCCAGCGCCTCAATGATCTCGATCGAATAGACGTGCTCAACGACGCTTGCAAGAATCGCGGCCTGGTAACCGGATCCGGTGCCGATTTCCAGCACTACGTCATCCGGCGTTGGCCGGATCAGGTCGGTCATCAACGCGACGATGTAAGGCTGCGAGATGGTCTGGCTGTGGCCGATAGGTAACGGCCGGTTCTCGTAAGCAAATGCAACCTGGTTAGCAGGCACAAATCGATGGCGCTCAACGGCGTCCAATGCGTCCAGGACTCGGCCGTCGAATTTCGTATCTTTATCGCGCGCGCGTGTGGCGTACCGTTTGACCTCTTCGACCATGGCCGCGCGCTCCGCCGCATGGTCCTGCGGCAGAACAGGCGCTGCAACGAGCAGCAACGGCAGTACTAGCATGCGGATCACACCCGGTCCCCGGTGCCCTGCTGTGATTGCCCAAGGTAACTCTTTCGATCTGCCGCAGCTATAGGTATCTGTACAAGCCAGGCCGAAATAGAGTTCGATACGCGCTGCGTGTGCCTGCCAGCGACGATAGCCAGTCGCCGGATTCCGCTTTCAGGGCCTCGCCGGCTGCGCTGACATTCACCTCGCCATTGATCCGGCTAGCCGACTTTGGCAACCGAGCGGTCGGCGAAGTATGCCTCGAGACGGTCCATTGCCTCCTCGATCCTCGCGTAAGGCTCTGCGCCGAAACAAACGCGAAAATGGCCTTCCGCCGTCTTGCCGTAAAAGCCGCCGGACTCGACCACGACGTGCGTCTGGTTGAGAATATCCACGGCAAGGTCTGTCGCCGGAACACCGAAAGAAGAGATGTCGGGAAACGCGTAAATGGTTCCTTCCGGGGCCGGGCAACGAATGCCGTCAATAGCATTCAAACGGTTGACGACCAGGTCGCGTCGTCGCTTGTCTTCAGACACCATGTCCAGCACGCATTGCTGCGAGTCCGTTACAGCAACCCGGCCGCCCTCCTGTATGAAGACATTGACATGCGCGACGTCATTCATACTGACCTTGAGGAGCCCGTCAATAAATTTTTCGTTGGCGACGACGTATCCCATGCGCCATCCGTCCATGGCGTATCCCTTCGTAAACGCGAAGTGGGTAAACGTTCGTTCCCACATGCCGTCGAGGCTCGCGATGCTCGTGTGCACATTGTCGTCATAAACAATCTGCTCGTATACCTCGTCCGCCATCACCAGCAGGTCGTGTTCCTGCGCGATATCGGCAACCGATTGGAGTTCCTCCCTGGAGAACACCCTGCCCGTGGGATTGGCAGGGTTAACGAGTGCGATCATTCTTGTCTTGTCAGTGAGTTTCGACCGGATTGCGTTAGCGTCGATGCGGAAACCGTTGGCGCGATCGAGGGCTGCGGTAATCACAACGCCACCCGCAAGTTCCACTTTGTTGATGTGCTGGGGATAGTAGGGTTCCAGCAAGATCACTTCATCACCGGGGTCGATCGCGGCCATGCAGGTGACGTAGGCCGCATGGGTCAGACCGTTCGTGACGAGTATCTCACCGGGAGCCGCCGGCAGCCCGTTCGTTTTTCGCGCCTTGTCCGCCAGTGCCTCGCGAAATTCGAGGTTGCCGAGAAAATCACCGTAGTGAACCAGTCCGTCGTCGAGCGCTTTTTTCGTCGCTTCCTTTATATGGGCTGGCGTGTCGAAGTCAGGCCGACCGACCTCCATATGTATGAGATCGATGCCCTGGGCCATCAGCGGCATCGCCACTTCGTACATCCCGAAGCTCTTCGGCGAGCTATCGAGAATTCGATCTGCAGGCCATTTCATGGTTCACCTCCGTCAATTTCCGCGCTTGCACTGGCATCGTTGCCGGTTCCTGGTTGCACGAACGTAATTCCATCGCGCATGACGAACCGGACCGACTTCATATGCCGCATATCGTCCAACGGACTGCCGGCGACAGCGATGATGTCCGCTTTTTTGCCAGGTTCGATGCTGCCGAGTGTTGATTCGAGTCTCAGCATCCTGGCGGCGTTGATCGTAGCGGTACGGATGGCGTCTTCGCCGGTCATGCCGCGTTCAACGAACTCGAGCAGGTCGGATGCATTGTCGCCCCACTCATAGACGCCGGCATCGGATGCATAAACGAGGTTCCTGACTCCATTTCGATAGGCCTCCGTCATTGCAAACGGTCGGCTGCGAATTGCAAGAAACCTGAGCAGGATCGGCTCCGGCAGCCAGCCCCACAGTCCGTTCCGCAGCGTGTCTTTTGACGCTCCAACCGCCTTCACGACGCCGTAAATATGAGATTGGAGAAACTGCTCGGATCCGATCGCGTCAAACACACGCTTGTCGTACAGGTGTACCGAATCGACGACATCGACGCCCGCGTCCAGCGCAGCCAGTACGCCATCCGCGTGATGGCCATCGGCGATTGAGACACGGCCCAGCTCCCGCGCGGTGTCGACAATCGCCTGCATTTCCGCGCCGGACATCGCCTGCGCTACGGGCTTATCGGAAAGCAGGCTGCCCGTGTTGTAAAACACGACCACGTCTGCGCCATTACGCACCTGTCTACGTACCGCGCGACGGCAGTCATCGACTCCGCTGCACACTGCGAGCGCTTGCGCGGATGCTGCCTCCCCTTCGGCGTCACTGGCCGAACGAGAATGACCCTTCGTCGAAATCGGTACTCCGGCGGACAGAATCCGTGGGCCGGCCAGTGCGCCTCGCGCGATGGCATCGCGAAGAGCATAGATTGCCCTGTCATGTCCCGGAATCCCGGTCATTCCGAGGTCGACGACGGTCGTAAACCCGCTCAGGAGCGCGGCTTTCGCGTGACGGCTTGCCAGCGCCTTTATCTCTGCCTCGGTGGACAGCGCGGCCATATGACCGGTCGGCTGCGGTGACGAAGCAAGATGCACGTGGGCGTCTATCAGGCCCGGCAACACGAACTCGTTGCTCAGATCGATGACTGTCACGTCCCCGTTTGACAATCCAGGTGAATCCGCCGCCAGGAAGCCCTCTGCAATGCGTGCGATTCGACCGTCGGCAATAACGACAGATTTCCTGCTCCCGGGTGCTTCCCCGGGCACGGCAAGCAGTGTGCCGGCATGAATAATGGCCGTGTCCGCGGCGAGCGCGGCGGTCTGCAGCGAAACGCTCAGCAGCAGCCAGGCGATCGATCTAGGCCGCGACATAGATTTGCCCGGCAGTCGGCGTCCCGGGTACGGAACGGATTATTGTTACCGTGCAACCCGGTCGACGTTGTACGTTGCCAGCGAAGCCGCGACCAATATGACTCGCCGGCAAGTCGCCGCACACGGACCGGGCATCGATCGGCGAATTGTACTGGTTGTGCTCGTTGCCAGCTCTTCTGCTCGTATTCACTGGCTATCGGTTGACTGGCAGATCCAGCGTTTCGAGGTCAAGCATTTCACCGTCTTTGATGACTGCCTCAATGCGCTTCGCATTATTGATATCGACTGTCGGATCGGCGCCCAGAATGAGGATATCGGCAATCTTCCCCTCTTCGATGGATCCGAGTTCGCGCTCGCGGCCCAGGAAGTACGCGCCGTTGAGCGTCGCGATGCGAACTATGTCCGCGGCTGGAATACCTGCGGCAGCGAGCAACTCCAGCTCACGATGCAGAGCCGGACCGCTGCTCTGATCCGTGCCGGCAACCAGTACGCCGCCTGCCGCGTTGATCCTGAAAAGGTTCTCCTGCGCGATGGTTGTCATTATCTTCATCCACCACGTCCACTTGCGTTCCTGGTATTCCTCCCGCGTTTCCGTCTGCAACTTCTCTATTTGGTCCGCAGGAACGGTTGCCCGGTAGAGCCGCTGGTCCAGGTACTCTGGATGTTCGGCAAGGCGACTGTAGTTCTCGCCGATGGTCAGTGTCGTTACCATGGGTACTTTTTTTGCCGCCATCATGTGAGCAAATTCGTCTGTAATAGGTCCCTGAATGATGGGATGAGCAAGCGTATCGATTCCGGCAAAGATGGCCTGGCGCGCTCTGTACTCACTTGACGCATGCACTGTCGTACGAATACCCCTGTCGTTGTAGTACCTGATTATTTGCTGCATCAGGTCAACGGGCAGAAGAGGAATCATCGGTCGCGAACCCCAACCTCTCTCTTCGTAGGTCAGTTTGAGAATGTCCGGCTTGCGCGCGATATGCGCGTCGAGTGCCGGAATGGCCTCCGGCCATGAGTCGACCTGGGTGCCCCACTCGTTGCTGCCATGGCTGCCCGGGTAGGTCACTATGCTTCCCGTAGCAAATATTCTCGGACTGGTCAGCTTCCCGGATCGTTCGTCGTCGCGCAGTGACAGTATGAAATCCGGAACGTTACCCGCGTCGTATATGGACGTTACGCCGGAATACAGGTAGCTGTGAAGTGCGCGGACGCCGTCCCGACGCCCATCTGCCTGCTCCTGCAAGCCCTCCGGCGACAGCTTTACGCCTCCCCGCAAATGCACGTGCAGGTCCATTAACCCGGGCATAACGAATTTTCCGCGACCGTCGATTCGGCGCGGATTGTTTCCCGCGCTGATCGACGATCGTTGAATGCGGGAGATGCGGTTGCCGTCGAGCAGGATGTAAACGCCCTCAACCGCCGGGCGACCTGTACCGTCGATCAGCGTCGTGTCCTCGATGAGAATCGAGTCGGCACCGGCGGCCGATGTGCCGAGCAAAAACGCGGCCAGGACCACGGATCTCGCATGTTTCATAAGTCAGTTTCCCGCTAATTCAGGCGTTAGAAATATGACGCCGTCGCGCATGATGAACCGAACATCGAGCACGGCGGAAATGTCGTCCAGGGGGCTCATCGGCATGGCAACCAGGTCGGCTGCCTTGCCATCCGCGAGCGACCCGGTGAAGTGGTCGATTCCGGCCGCCGTTGCGGCGTGAATCGTACCCGCGGCGAGTGCTTCCATCTCTGTCATGCCGGCGTTGACGTACTCGATGAACTCGTTTGCGTTTTCGCCGTGGGGTGACACCCCGGAGTCGGTTCCGAGCGCGATCCTGACGCCCATGCTGTGGGCCAGCCGGGTCATCTCCTTGGGCTGCCGCCCAAGCCGGAGCAGCTTTTCCATGATGGGCGGCGGCATATTCCCGAAGGGCCCTCGCGCCATCTTTTCCGGCGTATCGCCGACGGCGGTAATGGGGTACACGGTCGGTACCATCCAGGCGCCGGTTTTTCTGAACAGCCTCATCGTGTCTTCGTCGGCCCACATCGCGTGCTCGATCGAATCGAATCCCGCGTTCAGCGCGGCCTCGATACCCGCGGCCTCGTGTGCATGCGCTGTAACCTTTCTGCCCAGGGAGTGCGCCGTTTCCGCGATTGCCCTGAGTTCCTCATCAGTGAACTGCTGTCCGGTACCGGTCGCTGTTTCACTGAGAACGCCGCCCGTCGCAGTCACCTTGATCACGTCGGCGCCTCTTTTGACCTGTCGTCTGACTGCCGCGCGGCAACTGTCCACACCGTCACACACACCTGATGAAGGCAACGCGTCGAGAATTTCCTCCCGGTAGCCGTGAATATCGGCGTGGCCTCCGGTCGGCGTAATGGAGTACCCGGCGACCAGGATGCGTGGCCCCATTACCTTGCCCGCCTTGATGGCGTCTCTGAGCGCGAACATTGCGTTGCCGCGCGAACCCAGGTTGCGAACCGTCGTAAAGCCGCCGAGCAACGTGCGGCGCGCGTACATCTGGGCCGTCAGCGCGGAATCGGCATCGGAGTCTTCGACAAAGCTGATTTTTCGGCTGCTGCCGGCCTGTCCTGTCAGGTGTACGTGCAGGTCGATGAATCCGGGCATCACGAAGTAATTGGAGAGATCGACGATCGTGACATTATCGTGGTCATCGACGTCACTGGCGGATACAAAGCCGTCCCTTATCGCTGTGACGACGCCACCCGATATGACCACGCTCTTGTTCTTGACGGATTCCTGCCCGGCCACCGCGAGCAACTCTCCCGCGTGAATGATGAAAACGCCCGGTGCTATCGCATACTCGGGGGGCTTGTTGTAGTCCTGCGCGAAAAGCCCCGAGGTGAACGTGAGCGTGATTGCAGCGGCTGCAAACCGCATCGCGCGGAGATAGATGTCTGCTGGCGGTGAGCGCACTTGATTACCCTTTGTCACGGCCCCCGGATGACAATGCGCAACCCTTGTTGCGGGCGTGGCCTCGCCGGGCCAGCGCAATTCCGGCCAGTCCCGGGGGGATCAGGACTGGCTGGAATTCTCTCTCGATGGCGCGTTCCACAGGACGCCGGCACGACCGGACGATGGCTAACTTCCTCCGAAGCCCATCGTCACCTGTACGCCGACCGTTTGCGGGCGATTGGTTATCTTGCTGGTAGGCTGCCCGCCGGATCCGCCACCGATGAACAGGTCGCCGCGCTCATCGAACATGTTTTCGATGAAAAACGTCAGGTCGAGGTTTCTCGGGTCGTACCTGAAGTTGGCCCGGAAGTTAAAGATCGAATACGAATCCTGGAAGCGATTGGCCGCTGCATCGGGGCGCAGCTCGGTAAACGAATCATCGGTGTAGCTGCCCTCCAGTCGCACTGCACCAAGCCAGTCGGCGATCGGCAGCTCGAAGCTGTACTGGGCGGTAAACGATGCGGTCACCTCGGGGACGCGGGGGATTTCGTCGCCTTTGAGCCCGGGTGCAACAATGTCGGTCGACACCTGGTCCTCCGTCAGTTCCTTCTTGGTGAGGTAGGTCACCTGCCCGGTAAAATAAAAGTTGTCGCCGATCGCCGAGGCGATCTCAGCTTCGATACCCTGAACCTCCGCAGTGCCGGCGTTGCCGATAAAGCCGAACGCGCCTGTCAGGTCCTGCCCGGCAACCTGCAGATTTTCCCATTCCATTGAAAATATCGACGCGTTCAGTGTCGTTCTGCGGCCGAACAACTGCGATTTTACGCCGAATTCATAGCTGGTCAGCTCGTCCGCTTCGAATTCCTCCGGGATCAGGATCTGGCCGATACCCCGGTTGTTGGTACCACCCAGGCGGTAGCCCGTCGATGCGCTGCCGAACAGCGTGACGTCGTCGTTGAGATGCCAGCCGAGGGCGATTTTCCACGGTATCTCGTCGTCGCTCAGTTTATTGATGCTCGGCGGCGTCGCGCCGGTCGGTGTGGTGGGATCCGGCGGGTTCGGTGCGAATGCCGCGAACTGGAATACCGTCGAACCCGCTTCCGTCTGGTCCACGTCAAACCAGCGCAGGCCGACGTTGAGATCAAGGCTGTCGGTAATCGCCCAGTTCACTTCACCGAATAAGGCGCTTTCCTCGATATCCTTGTCGTCCACGCGCGCAAATACACAAGGGTGACAGCCAGGGACACCCGCTCCGATGGCGCTGGTCGGTGGCAATGTCGGCGGGTTGGGGGGGCTGAACGTGACGCCTTCGGTATTGACGACAGGGACGAAGCTCTGGAAATTACTTTCGCGACTGCGGTAAAACGCACCGACAACCCATTGCACCGCCGCGTCCGGATTCTTGGACGACAAGCGAATCTCGAACGCGTCCTGTTCGAGTGTCTGCTTTTGATCGGTCAGTGCATACAGGAGATCTGCTCGCAGGCAGGTTGCGGGATCCGAGGCGGGGTCGCTGCAGGGCAGGTTACCGAGGTTGCCTTGCAGCAGAAATGTGATGATCCAGGTCGAGTCGAACTTGTAGCCGAAATCGCGCTCGTATCTCGAAACCGTTGCGGAGAGGTCGCCGATGCCGACATCGAACTCCCCGGTCACACTGTAAATTGTCTGTTCGTCCGGCTTGGGCGTCAGTGCGTAGTCGCCGCTCCTGAACTCGCCCTCCTCGAAAAACGTAAATGCAGCAACAGAATCGGCGTTCCCGGCATAAACCGGATGGGTCGGGGAAGGATTGTAGGCATCGTACGGGTGGTAACGGGCGTCGCCACCCGTTTGCCGATCCTGCCACCAGAATTGCCCTTTGAACGACGCTCGGTCATTCACCTGCCAGAGAAAATTGCTCCTGAACCCGGTGGTATTGGACCAGTTGTAATCCTGTTGGTTGAGACAGGAAAGTAGCGTCGTTGCCAGGCGCGGATCTTCTGCCGGGTTCGTCGCACGACAGCGCGTGTTGTCGATATAGCCGGCGTCCTCGCCGTCGTACACCAGCACGCGTGCACCGAAACTTTCGTTGAACGGAATATTGGCGACGGCCTGCACGTTGTAGTTGTTGTCGGCGGATGGTGTCGTGCGGGAGAGTTCCACGCCTGCATACGCGTCGAATCCGCTCAGGTCCGGCTGCCGCGTTATGAACCGCACCGTGCCGGCCTGGGAATTGGCCCCGAAGACAGTCCCTTGCGGTCCGCGCAATACCTCTACGCGTTCCATGTCGTACAACTTCAGGTCTGTCGTTTGCGAACCGCTATCCGAAGTCGAGCTTTGCACGCCGGGCAGCGGAACTTCGTCGTAGTACACGGCGACCTGTTGTTGTCCGGCCGATTGAATTCCGCGAATGACGTAGCGCCGTTCGCCGGGACTCGTATCGAGAAACGTGAGCCCGGGTACCTGGCGTGCGAAGTCCTCGAAATCCACGACCATCATTTCCCGCAGCGCATCGCTGTCGAACGCGCTGATCGAGGCGGGAATTTCCTGGAGATTCTCCGCGCCGAGCTTGCGGGACGTGACGATGATTTCTTCGATGGTGTCGCTGCCGGAACTCTGTGCGACGGCCGGCGTCGAGGTCATAAAAATCAGTGGCATCAAAGCCACCAGCCTGATCAAGGCACATAGGTCGTTCTTCATCCGGTCCCCCTTCCGTATGTGACGTCCTGATAATTGCAAGTGCAACAAATACCGCGATTGGCGCAAGGGCCGATCATTTGCTGATAGATCATTGGAGCAAAGGGCCTGCCGAGGTTCAACAACGGCAAGAATTCAGATTAGGGCGCGGACCCCAAAAAAGTCTGAACGTTTCAGGGCGACCGTCGACGCATCATCGCTGCGCTCTGCGACGGGCTGACTGCCAGTCGATATCGCGCACGGCAGTCTGTGCTTTCTCGGTCAGATAAGGGCTCAGGAGCTGCAAGATCAGGTAGTAACCGTCTCTTATGCTTTCTTCGTTGACCGGCCGGTCTTCGAGGTCGAGTTGCGGGAGCCACTGGTCGGATATCAGCCATGAGGTGGTCAGGACGAAATCCAGGGAAGCCGGCTCCTCGGGCGATCGCATCAGGCCTTCATCGATCAGTGCGTGAAAAAAGCGACTGACTTCGTCCAGCCGGATCTTCCGATTGTCGAGAAACAGAATTTTCAGACGGGCATCAGTACGCAATAGCGTATTCAGTTCCCGATAGAAAAAGCGGTACTTCCAGTTCAACCGAAGCATCCGCTCGAACATGAAATTCATGTGCTCCATGGTCGGATGCAGATGATCTTCGGCCCAGGACTCGTCCATTTCTGCGCTGATACGCTGGAATATCGCCTGGATAATTTCTTCTTTCGTTCGAAAGTGATAGTAAAGATTGCCCCTGCTCAGACCGCACTCTTCTGCTATCCGGTTGGTCGAAACTTCGTGACTGCCATTCGCATTGAACAATTCGATGGCTTTGTCCAGTATCAGCTTTTGCGTTTCTCGCGTAGGCATCGCAATCAGTCTCAGGGCCATTGCCTTGCATCGGGCGAGCTTGTAAGGACGTTTACGCGACGATAGTCGCATGACCGACAATGAATCGCCAACTGCCGGTCAGTGCCTCGCCGACGTTGATACCGGCGTACTCTGCCGGCAGCGGGGAACGCGCCGAACGGGTCTTAAATGGCAGCGGTTGACCCGTCGCGCAGAGTATCGGCCGAGCGCTCACGGAGCCAGTCGAGCAGATCATGCGCGGCAACAGCCGGGCTGTACAGGAAGCCCTGTGCGTAGTCGTAGCCCATTTCTTTCAGCATTGCCGCATCGGCATCTGTCTCGACGCCTTCGGCCACGATTTCGAGGTTCAGCGCGTGCGCCATCTGCACCGTGGAGGCGGCGATGACCTGACCTTCTTTGCTGTCGAGATCGGAGACGAATGACTTGTCCAGCTTGAGGGAATGAGCAGGTAGATCGCGCAGGTAGGCCAGTGAAGAATAACCGGTTCCATAATCGTCGATCGAGATCTGCACGCCGAGTTCGTTCAGTCTCTTCACGACCTTCAGCGCCCGTGCCGGATCGAGCATCATTGCGCTCTCGGTAATTTCGAGTTCGATACTGTCGGGAGAGGCACCGCTTTCGGCCATCAGCGTTGCAATCCTCTCGGGAAACCTTGCGTCCTGAAGCAATCGCGCAGACACGTTTATCGCGACTCGCAGGCTGATGCCCTGTCGGTGCCATGCCGCTGTTTGCCTGAAAGCTTCGCGCATCGTCCAGTCGGATAGTGGCTGAACCAGGTCGGTCGTTTCCGCGAGCGAGATAAATTCGTCAGGACGAACCTGACCGAGAACAGGATCTGTCCAGCGCGTCAGCGCCTCGACACCGTCGACGGCGCCGGTTCGAAGATTGACCTTGGGTTGATAATGCAATCGCAACTCGTCGGCAGAGATGGCCTGGCGCAGGCGCACGGCGATCTCGAGCCGGCGGAGGCTATTGAGATCGTTCGCTGCGTCGTAGTGTTCGAATCCGGTGCTCGCGCGCTTGGCGGCATACATCGCGATGTCCGACAACCTGAACAGCTCTTCTGCATCGTTCGCGTCATCTGGATACATTGCGATGCCGATGCTCAAGCCAATATCGATTGCAACACCACAGGTCTTTACCGGTTCTTTGAGGCATTCGACCAGGGATTGTGCCAGCTCATCGACTGACGTATCGCTCACGTCCTTGTCGACGACCAGCGCAAATTCATCGCCGCCTATACGGGCGATGAACCCCCTGTCACTCGTCAGCCGTTCCAGGCGGCGCGCAACGTCATGCAGCACGTAGTCGCCAACGTTGTGACCCAGCGTGTCATTGACTTCCTTGAAGCGGTTCAGGTCGATCATCATCAACGCGACAGGGCCCTGTGCTTTACCGCCCTGCAGAACGGAGTCGAGGTGCGCCGCCAGAGCCGGCCGGTTCGGCAACGCGGTGAGTGCGTCATGCGTCGCCTGGAACTGGAGCTGATCGTGCTGTGCTTTGCGTTCGCTGATATCACGGACGATAGCTGTGTAAAGACATTCGTGCTCTAGCTGCACCCGGCTGACGGAGAGCTCGACAGGGAAGGCCACGCCATTGGCGGTTACGGCAGAAAGTTCCGTGACCCGATCGGACAGCGTTTCGAGCGAGCGTGGCGTGCCGTCTGTCGGGTCTCGCAAGAGTTCCGGAACGAACGTCAGCAGGGATTCGCCGACCAGGTTTCCATGCGGCCAGCGAAACAGGCTGGCGGAAGCAGGATTGGCGGTCCGTATCTCACCGCCGTCGTCGACGCAAACGATGCTGTCAGTTGAAGATTGCACGACGCTCTTCAGCAATGCGTCACGTTGGCGAAATCCAACGGCGAACATCAGGGCGCGAACCGATTCCGACTCCAGTGATCGAACCATTGTCAAAATGTAGACGGCGAGGGTGGCAACGGCAAAAGGCACAACCGATACAGCGATTCCAAGCTGTGCAAAACCGAGCCAGAAAACACCAGCAATGCTTGCCAGCGCGCCACCCATGATCAGGCTGCCGCGCAGCCAGGAGGTCCGCCGGAGAAGAAAGGCAAGCATCAGCGTCCACAGGACAAGCAGCGTCCAGCTGGCAACCGCAGGCAATTGTTCGAACGAGCCTCGCTGTATCGATTCGTAAGCAAGCGCCTGCACGACTACGCCTGGCAGCGACTGGTGCAGTGGAACGGGGATAACATCGCCGAGTTCGATCGCGGTGGCGCCAATGAAGACAATCTTGTCCGCAAAGTATTGTGCAGGGATCCTGTTCGCCAGCACGTCGCTGGACGAAACGGTCGTGAACGACGCCGGGTCGATCGCGAAATCGATCCAGTGAGCCTGATCCGGATCAGGCTGCAGACCGTTAAGTGCCACCGATACGGAAGGCAACGTGCGACCGGCGATCTGCCAGGCCGATCTGACAGAGCGGACCAGGCCGTCAACATCGGGTTGCAGATTCACGGATGCAATGTCGACCGACTGGGCGAGCTCCGGCAATGGTTCGGTCAGAACGATTTCGCCCGATGTGGCCGACCGGTTCTGGCCGAATCCGGGTAACAACACCGGGTGGCCACGCCAGTTGCGCAGTGAGCGCGCAAGCGCGGCGTCGTCTGCCGGGTTCGACGGCACGCTGAAATCGATATCGACGAATAGCCGCGCCGGTGATGCCGGAGCGAGCCGATCGATCAGTTGCGCGTGCAGCCGACGCGGCCATGGCCACTGACCGACATCGCGCAAACTCTTGGAATCGATAGCGACGACGACAATATCGGTCCCAATCTCGTGCAACAGGATTTCGGTCGCGGCATCGCGCATTCCGAATTCCAGGCGCTGGCCGGGCCCACTGATTGTTGCCGCAATGGCAATCAACAGGGACGTGGCGGCGATCAGTGCCCAGTAGCTAGGGCGTTGATGCACGCTCAGAGACCAAATAGATCATCAACGTCGGGTATCGCGCCGTCGCCAGCCGCGTCAATGACGTCGTCGACAATATCGGTGCCGCCGTCGTCCGCCAGGATGTCGCCGCTGTCACCGGTCCCGATTCCAATATCGAGGTCCGAACCGTTGCCGCCGAGGTCAATGTCGGTACCAGCGCCGCCCAGGTCGGCGCCAACATCGAGGTCAGCATCGGCAGCTACGTCGCCGCCGTCAATACCGGCACCGACGTCGCCGCCAGGAAGGTCCGCAGCGACGTCAATGTCAGGACCGGCTACGATGTCACCGATTCCGGCATCGATATCTGCACCGGCGTCGATACTGCCGTCGGTAAGGTCCGCAGCAATGTCAACGTCAGGTCCAGCGACGATGTCGCCGATTCCGGCATCGATATCTGCACCGGCGTCGATACTGCCGTCGGTAAGGTCCGCAGCAACGTCAATGTCAGGACCGGCTACGATGTCACCGATTCCGGCATCGATATCTGCACCGACGTCGATACTGCCGTCGGTAAGATCCGCAGCGACGTCAATGTCAGGACCGGCCACGATGTCACCGATTCCGGCATCGATGTCTGCACCGACATCGACACTGCCGTCAGTGAGGTCCGCTCCGACGTCGATGTCCGCGCCGGCCGTAATGTCGCCGGCGCCGAGGTCAATGTCGGCGCCGACATCGGCACTGCCATCAAAGAGATCAGCACCGACGTCGATGTCTGCGCTGGCCATGATGTCACCGGCACCGAGGTCGATGTCCGCGCTGGCGTCGATACTGCCATTAACAAGGTCTGCACTGACGCCGATGTCCGCAGCGGCTGTGATGTCACCTGCACCGAGATCGACGGCGGCATCAACACCAATGCCGGTAAGGCCCAGTTCGAGGTTCGCATCAGCTTGTATCACGCCAGCATTCAAACCTGCGTTCGCATTAATGCCGTTGGCGCCAATCTGTCCATCCGCATTGGCAGTTGCCGCGAGTGCGCCGACCTGTGCCCCGGCGTTAGCCGCGACGCCACCCGATTCGCTCCCCACCACGACGCCCGCGCCGGAGCCGGCTTGCGGTTCACCCGAACCGGTGGCGGCGTTATCGCCGCCCGATGTGCGGCCGCTGCTCCAATTCGTCACGATTTTCTGTACGTTTCCAGGTGATGTCGACGCGACCGTGTGATCACCTCCACCGGTCCTTGCGCTGTCCGCCAGCGTCGAAACCGGCGCTGCGTTTCGATCGACAACCTGATCGTTTTCCATGTCGACGACTACGATATGGTCATCGTCGCGATGTCTGCGTGCGATCTCTCCTGCAAAAATCTCGACCGAGTCCCCAACGTCCGGAGCATCGATCTGCAGGTGTCCCTCGAAAAGCGCGACGGTCGATACGTCAGACGCCGCTGTAACGTTGAACTGCGTACCCTTGACGACAGCCACGAGGTAGGGAGACTCGACGCGAAAACGATTCGAGCCCTGCGGCGCGACGTCGTAAAACGCACTGCCTTTTTCCTGGACGACGCGCTTGACGACCTGGCCGGTGTCCGCATCGGCAAACAGGTGGAGTGCCGTCTGGCTGGCAACGGAAATCACCGTGCCATTCTGTTCCAGCTTGACCGAGCCATCGCTGCCGGTCGACACAGTAGCGGGCAGGCGTATGACCATGCCGGTCGTCGGTGTCTGCCATACGTTGTCGAGGCGCAGCTTCACCGCACCCTCGACCTCTGTGACCTCGAGACTGGTCGCATGGGCGGGGATTGCAAAGAGGCAAAACAAGAACAGCAAAAAGTGGAGTGGACTGCCGATCGAAATCCGTTCCTTGGGCATCGGGGGCTCCTTCGTCCTGTGAGCGAGGCCATACTAGGTTTTTGTTCCGCCCTTTGCGACCGAGTCCATCACAGCTGGCCGCGGAATTGCATCACACTGTGAGCGCAATCACTGCAATGATGCGCCCGCTGGCCGACACTGGCCGCATGCAATTCCCGACAAGCCCTCGCGATTGTCTTGCAATCTGGCTGAAATACCGGCGAGAGTTCCTGAGAATGCGGCCACTTTGCATAATATCGGTGTTGTTTTTGGCAGCAACTGCGGCAACCGCGTCTGACGAAGAGGTCCTCGGATCGGCGATAATACAGAACAGTTCGGTGTACTCGGCCGCTGACTTGTTCTCGGAGTATCATCCGTTTCTCGGGAAGGCGGTGACCAAAGAAACGGCGACCCAGATTGCCGAGGCTATTCGGGAGCGTTACCGTCGCGACGGCTATTCGCGTCCCGGCTACCGGGTTGCCAACAACGGCATGACATCCGGGATAGTCCGAATCCAGTTGATCGAACCGAGTATTTCCGACGTACGGCATAGCGGCAAAAGCGGACCGCACCAGCAACGCCTTGACGCGCTGTTCGACGAGTTGTCATCCGAGCGATCCCTGCGCCCTGTCGACATTCGAGATTTAATTAGCCAGGCAAAACGCTTGCCCGGACTCGACGTCAATATCACGACCACCCCGGACGAAAACGTGCCGGGCGGTTACGTGCTGGAGGTCGATTCCGATTACCAGGCGATCAACGGCAGTCTGACCTACACGAATCGCGGCACACAACAGATCGGCCGTAACCTGGTATTCGGGCGAATCGCCAGCAACGGCCTGCTGGGTGATGACAACATCCTCGGCATGTTCCTGGCAACGGCCGGTAATCCGAACGACTATTCGAGCGGCGGTGCCTATTTTCGCGCGCCTGTCGGCGAGCGCGGCGCGAACGCACTTCTGCAGGGGTCGATGTCGAAAATCCAGGTCGTTTCGTCCGGCGTACTGGTCGACCAGGATCGGGAGCGCTATATCGCGGATCTGTCGCGACCACTACGGAGCGGGAAGAATCGGCAGCTGACCCTGCGTGGCGCGCTCGAGATAGACGACCTCGACGTTTACCACGACGGCGTTCTGGCACGGGAAGACCGCCTGCGAACTATCGAAGTCGCCAGCACAGTGAGTTGGCGCGGCAGCAAGCGGCAGCACCTGCTGACGGCAGAAGCAGAGGTCGGTCTTGCTGTAATGGGCAGCCGGCTGGACAACTTTGTAAACCCGGATGACGGACGTCGCGAAGATTTCGTGATCGTTCGTTTCCATTACGTCGATCTCACACCGCTGACTCAGCGCTGGAACTTGCGGATTGACAGCTACGCTCAGTACTCGCCGCATCTGCTGCCGTCAATCCGCCAGTTCAAGGTTGGCGGCGGACGCATCGGCAGGGGATTCGATGCTGCCGCGGTTCGGGGTGACAGGGGCCTTGGCGCAAAAGCCGAGCTGCGCGGAACCTTGCCACTTGCCGCACGCTGGTATGACCGCGTCGAAGCCTATGGTTTCTATGACATCGGCGGCGCCTGGAACCGTGCAGGCGGCGGCCGGGAATCGGCCGCCTCGGCCGGCGTCGGCCTGGCGGTACGGGGAAACCTGCTGTCGGGCTACCTGGAAGTTGCCCAGCCGCTCACGCATGCCGATGCCGACGGTGAACGCGAACCCGGGCTGTTTGTCGAGTTGACCGGACAGTTCTAAGGCGGCTTGTTACCGCCATCGATACGGCGGTCAGTCATCCGTCTTTACCTTCAGGACTTCGCCGTCGGCGGTGACCTTCACCTCGTGCTTTACGCCCTTCGCCCTGCCGTCGATCTCGTATACGGTCCGGCCATTCTTCCTCTCGACTTCCGCAGCCCGGATCTCCAGCCCCGGAACGGCGCCTTCGGCCGCAGTGATTGCTGCCGCTGGAACGTCGCCGATAGCGACCTCTTCGTCCTGCCACATCCCGGCGCAGGCGGCCAGGCTGGTAGACAGGAACAAGGCTGCAAGTGTTCGAATTGTTTTCATCTCGATGCCCTCGATATAAGGCCGTCCGGGTACGCATGAACAGGCGCCAGACGTCGCCATGACAGCTTAGACGATGGGTGGCGGAAGAGCGGTCGCGGCTGTGACGTGCAATTGCCGCCAGGCAGCGTGCGCATTTGCTATGCCACTGTAGCCGGGAGCAACACGGTTGCGCCTGTAACCAATAATCGGCGACCGATTTCCCGGCGACGATACGTCCAACAGAAGGAGTATGCGCCGTGCAAACGGCACAGGCGTGCTCGTCTGTGGCCGCGATCCTTGCCGGCCAATAAGGGGAGAAAAGCAAATGAAACACAAGTACTTGAAATTGAACGCTGGACTAGCGCTGCTACCGCTGCTCATCGCGGCAAACGCAGCAAATGCGGAAGGATTTTCGCTCGGGTTATCGGCCGCGCGAGCGCCGATCAATATCGACGACGCGGGGACGTCATTCGGTGGCGACTCGGATGGATTTCGTGTCTTCGGTTCCTACATGTTCACCAGGAACTTCGGCATCGAGGGTGGCCTGAGCAAATACGGGACGCCGGACGACACGTCGATTCCCGTCGATCTGCACATGGACACCGAGGCCTACGACATCTATGCCGTTGCCGCGTATCCGCTCAGCAACAACTTCGACGTGATCGGCAAAGTGGGCTACGTGTCCTGGAATACGGAAACCGAAGTCAACGACACCAACGAGACGCACTACAAGAACGACGACCTTGCATTGAGTCTCGGCGGCGAATACGACATCAGTAAGCATTTCGGAGTTCGCGGTGAACTGGAATGGTTCGACAGCATGGTTTCGGGCGAACTGAAGTATTCGCTCAGCGCTGTCATCGGATTCAAGTAGAAGCCGCGACAAAAGACTGACTGTCTGACACCCGCACCGGCCGGCATCCTCCGCGGGCTGCCCCTGGCCTGGTGCAATGTGATCCGGTATACCAAGATGGATCTGCCGGTGCGCCGGACGCTTGTGCCATAACACTTCAAAAAGGTACAGCATCATGAAAACCCGATTACTCATCACATCGTTACTCGTCGCCGTTCCGTTACCGGGTAGCACGGCAGACGACGACGGCTGGCAAAGCAATTTTCCGATCGAAAACTACACGATGACGGCGAAAGGCAACAACAGCTACTGGGGCCTGAAGCCCGGGCCCTTTGTCGTTCTCGGCAACCTCGAGCCGGACGGCTCGGAATTCGTCATCATCTCCGTCCTCGATGAAACGGAGATGGTCGACGGCGTAGAGACCCGGGTGATCGAAGAGCGCGAATTCGAGAACGGAGAGCTTGCCGAAATTTCCCGAAATTTCTTCGCGATGGCAAAGAAAACAAAAGACGTGTTCTATTTCGGCGAGGACGTCGACTACTTCAAAGACGGCGAGATTATCGGCCACGACGGCGAATGGCGTGCCGGCAAAGATGGCGCGCGGCCAGGACTGTACATGCCGGCGAAACCGGCCGTTGGCATGAAGTACTATATGGAGTACGCGCCCGGCGCCGCTATGGATCGTGCGGAGATATTTGAAACCGGCGCGACTGTCGAAACGCACAGGGGAACGTTTGACGATTGCCTGATTATTACCGAATCGTCACCGCTGGAACCGGACGATGAATCCTACAAACGCTACGCGCCGAAAATAGGCATGATCTATGACGATGGACTCGAACTGTACAAAGATGGCCGCCGCTTCCCGTCAGAGAGATATGTAGAGTTCCGGATTTCTGAGGACGAACTGCCGGACATTCCGAAGCGCATCGTTTACGAGCTGCATCCGACCGGCATCATCAAGGAAATCAAGGTTGAGCTGCACCAGGTCGACGGTCGTTATGCGATCGAAACATTTATCGATGGCAAGCAGTGGGACGTCGAGGTCACGGACAAGGGTGAAGTACTGCGCAACGAGCCCGATTAGCGATCAGCGTTGGCCAGCCTCGGTGGCTAGCGCTTGATGCTGCGGGTTAACGCCGGGGCCGAATAAGGGCAAAATCGGGTTTCCGAGCGAAATCACAAGGACCCGTCGAATGGCTGGCAGGCATGAATACGCCCTGAATCTGCTCAAGGCGCTCGAATTTGCCGCGGAGAAGCATCGCGACCAGCGGCGAAAAGGCGTCGAAGCCTCTCCCTATATCAACCATCCAATCCAGGTGGCAGAGGTGTTGGCGACGTATGGCCAGGTCGACGACCTGACGACGCTGATGGCCGCCATTCTTCACGACACGATAGAAGATACCGATACCACCAGGGCTGACCTGGAAGCGCTGTTTGGCGATGCTGTTGCCGAGGTCGTATCGGAGGTGACCGACGACAAGTCGCTGCCCAAGCGCGAGCGCAAGCGGCTGCAGGTCGAACACACACCGCAGCTGTCTGACAGCGCCAAGCTGATTAAGATCGCGGACAAGACCTGCAACGTTCGAGATGTCGGTTCGAAACCGCCTGCCAATTGGGATGAGGCTCGTCGCAAGGAATATTTCGAGTGGGCGGAGGCGGTGGTTGCCGGTTGTCGCGGCATCAATGCAGGGTTGGAGCAACACTTTGACGAGTGCGTCGCGGCGAGCAAGGCTCGACTGAAGAAGGAAGTCTAGCCCGCAACCGTTCGCACCGCTTCAGGCGCCAACAGGCGTGACATCTTGCGGCCCCAGGCGAATGACACCGGCCGGCGTTTCCAGTATCAACGATTTTTCTTTTTCTTCGTAGCGAGCCGTGTGGATGTCATGTTGTTCCCGCGTGACATCTTCGTACGGTGCGGCCGATAGCCTGACGTAAACGCGCTTCGTATCACCGATCACGAATACGTGGAGTGTGTGGCGCAATGTATCGTCGAAGTAGCGCATAACGTACACAGCAGCAGGACCTTTTTCGATTGCGCGGTTCAGGGTTTGCAGCTGCGCCGGAGCTTGCGCCAGGCGCTCGAATGGAACCGAGATATCCGTGATCTGGAGTTGCTCTGCGTCGGCCGTTGCCTGCAACGCTGCGTCAAGGGAAGATGGTTTCGGAGCGCTTGGCGAGTCACCACATGCTGTGATCGCTGTAATCAGAATCATGGATTTCAGCAGCGAATTCAACGGCGCTCTCTCAATGGTCCGGTACGTTCGCAGATTCTAGAGTAAATCGGCTTTGCAGCGGAGATTTCGCTTCTGACCTGTAGCAGCAGTGCGCCCGCCGCGATCCCTGCGATTGATCAATCCGCGATTGTGACCGGCGTACGCATGATGACTTCGCGATGCGGAAACGGTATCGAAACGCCGTTGTCCTTGAAGGTATCCCAGAGCGCCAGCAATACTTTACCGCGAATATTCGTCAATCCGTCCTGCGGGTCGTCGATCCAGAAACGCAACACGAAGTTGAGCGATGAATCGCCGAACTCCGTCATCCAGCAAACGGGTCGTTTGTTCGCGGCGTCGACCCGGTCGACGCCGGCCGCCGCCTCGATGGCCATCCGGCTGACCTCGTGCGGGTTCGAGTCATACGAGACCCCGAACGGCACATCGAGTCGCACAAACTTGTCGGAGAACGACCAGTTGACGACCTGCGTCGTGATGAAATCCTCGTTCGGAATAAGGTATTCGCGCCCGTCGCGCGTTACCACCGACACGAAGCGGGCGCGGAGTTCACGGATCCAGCCGAAGGTGTCACCCAGCGTAATGGTGTCTCCGGGTTTGATGGACTGATCGAGCAGGATGATGATGCCCGAGATGAAGTTCGACACGACTTTCTGCAGGCCAAAGCCAATACCGACGCCAACCGCGCCGGACAACACCGTCAACGCAGTAAGATTGATGTTGAGGCTTTGTAGCGCGACCATCGCGGCGAGAACAATGAACAGGATACGGAAGATCTTGCCCAGCAGTACGCGCAGGGACGGTGTGAGTTCCTCGACGTTCTGGATTCGACGATCGAGAAAATTTCCCGCCGTCACGGCCACCCATATCAGGCCGCTGATAAATATGACTGCCTGCAGGATCCGAAGAACCGACAGTCTGACGTTGCCGAAGCTGATGCCGAGATTATCGAGCATGGTCGCGATGTCATCCGCGACGCCCAGCACCGATGCTGCGACAAACGACCAGACCACTATGGCGAACAGCTTGCCGATCAGACGGCTACGGATCGCGTGCGATCCGACGTTGATCAGTAACCATGCAGCGGAAAGCAGCATCACCGAGTAGAGCAGATAGTTGTTCGCCGGCCAGTCGAACACGCCGGTCGCCACGTACGTGGCACCCAGCAGGATCAGGTAGAACAACCACTCGAGGCGCCGCAGGAAGGCAGCCAGTATGCGAAGCAGGCCCGGCATGCCCGAAATCTGCCGCACCCGTTTTTCAAGCTGCGGTTCTATTCGTGTCGACAGATACCAGGCAGGGAGAAACAGGACGATGATCGCACCCATCTGGAACAGAAATTCCGGGCGCCGAAGATAGCCGATGGCAATGTCGGCGTATTCTGTAATTAGTGCCGTAACCTGGTCCAAGTTCGATCCTCCGACTCGCGATGCCGCCAGCTTCCGCTGCCGGGTGCCTTGAGGATACTAGTATGAACGGAGGTGCTGCGGTAGACGCGAGTGCCCGACGGCGAGATTACGGGTGCGCCGATTCGGATCCAGTGGAAAAGGCGATCGACCGACGAACTCGTCGGTCGATCGCCTTTTAGCTAGCAGCCCAGGTCTGCAGCGGCCGCGTCGTCGTTGACGGGGAAGCAATTGCCCGACGGCACTGCGTCGGGTACATATCGATCCAGGCCCGGGTCGTAGAGCGATAGCTCGAGGAATGCTGTGAGGTCGTCGATTTCAGACTCCGTCAGCCCGAGCGGGGTGAACAACGGATCCAGGTATGCCTCGGTCAGGGGCTTCTGCGGGACGCCGGCATTCTTGTAGGCAACCACATCGCGAACGGAGGTAAACGATGCGCCGTGGCCGAATACGGCCGTGTCCGTCAGGTTGTATAGCTGGGGAACCTTGAACTTGTAGTGGTCTGATTCAAGCCCGGTGAGGCCGCCGCGACCTTTCGAGGTAGCGTCATCGACCCTCCCATGCACGCGCGGGTCGGCAGTATCGAAATCGGCGAATCCTATAGCGAAGAACATTTCCGATTCGGTGGCTCCGACGCGCGAGCTCAGAGCGGGCCCGTTGTGGCAGGCAACGCAATTAGCTTTGCCGAAGAACAACTCAGCGCCGCGAAGCTCCTGCGTGCTCATGGCCTCGTCGTCACCCTTCAACCAGCGTTGAAACGGTGCTTCGGTAGCCAATAGCGTGCGTTCGTACGCAGCGATCGCTTTTCCGGCATCTTCAAGTGTATCTGTGCTGTTCGGGAAAGCGGCGGCAAACAGAGCCTGGTATTCCGTGTTTGTCTGCAACGGGCTGTCTGTTTCGACTTTCAGTCGGTGCACGCCTAATCCGGCGACGGCCTGGGTTTCAATACCTGCAAGCTGGCGCACGTTCTCGGCTTTCGGCGTGCCCGCCGTCATCAACGCGGTGCTGTCGACGCCAGCGTTCACGATGCCGTTGACGGCATTGCCGAACTGGCCGTTCCACAGCATCACTTCCTGGTACGCAACGTTCAACGTGGCCGGGGACGTCAGCGGTTGAATGTCCGGGCGAAGCGGGCTGTCGGCGGCGGCCGCCGCGTCCATGCCGTCATCCAGCACGCGGCCCTCGCCGACCAGGCCGAAGCCGATGCCGCCTTCCGCAATTCCCTGCGGGAGTCCGGCCTTGAAGCCGGCGTCCGCGTGGTGGCAGCTGGCGCAGCTGTAAGTGCCGCTGCGGGCAGGATCATTGGGATTCATGGCCAGCGCGGTATCGTGATAAAGCAGTTGGCCAAGCGCGACTTTCTCCGCTGTCAGCGGGTTCGACGGGTCTGCCGGGATAGCGGCGAGGTCGTCGCTCTCCGGAAACATGAACGATTCCATACCGACGCCGCCCGACGCGGCTTCAATAGCGCTTTCCAGCGCATCCGTCGCAACGGCTTGTTCATAGGCTTCACGGTCGAAGTCACCGCTGCAGGCGCCGAGCAGGAATGTGGTCAGAATTACGTAAAGAGATCGATAGTGGGTTGGCATCATCGGGCAACAGTCCTTGTTTTCTTGAGTTTTGATCTGTAACCGGACGGTCGCGCTCCGCGCGACGGGTGCGCAACGTTGAATGCTGCGAATGACCGGTTGGCTCCGTGGCCGCTATTCTCCACAGGTGAACGAAAAAGTCGTGGAATTTAGACACAGTCCAAGTTGTGACGAATATCACGCCGATATTCGATCCGGGATTTTACTTGACGGCGGATCGATGACGGGAGTGCCGCGCCCGGCGCGATTTTGGAGCGTCATCGTTGTCGCGCCGGCGGCGGCGCTCCTGCAGTAGGTTCGTCTTTTCGCGCGTCGCTAAAGATTTTTCTCATAGCGCGCAAGCATTGCCGAATCATCCGTGCTCCATTCAGCACCAGCAATATCCCTGGCCGCTTCCATGAGGGTCACCGAACGCTCATGGTCGCCGGTCATGTGTGCAAAACGTGCGCGCAGTTTGTAGATCTCGGCTGTTTGTTCCTGTTCGATGAGAAAACCGAGTAACGGCTCGGCAGCCGCCGCTTTGTCCTCGTCGAGGTAAAGCGCCGCGAGCTTGATCGCGATACCGGTTTTGGGGCTGGTGAAACCCGTATCCTCGATGTGCGCCAGCGCCTG
This sequence comes from Gammaproteobacteria bacterium, assembly GCA_018677555.1. Taxonomy (GTDB): domain Bacteria; phylum Pseudomonadota; class Gammaproteobacteria; order Steroidobacterales; family Woeseiaceae; genus JAHHOT01. Next base: position 3,579 of record JAHHOT010000116.1, on the reverse strand, counting down.
TTCGTAATAGTTTCGTGCGTCTGACGGGTTGCCGCGTAGTAAAGCTACGTCGCCTGCATAATCCATCGCCTCGATGGCCGGTTCGGGGTAGTCGGCTGCCAGAGCGGCATCGAGCACCTGGTGAATACGCTGATCGGCGGCCGTGAGACCTCCTTCGTCGATATCCAACTTCGCAAGACGCAGTTCGACCTGGGCAGCGCGTGAAAAATCCTCGATGCCGATGAACGTGTCGCGCGACTCGTCGAACGCCGCGCGCGCCGCTGCCAGATTCCCGAGACCGCGCTCTGCCGCGCCCAGCTGCGCGAGCCCTGTGGCCAGGAATAGGCTGTCGTTCGCGTCTCGCGCGATTGCCACGGCGTTCGTGGCGGCATCGCGGGCATCGGCATAGCGTTCTGCATGTTCATAGAGCACGGCAAGCATGCCGTAGATCCGCCCCTGGCCGACGCGATCGCCGATGTCCTGTCGAATAGCGAGCGATTGCAGATGCAGTGGTTCGGCGTCCTCGTGGCGCCCCTGCAAGCGCCTAAGGAATCCGTAGTTGTTGAGCATCATCGCCTCGTTGCGGCGATCGCCGACCGCACGAAAGCTGTCAAGTGCTTTATTGAGATCCTCCTCCGCCTCGGTCAGCTTGCCGTCGTTCATGCCGATGTTGGCAAGCGTCGAGTAGATCTGTCCGGGCAGAACGTCCCATTCGAGTTCGCGATAGGCGAGCGTCGCCCGGCCCAGCAAGGTTCTCGCTTCAGCGAAATCGCGCCGGTCTTTGGCGAGTATCGCCATCGAGATCAGGATTTTGCCCTGTGCAATGCGATCGTTGGCTGCAAGCGCCTCGTCGAGCCCCCGCCGATAGGTAGCATCGGCCTCCTCCAGACGGCCGGTGCGATGGTAGACAACGCCGAGGCCGCCGAGAGCGTCTGCCCGCAGGCTGCTCGACGTTTCGGCTTCGAGCGCACTCAGCATTTCCCGGTAGGCCGTCTCGGAATCCTGCCAACGCCCGAGAATGCGCGCGCAGCTTGCCCACTCGAACTTCGCCCTGTTGGTGTCATCGCTGCGGGCCAATACGACTTCGAAGAGCGGCAAGGCTTCGGCGCAGCGACCCTCTAGCGAAAAACTCATGCCGCGCGCGTACGCTTCGTTGATGAACGGATCTTCGTCGACGATTTCAATGTCGTTCGCACCGATGTGGCGCCTGCCGCCCAGCATTGAGCTGACGCTTCTTACCATGCCCTCGACCAGTGCCGGCGCATCGTCACTGACCATCGTGTTCTCGTGGCGCCGCCCTTCAGGACCGACCAGCGTGTAGTTCAGGCGCAGGCCGCCGACGTTTTGTTCGAGCTGGCTGACGAGAACGTGAGTGGCGCCGTACCCACGGCGCAGGGTCTCGAGCTTGTCGGCCAATTGTGGCTCGTCAAGCTGGCCGTCCCAGTCATTGTTTTCTACAAAACCAACAACGTCGGCTGCCGATACGATGTTCAGTTCGGCCGCGTCGACGAAGCCTTCGTTTGCCAGGCCCATCAGACCGTACTTGGCCCAGTCGAGGGCGGCATCGCCGGTGACGTTCATTATCGGCAGCACGGCAACGCGTACACCGTCGGGCGCCGTCGGCGTGCGCAGCAAAAACACGATCCCGATAGCGAGCACAGCGACCGCTGCAGCGAGCAGCCAGCGCAGGTTGCTCCGGGATGGATGACCGGCGGCGACCGGCTCCCGGGCCGGTTCCTCGGCAGATGGCTGTGGCGCGGTGTCCTCGTCCGCGATCGGCGCCACGAATTGATAGCCGTGGCCGTGCACGGTGCGAATGACGCTTTGCTTTTCTGCATCGTCGCCGAGCGCCCGGCGGGCTTTCATGATGGCTCGGGTCAGCGCCGTATCCGACACGATCGCGGGAGCCCATACAGCGCCCTGGATCTCATCCTTGTCGACGGCGCGGTGGCGCTGCTCGATCAGGAATGCCAGCAGCTTGTAGACGCGGGGCTCTAACGTGACCGACTTGCCCGCGTGCAGCAGCTGGCGGGTTGCCGTGTTCAGCTCGTAATCGCCGAACCGGTATCGCTGCCCATTGCCTGATGTCATCCGCAACCCTCGAAAACACTGGTCATCGAAACGTCAGCCGATCGTCGCCTGCCGGTCACGCCTCTCCCGGAAATACGGGCCACACTGTGGACATGCTCAATGAGCATCGAGTTTTCAATAACTTACGTGACGACCGAACGGGAGAACCGCTTATGAAACGCTTGTCAGTCTTTATCTACGGCCTCGCTTGCTACGCCGTATTCTTCGCCACCTTTTTATACGCGATCGGCTTCATCGGCAATCTGATCGTACCAAAATCGATCGATTCGGTGCCTCAGGCGCCGCTGGGTACAGCGCTGGTCATCAACCTGCTTTTGCTGGGCGTTTTCGCCGTGCAGCACAGCCTGATGGCGCGGCCGTTCTTCAAACGCTGGTGGACCAGAATCATCCATCCGGCGGCAGAGCGCAGCACCTATGTGCTGTTTTCCAGCCTGGCCCTGATCCTGCTGTTCGCTCTGTGGGAGCCGATGGGCGGTGTCATCTGGTCGCTGGAGAGCCCGGCCGGTCAGTGGGCTGCGCACGCTGCCTATGCCTTCGGCTGGGGCCTGGTGTTGTTCAGCACCTGCGCTATCAATCATTTCGACCTGTTCGGACTGCGGCAGACCTGGGCCTACGCACGCGGCCGCGAACCCGAGCCGCTCAAGTTCGTGCAGCCGTGGATTTACCGCGTCGTGCGTCACCCGCTTTACGTCGGCTGGTTCTTCGTCATGTGGGCAACCCCGACGATGACGGTTGCGCACCTCGTATTCGCGCTCGGCACCAGCATCTACATGCTGGTCGCTATTCAGTTCGAAGAGCATGACTTGCAGAACGCACATCCCGAATATCGCGACTACAAGAAGCGGGTACCGATGCTGATTCCGTCGCTGAAGCGACTGTTCGGAACGGGCGACGACGCATCGGCCACGGAGGTCGCAAAGCATTCTTGAGCCGGTGCCGATCCGTGGCGACGGATCGTTTGTGGGATCAACGCGCCGGGGATTGAAAGATTGCAGGAGCGCCGCCCCCGGCGCGACTTTTTCGACACGCCACGATCGCGCCGGGGGCGGCGTTCCTACAGGGTTTGATCTCCGCCTGTCGCAGACCTGGATGGATCGTAACCACTGCCGTCGAGAATTGCTTGTGGCGAAAATCGCGCCCATTCGGACGGCGGCAGGCCCGGATGGCGCTTCAGCCAGGACTGCACGATCTCGAAACCAATGGTGTAACCCGCCTGGCGCGGGACGGTGTCGCCGTCACCGAACAATAAGCGGTCGACCGTGGCAGGGTCGGTCGAATGCAGCTCGGCCTTCATCAAAGGCCAGACTGTTGCCTGTTCCGATCTCGATAGTGCCGTGGTCCATTGCGGGACAAAGTCCGGATAAATCCTTGCCGTGAACGAATCCGCACTGCCCTCTGCGACAAGCACGTCCAGCAGCGTCGGCGCCGCACCGTCATCCGGGTAGTTCACGGCGTGGTAATACTCGTGCGTCACGGCGGGGTAGATTTCATCAAGCCAGCCGTCAATCG
>JAHHOT010000145.1 GCA_018677555.1 Gammaproteobacteria bacterium | reverse complement strand
GTGCCGCAATCCGCGTAAGCAACGAAAATTTTCGCGTAGTCGCGACGATGCCGGCAGATCTCCTCGCGCAACTCGTACGGAATGCGTTCGGGCGTATTGTGTAATTTTGCATCGATGCAGCGCATGTGCAGGTGCTCCCACCCGTTGCTTTTCTTCAGGTAATTGATCTCGCGCGCAAGAGCGCCGCAGGCGATAACAAGCACCGGCTCAGGCGATTTTGCGTCAGCGACACCCGCGGATTTTTCGCTCATTCGATTGCGTCCTCAATGCGAATTCACATTCTGAAACATGCTGCCGCTGGCAAGCCCGCAAGCGTCAATAGTCCTTGTCCGGCATTGCGGCTTTTCGCTTCTCGATAAACTCGAGCAGCGCCTCGTCGACGGCCTCGTCGATCGCCGGCGCCTCATAGCTGGCCAACATGGATTTCCAGATCTTGTTGGCGCGCGCCGCCGCGTCAAGCGAGCCGTCCTGTTCCCATTGCTCGAAACTGTTGTTGTCCGCAATCCTTGACCGGTAAAACGCCTTTTCGAAATTGGCCTGCGTGTGAGCAGCGCCAAGGAAGTGCGACCCGGGGCCTACTTCCCGCATCGCATCGAGAGCCTGCGCGTTTTCCGAGAGGTCGACGCCGCGCAACAGCACTTCGATCATGCCCGCCTGGTCAACGTCCATTATGAATTTTTCATAGCCCATGGCGAGGCCGCCTTCAAGCCAGCCGGCAGTGTGCAGCATGAAATTTACACCGGCAAGCGCCGCTGTCTGCATCGTATTCGCGCTTTCGTAAGCCGCCTGCGCATCCGGTATTTTCGATGCACACAAGCCGCCCCCGCTGCGAAAGGGCACGCCCAGCCTGCGCGCAAGTGCGGCGCAAGCATAGAGTACGAGGCTCGGCTCGGGCGTGCCGAACGTCGGCGCGCCCGACTGCATCGACACGGCACTGGCGAACGTACCAAAGATGACCGGCGCACCGGGCCTGACAAGCTGCGTATAGCAGATACCAGCAAGCGCTTCGGCAAGAATTTGCGTGACCGTACCTGCAACCGTGACCGGCGACATTGCCCCGGCCAGTATGAATGGCGACACGACAGTTGCCTGGTTGTTGCGCGCATAGACCGTTGCCGCACCAAGCATCGTCGCGTCGAATGTCAGCGGCGAGTTTGCGTTGATCAGGCTGGTTATCACCGTATTACTATCTACAAACTCCTCGCCGAATACGATTTTCGCCATGTCGACGCTGTCCTGCGCGCGTTCCTCGGAGGTGACCGATCCCATGAACGGTTTGTCGCTGTAGCGAATATGGCTGTAAACCATGTCGAGATGCCGTTTGTTCACGGGCAGATCGACCGGCTCGCACACGGTGCCGCCGGAGTGATGCAGCTCCGGGCTCATATAGGCCAGCTTGACGAAATTGCGGAAGTCGTCGATCGTGGCGTAGCGTCGACCGTCGTCGAGGCTGCGCACGAAGGGTGAACCGTAAGCGGGCACCAGGACCGTATTGCGGCCTCCGATCACGACATTGCGCAGCGGGTTGCGCGCATGCTGGGTATAAGACGGCGGCGCTGTCGCCTGGATGATCGACCTGCACAGGCCGCGCGGAAACCGCACACGCTCACCGTCGACATCAGCTCCTGCGTCCCGCAACAATGTCAGCGCTTGCGGGAAATCCCGGAACTCGATGCCGATCTCCTCGAGCACGGTGTCGGCGTTGTGCTCGATCAGGTTGAGGCCTTCCTCATCCAGCAGCTCGAAATACGGAATTTGGCGCTCGATAAACGCAGGATGAGCGGTCGCCTGTTGACGTGCCGCATGCTTTGCACTCCGCCCGCCGGCTTTTCTGCGCCTCGGCCTTCCGCCCATTTCTGACCCCTCAGTAGAAACGCCCGTTTGCCGCGGGTTGGATACGTTTATCGAGCTACCCAGTGTGTGCCAGAAGCCCGACCGCTGCATTGACCGCCGCGACGCCCGCCTGACCAGAAACGACAGTAAATCTGCGGACTCTGGCCGATTCACGCCAGCTACGCAGTGCCCGCAAACATGCGCTTCGGGACTGCTGCCTTGCAGGTGACGCGGCCGTGCTCCGGCGCGACATCGGCTTTGCGCGTATATAGTGCGCTGGTAGACTCGGGCGCCAGTACCTCCTGCGTCCGGGCTTGCTGACACTGTTCAACATTCCCCGTTGCGGCGCCAATAACGTAAAAGATAATCCCTATGTCGAACGTACCGTCCGATCTCGAAATCGCGCAGGCGGCATCGAAGTTACCAATCGCAGACGTGGCCGCAAAAATGGGCGTCCCCGCGGATGCACTTATTCCTTTCGGCCGTGACAAGGCCAAGCTTGGCTATGAGTTCCTGGAGTCTGTCAAGGACCGCCCGGACGGCAAGCTGATTCTTGTAACAGCAATATCGCCGACCCCTGCCGGCGAAGGAAAAACAACGACGACGGTCGGACTGGGCGACGGCCTGTGCAAGATCGGCAAACGCGCGATCATGTGCCTGCGTGAGCCGAGCCTCGGCCCCTGTTTCGGCATGAAAGGTGGCGCTGCAGGCGGCGGCTACGCCCAGGTTGTGCCAATGACGGATATTAACCTGCACTTCACCGGCGACTTTCATGCCATCGGTGCAGCGCACAATCTGCTTGCCGCGGTCATTGACAACCATATTCACTGGGAAAACCAACTCAACATCGATCCACGACGCATAACCTGGCGCCGCGTGGTCGACATGAACGACCGGGCGTTGCGCGATATTGTCGGCGGCCTCGGTGGGCCCGGCAATGGTGTGCCGCGACAGTCCGGCTTCGATATTACCGTGGCTTCCGAGGTCATGGCCGTGTTCTGCCTCGCGACCGACCTGGAGGACCTGAAAAAACGAATCGGCAACATCGTCGTCGGCTACACGCGAGACCGCGAACCGGTGCGCGTGAGTCAGCTCGGCGCACAAGGTGCGATGACCGCGTTGTTACGCGATGCGTTTCAACCGAACCTGGTACAGACACTGGAGAACAATCCCTGCCTCATGCACGGCGGTCCGTTCGCCAATATCGCACACGGCTGCAACTCCGCCATCGCAACGCGGACCGGGCTCAAACTCGCCGACTACGTGGTAACAGAAGCAGGCTTCGGCGCCGATCTTGGTGCGGAAAAATTCTTCGACATCAAATGCCGCAAGGCCGGGTTACACCCGGACGCCGTGGTTCTTGTGGCAACAACCAAGGCCCTGAAAATGCATGGCGGCGTCGCCAAAGACGACCTCAGGGGCGAAAACGTCGAAGCGGTGGTCGCCGGTTGCGAGAACCTCGGGCGACACATTCGTAATATCGGGCAGTTCGGGGTTCCGGTGACGGTCGCGATTAACGAATTCGTGACAGATACCGAAGCGGAGCATCGTGCGATACGTGACTACTGTGCCGCCTTTGACGTCGTTTGCACCACCTCATCGCACTGGGAAAACGGCGGTGCCGGCGCGACGGCGCTGGCCGAACAGGTGGTCGAGATGATCGAGCACCAGCATGCGCAGTTCCGGACCCTGTACGACGACGACATGAAGCTGTTGGACAAGGTCCGGCACGTCGCGCGTACGATCTACGGCGCGGAAGACATTATCGCGGACAAGAAAGT
>JAHHOT010000103.1 GCA_018677555.1 Gammaproteobacteria bacterium | reverse complement strand
CCGTTGTCCATGGCTTCCCTGGCTTGTAGCACCAGCTTGCCGGCGATCAGGACCAGCCCTTGCTTCGCCGCGGTATTCTGCGAGTCGTTGCCGAGCGCGAGTTCGTAGTAATAACGGGCGTTGTTGTTTGCCGGCGAAGTCAGGCGGCCGTCCTCAAGGCGCTGTGCGGCAAGCGCCAGGACTTCGTCTACCTGCTGTTCGCTCCTTGCAGCATCCAGCTCGGCACTGACTGTATCGATTCCGCTGAAATCGCCCGCCGACAGTTGGCGCGCTGCGGCGATACTCGCGGCGGCATCCTCGAATCGTCCGTCGCGTATCGCAGCGCGCGCGTCGTCGGCGGCGCTGCGCAGCTGCAGCTGGTCGAGCTGGGCACGCAGAAAGTTCAGGCGGGCATTCCCGGGACTGGCCAGTTCGAGCTTTTCGAGTGCGGCATCCGCATCCCCGAGGCGTTGGTCGAGAATTGCCGATTCGGCCATGCCGAGAACCTGCTCTACCACTGCCTCCAGCTCTGCAGAAACGACCGGGTCGTTCGGTGCGGCCTCGCGTGCAAGCACGTAAAGCTCGATGGCATTGCTGCCGACGGGGTTGATGATTTCGCCGGCGTCGCGTGCCGTGCGTGCTTCGTCAAGCAATTCCTGGTAGGTAGACTGCGCACCGGGTCGGGTGGCCGGATCCGGTTGTGGCACGACGTCGGTTTCGACGACCGTGGGAATCGAATCCGCGGGTAAATCCGCTCGTTGCCGGCCTCCGAGCCCGCTGTCGTCGCTGCCGCTATAGAGCCATGCCGCTGCCGCCATGGCAACGACCGCAACACCCGCGATGATGGCTTTGGGACTCAGCGCCGAGTCGTCCGTAACCGGGTCTTCGAGCAACTTGCTGCGTCCATCGCGGCTGCGGCTTCGTTTACCCGTGCTCTTGAGCGACTCGCCTACGGCGGCGGCGAGGCCTGTCATGGTCTCGGTAAGCGTCGACGTTTCCGAGAACGCATCGTTCAGACTGTCTTCCAGGGCCGTCGGATCAATGGCCGGCGCGTTAATCGTCGGATCGACGCGTTTCTTGCGACCCGTGGGCGGCGCCGGACTCGGCTTGCGGCGCGATGCTGCGGGCCTGGCAACCGCTTTCGCAGCAGCTTGTTTTGCAGCATTGCTAACCGGTTTCCGTGGTGCCTTGGCTGGCTTGGCTCTTGGCGCAGCAGCGGCTGCTGGCCGGGGCACAGCACGTACCGCCGGCTTGGCGTTGTCAGCTCGACCGGGCGGCGCGGACTTCGCCTGTTTGAACGCGCCGTCGTCTGCCTCCATGTGGTGTTTTACCGACGCCTCGATCGCGAGGCGCGCGCGACCTGGCGACACCGGCTTCAACAGAAAGCGATACACGTGGCCGCGATTGATGAGGTCCATCAGCAATTCGCCATCGTCCCGGCGGCCGGCGACAACGGCAACCAGTCGCGGCACGACAGAGCGCAGCCTGTGCGTAATAATCTCGATATTCGAGCCGACCATCGCAGCGTCGGTGACCAGCACGCCGACGCGGTTATTACACACGATGTCCTCGGCTTGCGCCGGCGTGTTGGCGTGATGCACGGTGTGCATGCCGCGCGACGAGTCGCCAATCGTTGCCAGAAACTCTTCGTCCTTGGTCAGCACAAGCACCTCTACCGCGCGACCGCCCGGGTCAGCGCCGGGTTGCGCGCCGCGCGGATTGAGAGCCGGAACCTGCCCGCTGATATCAGTGACCACGTTCGAACCGTTGTCGAGCGTCTCCATGACAATGTGCTCGGATGCCGGTTCGTCGACGTTGGCCGCCTGGTCGTTGGCCGACTCCGACAATGTCATCAGGCGCATGCGACGTGTTGCCGATTCGATGAGATTGACCAATGCCGGTGGTGAAATTTCACCGCGAACGATCTGAAATACTTCCTGGTCGCCGACCAGCGCCTCGAGTCCGTCCTGCCGGTTTGCGCCTGCCAGCAGGATCCCGATGGTGTCGGGCGAGCGTTTCTTCGCTTCGCGAATGGCATCCAGGCCGCTCATCCCGGGCAGATCCTGGGCGGAAACGATGACGTGGATTGGAGTATCGCCCAGTGTGTTCAGCGCTTCCGCGCCGCTCGTTGCTACATGCACGGCATAACGATCGTTAAACCCCGTGCTCAGCACGTCCAATGTGCTTTGCTGGCTGTGTAACAACAGGACCTGGGTTTTGTATTGCTCCAGCGACACGTGCGTCCTCCTTGGCGACTTATGTTTAATTTCTATACAGGATCGTGCGACCGACGAGTATAGCGTCGGCCCCTGTTGGGAGTGCTTTTCGGCAGCTCGCAGATGTTGAATCTGTGACGGGGAGCACAGTCGACGTGCAGGTCGTGTCACGTTTGCCCTGCGAGGCTCCTGCTGCGGCAATCGGCAGTGGTGTGCGGGTCCCGCAGCGCCCGGAAATTGACCCCCGCGCCGGCCACTGCGGCCTATGCCCTGCGGCTGACCTCGTCGCCGAGAGAGGCGATTGCCTCGTCGACCTTCATGACTTTTTGTTGCTTGGAACCCAGGCGCCGCACGGCTACCGTATCCTCATCGATTTCGCGCTGGCCGACTGCCATCAACACAGGGACCTTGGCAACACTGTGCTCGCGAACCTTGTAGGAAATCTTTTCGTTGCGCAGGTCCGCGTCAGCGTGCAAGCCGGCGTCACGGAGCCGCTCGACAACGGAATTGGCGTACGCGTCGGCGTCGGACGTAATGGTCAGCACCTTGACCTGCGACGGAGCGAGCCACAACGGCAGGTTGCCCGCATGATGCTCCAGCATGATGCCGATGAAGCGTTCCAGCGAGCCGAACATGGCGCGGTGTAGCAGTACCGGCGTATGTTTCTGACCGTCTTCGCCGATATAGGTGGCCCCGAGACGCGCTGGCAGATTCAGGTCCACCTGGTGCGTGCCGCATTGCCAGTCGCGGCCGATTGCGTCGCGCAGGACGAATTCGAGTTTGGGTCCATAGAACGCGCCTTCGCCCGGGTTGTGCTGGTACTCCAGTCCGGACGCTTCGAGCGCGCTTTGCAGGGCAGCTTCCGCCTGGTCCCAGACCTCGTCGGACCCGACCCGCACATCCGGCCGGTCCGCGAACTTGATGAACACGTCGTCGAAGCCGAAATCGCGATAGATTCCCAGGATAAGATCGCAAACCGCGATGGTCTCCGCTGTAATCTGCTCGGCTGTGCAGAAAATGTGTGCGTCATCCTGCGTGAACGCACGCACGCGCAACATCCCGTGCAGCGCGCCTGACGGCTCGTAGCGATGTACCTTGCCGAACTCGCACAGTCGATAGGGCAATTCCCTGTAGCTCGTTATGCCCTGCTTGAATACCTGGACATGTCCCGGGCAGTTCATCGGTTTGATGGCGTAGTTGCGGCCGTCTTCCGTTTCGGTCGTATACATATGTTCGCCGAAGGTCTCCCAGTGCCCGGAAGCCTCCCATAGCGACCGGTCCATCAGCTCCGGCGTGTTGACTTCGTGGTAGCCGGCATCGAACTGTCGTTGCCGCATGTAGTCGACCAGGTTTTGATACAGCCGCCAGCCGTTCGGATGCCAGAAAATTGCTCCGGGCGCTTCCTCCTGGAAATGGAACAGGTTCATGATCTTGCCGAGTCGCCGGTGGTCGCGCTTCTCGGCCTCCTCCAGCTGTTTCAGGTACAAGCGCAACTGCTTGTCGTTCGCCCACGCGGTGCCGTAAATGCGCTGCAGCATTTCATTGCGAGAATCCCCGCGCCAGTAGGCGCCCGAAACGCGGGTCAGGCGAAACGCCTTGCCGAGGCGCCCGGTGGACGGCAGGTGCGGGCCCCGGCAGAGATCGATGAAGTTGCCCTGGCGGTACAGCGAAATGTCTTCGTCGGCGGGAATGTCTTCGATGATGCGTGCCTTGTATTCCTCGCCTTGCTCGCGAAAGAAACGGATCGCGTCGTCGCGCTTCCAGATTTCGCGTTCGATCGCCTCGTCGCGGTCGACGATCTCGCGCATCCGGTCCTCGATCACCTGCAAGTCTTCAGGCGTGAACGGCTCCGCGCGCGCGAAGTCGTAGTAAAACCCGTTTTCGATAGCGGGGCCGATCGTTACCTGCGTCTCCGGCCACAGTTCCTTGACCGCTTCGGCAAGCACGTGAGCCGCATCGTGGCGCAGCAATTCGAGGCCCTCAACCGAGTTTCGCTTGACCAACTCGATGTCGGCGTCACGGTCGATGTCACGGGTCAGGTCCCACAGGTCGCCATTGACGCGCACGGCCACGGCTTCGCGAGCGAGGCCCTTTGAAATCTCGCTGGCAATCTGCAATCCATTGACGGCTTTGTCGAACGGCTTATCGCTGCCGTCCGGTAATCGAATGTGGGGCATGGCGCTGAGGTAGTTCTTTCGGCCTCGACCAGGAACAAAGCGCGCTATTGTACCGGAATCAGCCGGTACCGCTACGGCCGGCGAATCGTTGACGAGCGGCTCTGGTGTACAATCGTCGCCGGCCGTTCCTTTCGGGTCTCGCATGACGGACTCCACGCTCGCAAACCAGTTCCTGCCGCCGAATCACGACCACGGCGATTGTGTTGCTCGCGCGATGGCGACGGCGGAAGCGCTGTGTCGCGACCGTGGCCTGCGCTTCACCCGGTTGCGGCGCCGGGTCCTCGAACTGATCTGGGACAGCCACAAGCCGGTCGGTGCCTACGACATCCTCGAGAGCCTCAATCGGTCTGGCAAGCGGGCAGCGCCGCCGACGGTATACCGGGCACTCGGCTTCCTGATCGAGGCTGACCTGGTGCACCGTCTGAACAGCCTCAATGCCTTTATTGGCTGCGCCGACCCGCAGCATTCGCACTCGGGCCAGTTCCTGATCTGCCGGGAATGTTTGTCCGTCGCCGAACTCGACGATAGCGACATCAGCGCGCTGGTGCTGGCCAAAGCGGCCGGGCTGGGTTTTTCCGCGGTCGACCAGATGCTGGAAATCCAGGGCTTGTGCCGCGATTGCGCCCGCGGCGGCTGATGTCCATGGGCCGCATTGCGCTATTTCTGCGAGCACGTAGAATTGCGCTCCTTTGTCCCAGCGGTATCCGCAATGCCTGACACAGTTGTCAAAGACTTCATTCGCCAGATCATCAGTGACGATGTCGCGGCCGGCAAACACGGCGGCGCCGTCGTTACCCGTTTTCCGCCGGAGCCGAACGGCTATCTGCACATCGGGCATGCCAAGTCCATTTGTCTGAATTTCGAAGTCGCGGACGAGCATGACGGCAAGACCTATTTGCGCTTCGACGACACCAATCCCGGCCGGGAAAGCGAGGAGTATGCGCGCGCGATCGAAAGCGACGTAAAGTGGCTCGGGTTTTCCTGGGGCGACCGCCTGACCCACGCTTCTGATTATTTCGAGCGCCTTTATGATTGCGCGGAAAAACTGATCCGTGACGGCAAGGCGTATGTCGACAGCCTCAGTGCCGATGAAATCCGCGAGCATCGGGGTACCCTAACCGAGGCGGGCCGCAACAGCCCGTACCGCGATCGTGAGGTCGACGAGAACCTTGACCTGTTCCGACGCATGCGTGCGGGCGAATTTGCCGATGGCGAGCACGTCCTGCGGGCAAAGATCGACATGAGTTCACCGAACATGAACATGCGCGATCCGACCCTCTATCGAATTCGCCACCTGACGCATCAGCGCAGCGGCGACGACTGGTGCATCTACCCGATGTACGACTTCGCACACGGATTGTCGGATGCCTTCGAAGGCATCACGCATTCGCTGTGCACGCTGGAGTTCGAGGACCATCGGCCGCTGTACGACTGGCTTCTCGATCAGCTCGACCTGCAGCATCGCCCGCATCAATACGAGTTCTCGCGATTGAACCTGGCCTATGCACTGACCAGCAAGCGAAAGCTCAGCCAGCTGGTAGAGGAGGGCGTGGTGAGCGGCTGGGACGATCCACGCATGGCGACACTGGCCGGCATGCGCCGGCGTGGCTATCCGGCGGCGGCAATACGGGACTTTTGCCGGCGCATCGGCGTCACCAAGAAGGGCAATGTCATAGAAATGGCGCTTCTCGAAAATTCGATTCGCGAGAATCTTGACGCCGCCTGTGAGCGACGCATGGCGGTTCTGCGTCCTTTAAAGGTCGTTCTCAGCAACTACCCGATGGACCAGGTGGAGATAGTGACCGCGGTCAATCATCCGCATCGCGAGGAACTCGGCGTTCGGGAAATGCCGTTCAGCCGCGAGCTGTATATCGAGCAGGACGATTTCATGGAAGAGGCGCCGCGCAAGTTTTTCAGGCTCAAGCCTGGCGGCGAGGTTCGTTTGCGCTTCGCCTATATCATCCGCTGCGACGAGGTGATCAGGGACGATGCCGGAAATGTTACGGAGTTGCATTGCAGTTACGACCCGGACACGCGCAGCGGATCCGCCAGCTCGGACCGCAAGGTCAAAGGCACGATACACTGGGTATCGGCGCAGCAGGCTGTCGATGCCGAAGTTCGCCTTTACGACCGGCTGTTCACGGTTCCCGACCCGGCTGCTGCTGACGACATCATGGCTGTAGTCAACAGCGATTCGCTGCAGGTCGTCGCGGCGAAACTCGAGCCCGAACTAGCCGGCGCGCGGCCAGGCGCGGCCTGGCAGTTCGAGCGGCTTGGCTATTTTTGTCCGGATGCAGCGGATTTTTCGGATACAGCGCCGGTGTTGAATCGCGTCGTTACATTGCGGGACAGCTGGGCCAAAATCGAGAAGCAGGCGCTGCAGCAGGCTCATTGAGGTCGGTCCGACAGCTAGGCCACCAGTCCATCGGAAACGCTGACCGGCGCACCCCTTTGTGAGCCGAGACCCGCAGCTGCGCTGCCCTCGGCTCGCGCAATCTCCACGACGCCAAAGGAATTGATCAACGCCAGGTAATCGCCGGGATTGCTGGTGGCATAGGTCGTCTCGATACCGAGCGCATGGCCGCCGATATGCACGATCGGTTCGGCAAAGCCCTCGATGAGCTGTTGCTCGATATTGGTAATCAGGTTGCCGAACGGGTCGACTGTAATGACGATGCCGTCCACACGATCGACGTTGCGGGTGGGCTTGTCCACCCAGGCCGGCGTCCATTCGCCGGTTGCGTCGCCAAGTTGCGCCGGGCGACAGTTTCCGGCTGCAATCTCGGCGGCCAGTGGTGCGTAAATGTCGCGACCATGAAATGTCGGGCTTGGATCGTGAATGCCGAATTGTGCAAGCTTGTCCGGTTCGAGTCGATAGATCGCGTTGCTGCCGGGCTGATCGAACAGGGCGGCCAGGAGGCCGTTGTCCGGTGCCAGGAAAATGTGCTCGTTTTTCTCCGCGATGATTATCTGTGTTTCATTGCCGGGCGCCGGATCGACGATCGCTATATGCACGGTGCCGGCCGGAAAATACCGGTACGCGTGGACGATCCAGAATCCGGCCTCGGGCGGCCAGTGTGGCGGAATATTGTGCACCAGGTCGACCACGTCGGCGCCGGGCAAGCGGCTCAGAATGACGCCTTTCATAACCGCTGCAAACGGTCCTTTGTGTCCAAAGTCCGTGGTGATAGTGATCACGCGTGGCAGCGCTTGGCGGGTCATGCGATTCCCCGATCAGTCTGTACACCGCCGCATGATACCGCAGCGACGTGCGCCGCAAGCGGCGCGGCGCATCAGGCTGACAGCGCTACGTAGCGATCCAGGTGAAAGTCCGCGTTGCCAAACAGCGTTTCGATGGCTGAAAACCGTTTGAAATAGTGCGCGATGTCGAGTTCCCAGGTAATGCCCATGCCACCGTGAATCTGGACTGCTTCCTGCGCCACACGACGTCCGGCAGTGCCGATCTGGTATTTGAGGGCACTGATCGCGCGCGACGTATCGTCGGCGCCGGCCGCCTTCAGCATCACGGCCCAAAGCATCAGCGAATAACTCTGCTCACAGGCGATGAGATTGTCTGCCATGCGGTGCTGCAGAGCCTGGAAGGAACCGATTGGAACGCCGAACTGCACCCGGTTTTTGCTGTACTCCACCGTTTTCTCATGCATCGTTGACATGATGCCGACGGCCTCGGCGCAAACCGCAAGCGTGGCATCGTCGACGATTGACCGCAGCGTGTCGAAACCGCCGTCGATGTTGCCGAGAACGGCCGTCGCGGTGGCCTGCACATCGGTCAGCAGCAACTCTGCCGCCTGGTGGCCATCGACCGTCGCATAGTCTCTGATGCCGATCCCCGCCGTGTCGGCAGGCACGAGAAAAAGCGTAATGCCGCTCTTGTCGTTGCGGCTTCCGCCGGTGCGCGCCGGTATCACGAAAACATCGGCATTTCTCGCATTCAACACCATGGACTTGCTGCCGTTGATGACGAATCCGCCATCGACTGCAGCGGCGCTTGTCGCCACGTCGGCGATATCGAAGCGGGACTGCGGCTCTGCGAACGCAACGGCCGCGTGCCGGCTGCCGTCGATAAGTCCGCCAAGCCATTCTGATTTCTGCTCGGCGTTGCCGGCCTGACGCAGAGCGCCACCGGCGAGAACGATGTTCGCGAGGTAAGGCTCGACGACAAGGCCACGGCCGAACTGCTGCATCAGCAATGCGACTTCTATCGGTCCGCCGCCGAGCCCGCCGTCGTCCTCTGCGAATGGCACAGCAGCCCAGCCGAGGTCTGCGAACTGACGCCAGGTGGCAGGGTCGAAACCTTCGTCGCGCGCGGCATTGCGTTGCCGCGTTTCGAAATCGTAGTCGTTGTCGATGAAGCGCGAGACGCTGTCGACCAGCATCGACTGTTCTTCACTCAGTGAGAAATCCATAATTATGGTCCGCCTGGATATCTTTACAGTCCGAGCACGTGCTTGGAAATGATGTTTCGTTGAATTTCGTTGGAACCGGCGTAGATCGATGCCTTGCGATTATTGAAGTAGGTGAGCGAAGTGCGGGTTTCGGTGCCGGCACCGACGCGCTCGTCTTGAACAAAACCGGCAACGTACTGATCCGGCACGTAGGGAAGGGCGTAGTAACCGGCGGCCTCCATGAACAGTGCGTCGAGACCCTGTTGAATCTCGGTGCCGCGAACCTTGAGTATCGATGACTCGGGTCCCGGCGCCTTGCCGACCGCGACGGCGGCAAGCGTGCGCAAGTCCGTATATTCGAGCGCCTTCAGATCGATTTCGAGGGCGGCCAGTTTGCGCGCGAAATTCCTGTCCTCGATTAACGGCGCGGCGCCATGTAACGACTCGCCGCATTTCCTGCGCAAGCGATTGAGCCTGAATTTCGAGCGCGCCACCCCGGCGGTGCTGGTTCGCTCGTGTTGCAACAAGACCTTGCCGTAGGTCCAGCCTTTGCCTTCCTCGCCGATCAGGTTTTCCACCGGCACTCGCACGTTGTCGAAGTGCACTTCGTTGACCTCGTGTTCGCCTTCGATCGTGATGATCGGTTTGACGGTCACGCCCGGCGTGCGCATGTCGACGAGAATGAAACTGATACCTTCCTGCCGGCGTGCGACGTCGCTCGACGTGCGCACCAGGCAAAAGATCCAGTCCGCCATTTGCGCCAGCGTGGTCCAGGTCTTGGTGCCGTTGATCACGTAGTGGTCGCCGTCGCGCTCAGCCCTGGTTTTCAGCGATGCGAGGTCCGACCCGGAGCCCGGCTCCGAGTAACCCTGGCACCACCATACGTTGCTTTGCAGGATGTCCGGCAAAAAGCGTTCCTTTTGCTCCTCGTTGCCGTAGGTGTAAATGACCGGTGCCACCATTTTCACGCCGAACGGAATCATGTCCGGTGCGTCAGCCTCTGCGATTTCATTGGCGAATATGTATTTCTGGATCACCGTCCAGCCGGTGCCGCCGTACTCGACCGGCCAGTTCACGGCCGCCCAGCCTTGCTCGTAGAGGATCTTCTGCCAGCGCAAATGGTCCTCACGATCCCAGCGAATACCCTGTGCCTGCTTGTCGCGCAGATCCTGCGGATACTTTTCGTCGAGGAAAGTTCTGACCTCATCGCGGAAAGCGATCTCGTCCGCCGAAAAATTTACATTCATCAGCCTGTCCAGTAAGCAATAGGGATGCGCCGAACGCGTCGGGCGGCAGCAGTATAGCGGGCGATGCTGCGCTGCACAAGACGGCGCCCGGCTCGCCTGTGGCCGCAGAAGTCGCGGCACCCCGGCGCATAATGCTTTTGTAACAAGCGTGTTACGCCGGCCTGCGAGTTGGTGCAGAATGGTCCAATGGATACGCAGATTGCAGCCGATACCGTAAACGCCGACAGGCCTGACGATGTGCGCGATGCATTGGGTCGACCGCTGCACGATCTGCGCATCTCGTTGCTCGATCGCTGCAATTTTCGTTGTCCGTACTGCATGCCGGAAACGGAATTCCACGCCGATTTTCAGTTCTTACGCAAGAACCAGCTGCTGAGTCACGGGGAGATCCTGAAGATCGCGAGTGTCGCGGTATCGCTCGGCGTCACCAAGTTACGGCTAACGGGCGGCGAACCGCTGCTGGACAAGCAGGTTGGCGGGCTGATCGAATCGCTGGCTGCGTTAAAGGGTGTGCACGACCTCGCATTGACGACCAACGGCATGCTGCTCGGGCCAAAGGCGACGGCACTGGCCGAGGCAGGTCTCAATCGCGTTACCATCAGCCTAGACAGCCTCGACGCCGAAATTTTCCGCCTGATGAGCGGCAATCGCGGCAATCTCGACCAGGTGCTGGAGGGCATCGCCGCGGCAGAGCGTGCCGGGCTCGCACCCATCAAGATCAACACGGTCGTGCAGCGTGGTGTCAACGACCATACCGTGATCGACCTGCTGGAACACTTTCGTGGCACCGGCCACATCGTGCGGCTTATCGAATACATGGACGTCGGTAATCGCAATGGCTGGAAAATGGACCAGGTCGTACCGTCGCTGGAATTGCTCGGCCGCGTGCAGGAGCACTGGCCCCTGCGCGCAATCGGTCGAAGTTATCCCGGTGAAGTTGCGCGACGTTACGAATACGTGGACGGGGCCGGCGAGATCGGATTCATCTCGTCGGTGACCGAGCCGTTTTGCGGCGCATGCTCGCGGGCGAGACTGTCCGCGGACGGTGTGCTGTACACCTGTCTGTTTGCGACCAGCGGGACGAATCTTCGTGAACCGCTGCGGAACGGCGCAGATGACGCAGAACTTGCTGATATCCTCAGTCGAATCTGGCTGCAGCGGGCGGATCGCTACAGCGAACTGCGCACACCAGGCGTTGCGGACGGCCATGCTCCCAGCAAAGTCGAGATGTACCGCATCGGCGGTTGAGTGCAGGGGGGAGGCCGGATGACGAAACTGAGTCACGTGGATGAGAAAAACCGGCCGACCATGGTTGACGTCGGCGACAAGGCGGTAACCGAACGCAGGGCACACGCCAGGACGCTGGTCGATTTTCCGGCCGAACTGTCGGCGCGATTCATCGACGGCGATATCCAGACGGCGAAAGGGCCGGTCATCGCGACCGCGATCGTTGCCGGTGTTATGGGCGCAAAGCGTACTCACGAACTGATTCCGTTTTGCCATCCGCTCGGCCTGGATAGCTGCAAGATTTCCATCGAACCCAACGACCAGGGTCAATTGCAAATCGATTGCCACTGCAAGGTGCACCATCGCACCGGCGTCGAGATGGAAGCATTGACCGGAGCCAGTATCGCGGCGCTGGCCATATACGACATGTGCAAGGCGCTGTCGCACGATATTGCGATTCGGGAAACGATGCTCATATCCAAGACAGGTGGCAAGAAGGATTTCCAGCGTGACCGGGGCTGAGCGGATCAACGGTCTCGTGCTTGCGGGTGGACAAAGCCGGCGCATGGGCAAGGACAAGGCGTCGCTCGAGCGTGACGGCCGCTCACAGTTGCAGCATGCGGTCGAGTTGTTGCAGGCGTCGCTCGCGCGGGTCTTCGTTTCGACCCGGGCGGAGCAGCAGGACGATCCTTTGCGTCGCCAGTTCGAGTGTATCGTGGACCGCTACGACGATATGGGGCCGCTCGCGGGTATATTGACGGCCATGGAGCACAGCCCGGAATCGGGCTGGCTGGTTCTAGCCTGTGACCTGCCCAACGTGGATTCCGCCGTAATTGACTACCTGCTCGACAACATTTCCGAATCGCGGCCGTTCACGGCGTATGCCAGCAGTTACGATGGCTTGCCCGAACCGCTTTGCGCCTATTATGCGCCTGCGGCCTGCGACGTTATCCGTCAATTTGCAGAAAGTGGCGTTACCTGCCCGCGCAAGATCATGATCAGGTCCGATACGAAGCTGTTGCAGCAGCCCGACCCGGCAGCGCTGGACAACGTCAACACCCCGGAAGACCTCCGTGGCAGCAGGCTGGGGGCTGGCTCTTGAGCAAGAAAATCACGGTGCGTTACTTCGCGTCGTTCCGCGAGCAGGCGGGGATCGAAAGCGAGATCATCGAAGCGGACCTCGACAACGCCGCCGATGTTTTTGCGGCGACCAGCGCCCGGCACGGTTCGACAGAGCCGCTGGGTCACTGCAAGGTCGCAATAAACGACGAAATGGCTGACTGGGCGTCACCCGTTAACGACGGTGATGTCGTATTGTTGTTTCCCCCGGTTGCCGGTGGCTGACATGATGCGGATGACGACCGAAACGATCGATCCCGCAGCACTGCGCCTGCAGCTGATGGATGCGCGCGCTGGCGCGTATGCCGGCTTCGAAGGCTGGATTCGCAACGAGAACGACGGCCGGCAGGTGCTCCGCCTGGAGTACGAGTCTTACGAGCCGGTGGCGCTCAGCGAAGGGGAAAAAGTGATCGCAGAGGCACGCGAGCGCTTCCCGGTGCTCGGTGCGATGTGCGTGCATCGCAGCGGCTTGCTCGAGCTGGGCGAATGCGCCGTCTGGGTTGGCGTCAGTGCGCGGCATCGCGACGAGGCGTTTCTCGCCTGTCGCTACATCATTGACCAGGTGAAGGTCCGTTTGCCGATCTGGAAGAAAGAGTATTACGCGAACGGCGACTCCGGCTGGGTCAACTGCGAGCGTTGCGCTTCTCACGCAGCGGGCGGTAGCGGCCAAACCCCCTGATTTCAGCGCAGGGCGGCCAGATCCTCCGGACAGTCGATATC
>JAHHOT010000075.1 GCA_018677555.1 Gammaproteobacteria bacterium | reverse complement strand
CGTCTATTTCGCCCGCAACGAAGACGAGAAGACGCCGACGTATTCCTTTGGCAGAGCCAACTGGTTCGATGTCACAGGCGAAGAGGCGCGTGCCGTTCGTGACGCCGTGGGCTTGTTCGAGTTTTCGACCTTCGCGAAGTACCTGATCAGCGGGCCGGACGCGGAGGACTGGCTCGGCCGCGTGTTCGCCAACCGGGTGCCCACCAGGCACGGCAAAATGGCATTGATGCCGATGTTGAGTCCAAAGGGTCGTATCAGCGGCGACTTTACGCTGACGCGATTCGGCGATGACGATTTCCTGTTGGTCGGCGGCGGTTCGATGCAGCGAATCCACATGCGCTGGTTCCTCGATCACCTGGGCGACCGGAATGTGAATATCGATAACGTCAGCGATGATTACGCGGGTCTGCACATCGCCGGACCGGAATCCCGATCGCTCCTCGAGAAATTGACGGCGGCTGATGTTTCCAACGAGTCGCAGCCGTTTCTCTCGGGGCAGCGAATCGATCTTGCCGGCGACGTGCAGGCCATCGCGTTGCGTGTGTCGTTTACCGGCGAGCTTGGTTATGAATTATATTTTCCCGGCGAGCGCGCGCTCGATGTGTACAAAGCCATTCGCGAAACCGGAAAGGAATTCGAGCTGCGGCCGATCGGTTCGCACGCGCTGATGTCATTGCGCCTCGAGAAGAGCTATCCGAGCTGGGGTTTCGACCTGACGTCCGACTACTACCCAGCCGAGTGCGGATTGGATCGATTCGTCGCAATGGACAAAGGTGACTTCATCGGGCGTGAGGCACTGACAAAACTTGCTGGCCCTCGTGAAATGATTGCCACGTTCGAAATCGATGCCGACGGCAGCGATGCATACACCGGGGAACCGGTTTATTGCGATGACGAACTGGTGGGGTACGTCAGCTCTGGCGGCTACGGCTATCGCGTCAACAAAAGTCTTGCGCTTGGCTACGTGACGCCGGGCGCCCACGATCCGCACAATCAATTTGAGATCGAGATCGTCGGCGAGCGACGGCCGGCGCACATGACGGCAACCACGCCCTACGATCCGGCGGGAGCGCGCGCGAAAGCGTGAGGCTGGTTTCTTTGCGGGTGCTACTGTTGCTGTCGGTGGATCCAGCGAAATTGCAGTGTGATGCCCCCCAGGAACAGGACCAGCAAGGCCGCATAACACATCAGCAGGACCGGGTCCTGGATTGACGACAACACGGGGTCGCCAACGGGCAAGCGCAGCAGTCCGTCAGTCACCGCGGGAACGCTGTGAAACAGCAGCGTTGCGGAGTAACTGATCGCCCGAACATAGCGGGCCCAGGTGCCGAACAATCCTGTCGTCGCCGCCAGCGTTCCCAACGCCAATGCCCCAAGGGTCATTACGGCCAGGGCATGACCCGGACCAAACTCGCCGTGCTGATAAATCGCGAGCGCGGTGGTCGCGGTGATCAAAGTCGTGACAAGATAGAGTTGGCCCGAGCGACGTTGCAGCGTGATCTCCTTGTGCTTGTACAGGGTGTACGCGCCGCTCAGCAATGCAATAACCCCCATCGCAGTGTGGAACCAGCCAAGCGTGGTCATTTCAGGCATTTACTTACTCTCCGGTGATTCAACGCGGTGATTCGACCCGGCGATCGATTGGCGTTCAGGATATCGCCGGCGTGGTGAAAAGCGGATTGTTGACGGTATTTTGCGCATTCTACCCGGATTATGCAGGCCCATGCCTTGCCATTCGGCGAATCCGACGCCTCGTGAAGGCCGCAACGTCAGGCAGTTATACTCCGGGCGTGGTGATCGCCCGGGGACCGGCAGATGGAGATGTTCAAGTCTTTCGTTAGTGCGATGGCGTACGCGTCGTTGGGATTTTCTTTCGCCGCCGCCTATCTGAAGGTCAACAAGTTATGGAAGCGCAAGCACATATCCGAGGTGGCCAACAGCGTGTCGATCGTCGGCAATGCGCTCGACATTATTCCGCTGACCTTCTTCGCACTCAATTTTATGTTCGTCGCACAATGGCAGGGCCTGATTGACAGTTTCCTCTGGATCGTCGCGGGTGTCGTGACGGTACTCATCGGATCCGGACTTTGGGTGCAGCAAAATCGCCACAAAAGTTTTTGGCGACGTGTTGCTGAAGCACTGAGGCTGGAGAAATCGGAGGTGACCCACCTGGCGGCCTCGTTCTTCCGACCCTCCGCTGCCAGGATCATCCTGGACATCCTGGCCAGGTTCGCCTATATCGATCGCAATCTCGTTGAGCAGGAAAAACGTCTTATTCAGAGCTTTGCCGATAACTGGCGACTGGATATCGATTGGGATGCCTATCGGAAACTCGCCGAACTCGAGCAGCCGGCAGGCCTGGCGACAACTCGTGAAACGGTACAGGAATACCTGGCGACGTCACCGCCAACGGAACAGGTGGCTCAACTGATCGACGTGCTGAAGGCACTGGTCAACGTGGACGACGAAGTCGCCGACCAGGAAAAACTCATCTACGACGAAGTGAAACCGCTGATGCAGGCCTACGTCGGTGGGTCCCAGGACGTTGGTGCGTACAAGGTTATTATTGCCCCGCAGAACCGTAAGCAGGACGCGGCCATTGCGACGCTGCTGCCTGCTGCGGAGAAAATCGAAGTCGCCGGCGGCTCGGGCTACGTTGTCGGTGCCTATTATTCCCGAGACTTTGCACAAATCATCTGCGATCAGTATCGCGCCCTGGGCTTTTTCACGATCGACCTCGACGATCGCCCGGTAGTCCCGGCGTGAACAGAAACCGGGAGCACGGGTGTCGTCCTGAACCGGCAACGCATTAACGCGGCGGCCTGATAATCCCGACATTTGCACAACATCGGCAATTACACCATGCTCGTGCCAGGCTGAAAGTGAGACTTTTTCGAGGATCCGAGTTGTGGCTGACAATTTTCCTGGCCCAAAGACACGTGCAGCGCTAGAGCGCGGCATTCCACTTTTCAAGAACGGCTTGCGCTTCGATGCGGAGATGGAACGCGCCGGGCGGCGCGGCTTTCGCCCGGTGCGCCAGATTGTCGTCGACAAAGCAGCGGGTGACTTCGTCTGGGACCTGGACGGCAATCGGTACATCGATTTCCAGAACGGCTGGGCGACGAATCCTCTGGGTAACTGCCATCCTGAAATCCTCGAGGTCGTCGACGCTGCCAACCGACGGTATGGATTTCATTACGATCACCCGTTGCGCTTCGAACTGGCAGAAATGCTGGCGGACGTCATGCCGGCCAAAGCCCTGCCGCGAACCAATTACGAGGTATCCGGTACCGAGGCGGCCGAAGCCGCGGTCCACCTGGCGCTGACGCATACGAAGCGACGCTACATCATCACGTTCAGTTCGTCCTTTCACGGCAATGCGTTGGCTACAAAAGTCCTGAGCGGACTCGAAGGCGACAAGAGCACATTTCTGGAAGGCTGGGGCGGCGGCGTCATCAAGGCCCCCTACCCTTACAGTGAGCGCATCCCTGCCGGCATGAGCGAAGCTCAATACACCGAATACTGCCTCTGGTACCTGGACAATCACATCACGTCGAGCATTGCGGCCCGCGACAATATCGCAGGCATCCTGGTCGAGCCGGGCCTCGCAGAAGGCGGCAACTGGATTCCATCAACAGAATTCCTGACGGGCATTCGCGAGATTTGCGACAAGAACGACTGGCTGATGATCGTTGACGAGGTGCTGACCGGCCTGGGTCGAACGGGTCGAATGTGGGGCATCGAACATTACGAAGTCGTTCCCGATATTCTCGTTTACGGCAAGAATCTGTCCGGTGGAATTGCACCACTGGCTGGCATTTCTGCGCGTGATGAGATCATGGGTGATAACACGGATTTCTCTTCGAGCTCTACCTTCGCCGGCACGCCCGCCGGTTGCGCCGCGGCGATCAGGACACTGCAAATTTTTGAACGGGATCATGTCGTCGCCCATGCAAAGCGTCTCGGCAATATCGCCGCCGGAATCATGCGCGAATGGGAAGCGTTCGACATTGTGCGCCAGGCGCGCGGTAATGGATTATTGCTTGGCGTGAGCTTCGGCAAGCCGCAAACGGCAGACGCCGACGAAAAAGACTGGTGGACAGCGCGGGCCGTTCGAGGGCGAATGCTCGAGAACGGCGTGTGGGCAATTTGCGATCAGGAAGACACGATTCGAATGTATCCGGCACTCACCATGGAGGAGTCCGTGCTGCGCGAAGGACTCGCGATCATGGAGGACGCCATCAGGCACGTCGACGAGCATGGTCACGTCGAGGGCGACGTC
>JAHHOT010000232.1 GCA_018677555.1 Gammaproteobacteria bacterium | reverse complement strand
CAGTATGACCTCAGTCGGCAAGAGCCGGACATTCAGATCTACGAGGTCGATTTGCGTGGCAACCGGTCAATAACGTTGCGCCACCGACAGCACGAGCGCATGCCATTGCACGAAGACGATGCGCTGGAAGTGATGAAACACGTGCGGGCCTTGTGGCGATTTGACGTTCGGCTGGAGTCAATCTGGGACGGTGCGGTCACTGATGCTTTCCTGTGTGATGCCGACTCCTCACGCCGGGTCAGTGGAAAAGCGGCTAGCTAGCCAGCATCTTCGGCGTTGGCTCAGTGCGATCGTTCCAGCTGCGTGCGCCGATAGTGTGCCGGCGTTTGCCCGACGCACTTCTTGAACGCAGTGTAGAAGGCCGAGTTTGAATTGAAGCCGACCGTGAAAGCGATGTTGAGAATGGCGCCGCCCGAATCCGGAGCAGACAACAGTTTCTTGGCATAGTCGACTCTGAATTTGTTGAGGTACTCGAAGAAACTCATGCCACATCCAGCATTGATAACCTGCGACAGGTGATTAACAGAGCAACCCACGGTAGCTGCCAGTTTTGGCAGCGTAAGATCTGAGCGCAGGAATAACTGTTGCGCTCGCATGATTCGCTCCATGCGGAGTTTGATTTCCTGTAGCTGGTCGTCACTCAGACCGGACTTCGCGTACTTCGGCCTGCGATGTTCGGCGGATTCGGCAAGAATTGTAGCGCGCTTTCCGTCCTGGCCCGTCACTTCGTAATAGTCGGTTATCGATACCGCAGCGTCTCCGTCGAGAGTCATGAACTCCGCGCCGTTATAGCTCGAAACGAAACCCCTGGAGGTATTCTCGGGAATAGAGCGATATTGGAAAGCTATCGTGCTTTCGCCGGTCAAGATGTCACCGATCAGTTCGTAGCGATGCGGATACGTCAAAAAGTAATTCTGCAGATGATTCACGAGTTCTTCGTGAGACTTTCGCAGGTTTTGCGGCACGTCGCAGTAATATCCATCGTCCGTCAGGTGGTCCGCGACACCCTCGGGATCGTACTGGTTCCAGGCTTCAAAATAGCTTTCAACGAATCGCGCGATGCGCATTTGCCGCAGACCACATGCAAATTAACTGTTGTTATCCTAGCGCAGCATTGCTTGTCTGTCAGTAGTCGGGTGGGGCCCTTTCGGGCCCTTTGCTCCAGCCGTTACAGTGATGGACTACGGCGTATACGGTATTACTTTGTCGGTGTACATGAACTGAATGTTGTCCGACCGGCTGAGATGATCGCCGTTGAAATTCTCGCCTGCGATCGCCGCATAGCTAATGCTGTTCACTTTCTGTTCGAACTTGATTATTTTCTGCAGCGCATCGGAATACTTGCCCATGTCATGCAGCTTGATCGCTCCTGCCACCAGCTTCTTGAGGGCCTTGAAATCATACGGACTCAGGGCGGGCTGTGAATCAATCACCGACTTCTGCAGAACCTCGAGCTTGAATCGTGTCAATTCGACAAACTTGAACTGGTTGCCCGCGGGATTGGTCTTCTGTTCGAAGCCCGGGCCAAAGTCTATGTGCATGCCGGTGATGAAATACGATCCTTTACGTACGCGTCCACGGGAACTTCCGCATTCGTAGGTCACCTCTTTTGCTGCGCCAGCGAAACCGAAGGTCCCGCCAAGGTCATTTTCGAGCATCTCGGCCGGGTCGGTCGTTTGCCAGGCCACGACGTCCCGGTCCTGCGGGTCGTCGCTGGCATACGGGTACGGTCCGTATCCTCCGCCGATCGGACCCGTGCACTCAAATGTGTTTCCGGGTAGCGAGATCGTTACTTCGTTCTCGATATCGACTGTGTCCTGTGGCACGTCCACGCTGTCGCCATCGATCGCGGCAACCAGGAATCTGGGTGAGCCACAAAGATAGGCGGGGATAATCAGCTCGTTGTCGGAAACAGCGTCGTCATCGAAAAGCACCCGTTGATCGAGACCGCAGCGGCTTTGATCGTCATAGAATTCGAAATTGTTTACGCCTAGCATTGCTCCTGGCGCAAACACCGATGACGCAGGAAACGTCAGCGACTGGCCTTTGTTGGGCTTGCAGGAATTGGGTTCGATGCAGTCCGCAACCGGTATGCCGGTGTCATATTCGATGACGTAGCCGCCGATCTTGTATGGATCATGTTCGTCGTTCCAGCCAAATTTTCCTTTCATGCCAATTGCAAGGTATTTGGCGTAGCCATTGTTATCCGGCTGGCCGGGCCGCCAGTTCGTATACAGCAGACCCGGAAACTGCGAGGTCGGAATGTTCACCTCGTTTTGCCACTTCCAGCCGCAGCCGGGCTGCGGTGAGCAGTTGGAAGGAACCTGCAGTCCGCCGACCCAGGCTTGCTTGGAGTGAAGCTTGGACGCTCGCAATGACTCGATGAAGTGGTCTTCCGCGGCCGAGGTAATAGTTGCCAGGTGACCATTGACGCCCATGAAAGTGGAATTCATGGCAGCGTAGTTCGCCTGCTCCCATGTAATGCCGGGATTTTTAATTACCTCGTAATAGTGATTCTGAAACTCGACGGGCCCGGCGTACGCCGCAAGCGGAAATCCGCATGCGACCATCACCATGGTCGAAACTGATAGTCGTCTTGTCTTCATTGACATCCCTCGCAAGCCAGGCGCAGCACTCCGCAATGTAGAGGCAACGCGGTCCAAGTCAGGCCGGCGCCGGATTATGTTTAAGTGTTTAACGTGGATGGCAAGGCACGTATGCAGAGTACTGGTACCGCCGACGTTTTTATTATTGTTTTCCGGCTGCCAAAACCAAGATACCGTTGAATTATGTCGCCGGCAATCGCAAGCAGGAACTGATTTGTCGCTTATGTTAAGAAAAGCGAAAAAAGTCGTTGTATACCCAGATGTGATGGTCAGCGTTGGCGTTCTTGAGCAATTAGTGCGCGGTACTTAGCCGCTTCGTTGGTATTCCCATTGCGTTGATAATGATCGGCAAGCCAGCGTGTCGTGTTGTCGAGGTAGAACGGCAAGAACGGCGGATCTGCCTCAAGCGTCCTGAAACTTTCGAGCAGCAGCGCCTCCGCTTCTTTTGACTGTCCCGTGTGCGACATCGCCGCGCCCTGCGCGCTGGCCGCGGCCGCGGTGCGCCAGTGCTTGTCGCCCAGCGCCCGGGATTGAATTCGGTGGGCGTTTGCGGCGACGGTGAGCGCCTCATCGAATCTTTCGGTCATCACATAGATATTTGCCAGTACCGTCATGTCTGACGCAACGTCCGAATGATCGGCGCCGAGTAGCTTTTCGTGTATGCGGCGGGCGTCGAGCAACAACCCTTCGGCGCGCAGGTACTCATCGTTTTGCATAGTCCATATCGCAAGGTTGTACATGGCGTCAGCGACAGCCGCGTGCTCCTTGCCGAATGCGCGCTGATAAACGGCCAGCGCTTCATTTGCGAAACTGACCGCTTCCTTCAACTGACCACGCTCGAACGAGAGAAACGCAAGATTCGCGAAAGAGTCTGCAACGTCCGGGTGGGCATCTCCCAGCAGGTCGCGTTGCATCGCCAGTGCTTCCCGATGCATCAGGTTCGAATCTTCATACCGTCCCTGGTCGTAAAGGGCGAACGCGACGTTGTTCAGGCCGGTTGCGATCTCGGGATGAGCGTCGCCAAGAAGTTTTCGCTTCATCTGCAGAGCATTGCGAAAAATGCGTTCGGACTCCTGTGCCTGGCCGGCATCAGACAGCAGGTACCCAAGGTCGTTCAGCGCTTCGGCTAACTGCGGGTACGGGCCGTCGTGCAGCTCCTCGAGCAGGGCGACGGCACGGTTCATCAAGGGTACCGGTTCGTCAGCAAGTCCCTGGTCATGCAGGCACAAAGCGAGAACGCGCAAGATCCTGGCGGTTTGCGCACTCTGTGCGAGTCCGAGTGCGTTCTGCAGTTCCAGGGCCTCGCGCAGTAATACCTCTGCTTCGAAATATTTGTCCCGCCGCAACAGCAGGTCGGCGAGCTCAACGATCGACTCGACGGTGTCGCTATTCTCGTTGCCGAGGATGTCGCGACGCATCGCCAGCGAAGCTCGAAAATTGGCTTCTGCCGGTCCGAATTCGGCTTTCAGTTTCAGTACCTGGCCCAGTCGGTGCATGGTGCGGGCAACTTCGACATGGTAGGTGCCGTGTACGGTCCGGCGCGTGTCAAGCGCTTTCCTTAGCAGGTTTGCTGAGCCTTCGTAAAGGCCGAGGCTCGTATACACGGTCCCCATGGTTTCCATCAGCGTCGCCTGAACGATTGGCTGATCGCTCAGTTCGCGCGCAATGCGTTCAGCGCCGCGATCCATGATCTCGCGTGCGGTAATCGTATTGCCAAGCGCCTCGCTGGGGTCTGCGACCTCGAACAGGCCAACCATGAAATCGGTCGTCTGCCGGGCGGTTTCCGCGTCGATCTCCGCACTCAGCCGCGCTTCGTTTGCGAGGTCGCGTTGATTGTTGGCAACGAACGCAGCGCCTCCTGCAGCCACCGCAAGAATCGCAATCATGGAGACCGCGCCGACCTTGAGTCTCTGTAGTCGCTTGGCCTTTGCTATCGACGCTTCGACGAAGCGGGCTTCGTCGTCATGAAGATCGAAACCTTGTTCGAGCAAGGCTTCAGCTTCGACCAGCGGTTTGCCAGCTGGCAAGAGCAGATCGGAGCGCCGCTCCTCGCGCGACCAGCGGTCAGCGGCAGCGGCGATGCGCGCGCGGACACGCAGTGCCTGTCTGTTCTGTGCAATCCAGTCTTTCACTCTGGGCCAGTGCCACAGCAGCGCTTCGTGAGCGACCGTGACCACGGCATCGCCATGCGCGTCGAGTTCGGTGACAAACAGGCGATTTTCTACGAAGGCATCGACCAGTTGCCGGCTTTTTCCCTTGCTGACCTCTTTCCATGGCGCGAACTTGCGGCCGATGGATTCATGGCCTTCGTGCTCGACGCTGACGAGTTCGTTCAACACCCTTGGCAACTCGGCCCCGACGTCCTGCGGGAGGTTGCTGAACACCGTCTCGGCACGCTGCGCCAGCGACCCTTCGACGCCGCCAAGTTCGCGATAGGCCTCCAGCGTGAGCAAGCCGTCGTCGGTGCGACGCTGATAAAGTTCTTCCAGGGTGAATTGCAGCAATGGCAATACTTCGGGGTGTTCTACCGCCGCGTCGCGCAGGTCGTCATCGAGACGTTCGCTGATTGCCGGGTCTGCTTCGGACCTCAGACCCGCTGCGCGGGTTGGAAGCCGGATCATCTGACCGATTTCGGCGGCGGTCGGTGGCATCAGGTCATACTGGCCGTCACCGTCTTTCAATGCCGCCAGTTTCGGCAACCTCGACAGGCGAGGGTAGAAGTCACTGCGAAGCGTGCATATCACCCATACCCAGCCGCAGCGGGCCAGCGCGTCCAGGACGTCAACGAACGCCTTACGGTGCTTTGGTAGCAGGTCGTCATGCGTGTACATCTCCTCCATCTGATCGATGACCAGCGCAAGCCGTGCGTCCGAGGTGACCTGCGCGGATTTCCGCACATCGTCCAGCGCGCCGCGAATCAGGGATACGGCCGCTTGCGGTGACTCGCACAATACTTGCGCGAGCTTGTCGAGTGCCGCAGCGTCTCTTGCCAGCGAGGGGAGGGCGTGCTCACCGACGAGGGCCTTTGCCAACCCGGCAAACAGGTCGCCGCCGACGTCGCTTGGACGAAATACAGCCCGCCGCCACAAGCCGACGCCCTCGATGACGCCGGGTTTCGTCAGCATGGGCAGTACACCCGCACGTGCGACCGAGGATTTGCCGCCGCCACTCATGCCGAGAATCAAAATGAATGAGCGACCATTCGCGGCTTGTCGCCGCAACGCCTGTAGTACGTCCGAGACTGCCTTTGTGCGTCCGAAAAATACCGGGGCGTGTTCGAAATGAAAGGAGGCCAGACCGCGAAAGGGCGAGCCCTTTCTCCATATCGCCTTGGCTGCAGACGTTGCCGACGAGCTTTTGGGCAGTTGCCGATCGACCAGTTTATGCAGGTGATTCTCGAGCAGCGTTTCGAAGTCGCTCGCCGATTCAAACTGATGAAACGCGGCCTTGAGCGTGCCTTCGGCTTTGTCGTGAAACCAGTGGTCGACGAACTGGTCCAGCTTCTTTTTTTGTGCCAGCCGCTCGAGCAACTCTTCCTCGTTATCGAGCCGCACCGAAGGAGGCGCGGTTTTGCGATACACGAGCAAATCCGGTTTGCCGGTTTTTCGGTGTCCGGCAATCGCCTCCTCGAATTCGTATTCCGTGCCGGACTCGAATCGCGATCCGTCGGGACGGGCAAATTCTTTCGGCAGCGGCGTGCCGAGTCGTGACCACAGAATTGCAATCACGACATCCGTATCCGACGGTTTGACAATCTGGTGCTGGAACGTGGATGTCGCTACTAACGGTTCGTGTTCCCACAAGACCGGGTCCAGCACGAGCCGGCCGGCATACTCCGTCTGCAACCGTTCAATCACGCGATTAGCGATCGTTCGCTCTTCGTAGACGTCGCCCGGTGAGGAAATAAAGAATTGTAATGTTTTCACCGACATACCCTGATCGCCGCGCGCCTATGGTAGAGCAATGCCAACGCAAAGCAAATCGGGCACCCGTCCAATATCGTTCAGTGTATGCTGCCGGTCATGGCGAGACTTGACGCGACACTGGCAGCCGGATTGGAGCGGGCAACGTGTCGTTGCCGGTAATCGGTCCCGAACAGGACTTCGCTTTGTGGGCCATACTGCTTGCGGTCACGGCCTTCAGCTTCTGGTGCGAGCGATTCGTGTGGGTCCGCAAGTACTCCAGTGTAACGCTCGTGATAGTAATCGCGATCGCGTTGTCGAATTTTCGCATCATCCCTTCGGCTGCGCCGGCATACGACGTGGTTTGGGATTACCTTGTGCCGATTGCAATTCCGCTGCTCCTGTTCCAGGCGGACCTTAAACGGATAGCGACCGAAGCCGGACCCACACTGATTGCTTTCTTTGTGGCTGCCACGGGAGTCGTCGCCGGCGCGATCATCGCCGCGTCGGTGATGGACCTGGGGCCGCAGGAAGCCGAGCTGGCAGGAATATTTACCGGCACGTATATCGGCGGCGGCCTGAACTTTTTCGCGGTCGCCGATGCGACCGGCATGCAAGGGAGCAGCATACTGGCGGCTGCTTACGCCGCAGATAATGTTGTGACCAATCTTCATTTCCTGCTCGTTATCGTTATTCCCGGCGTTGCCTGGATGGTGCACAAATATCCATCCCGCCACATCGCGAACGCGAGGGCAGAAACGCGGGAGGGGGAGGAGTCACACCAGCGCGTCGTCAGCCTCGACCTCACAGGGTGGCTGCTGGCCCTGGCGCTGGCGTTTGCACTGGCGGCGATCGGCAAAACAGCCGCGGCACTGGCGGGCAAGCCCGAGTACGCGATGCTCACCATTACTGCACTGGCGTTAATAGTGGCGACCGCATTTCCCGGCCTGGCGCAGTCGCTCTCCGGCTACCACGAGACCGGCACCATCCTTATATACGTGTTTCTTGCGAGCGCCAGCGCGGCGGCGGACGTTTGGGAGTTGATCGAGCTTGCACCGATTCTCGTCGTTTATGCGGCCTTCATCATTTTCGTGCACATGGCGATTTTGTTCGGCGTGGGGCTGCTGTTTCGCTTCGATCTCGCAGAACTCGCGGTAGCGTCTGCGGTTTGCATCGGCGGGCCATCGAGCGCTCTTGCGCTCGCGTCGGCCAAAGGTTGGCGAGACCTCATTATTCCCGGGGTGCTCGCCGGTTCGTTTGGCTACGCGAGCGGCAGCTTTATCGGTGTGATGGTCACCGAATGGCTGCGTTGACGTCATCGCTGCTCGTTTGGCTTGTTTCCGTGTCAATGATCCGAAATGCAGCTCGCTGCGAGCGGCTGATGGTTCAGAGCATGTCCCGCAACTTGTAGTAGAGCATGCCGAGGGCGATGAGTTGATTGCCCATCCACTGCGACCCGGGAATGCGGTAATGCTTCATGCCGGCAAACAGGTCGAACTTTTCCAGCGTACCGCCGATTGCGTCAGCCATGATTTCGCCCATGATGTGCGATGCGTTGACGCCGTGCCCTGAATAACCCTGGCAATAATAGACATTGCTGTCGATACGGCCCACGGTCGGAATTCGATTGACGACAATACCGATCTTGCCGCCCCATTCGTATTCGATCTTCCTGCCCTCGAGCTGCGGATAGTTTTTCAGCATCCGCGGTTGGATGTAGGACTTGATGCTGACGGGGTCCCGGCCAGAGTAGTTGCAGGCGCCGCCGAACAACAGGCGTTTGTCCGCCGACAGCCGGTAGTAGTTAACAATCTCGTTGAGATCGCAGACTGCGACGTCTTTGCGGTTGATCTCCTGTGCAAGTTCGTCCGGCAGGCGTTCCGTGGCGATGATGTAGCTGCCAGCAGGGAACACCAGGTTGGACAGGTA
The DNA here is from genome assembly GCA_018677555.1 of Gammaproteobacteria bacterium. Lineage (GTDB taxonomy): Bacteria > Pseudomonadota > Gammaproteobacteria > Steroidobacterales > Woeseiaceae > JAHHOT01. The sequence continues at coordinate 14,965 of JAHHOT010000232.1, read as the reverse complement.
TTTCGGTTCCAGCAAACTGTACGCATTACCCGCGATGACTACGGCATCGGCATCCACACTGCCGGTTTCGGTTCGCACTGTTGCCCGGCTGCCGTGGTCTATGTGTGTGACCGGCGATTGTTCGAAGAATCTGGTGCCGAGCCGTTCGGCTGCGCGCGCCTCGCCAATGCAAAGATTGAGCGGATGCAGGTGGCCGTCACGGTAGCAGACAAAGCCGCCGATGTAGGCGTCGGTGCCGAGATTGTGGCGCGTCGTTTCGCGATCCCATATTTCGTATTTGTACGGGAAGCGCTGCCGTTGCCGCTCTTCCGCATACTCCTCGATGTAGCCGAGGTGACGCTGCTTGACCGCGACCTCAAGGAAACCCGGTTTCAGGTCGCATTGAATGCCGTACTTGTCAACGCGTTCGTAGACGATATCGTTGCCGCGCCATTTGAGATCCCATAGCATGTCGGCAATGCCGTCGCCGTGTTTTGCGCGGATCTTGTCCAGGCCGCTTATGCCATTGATGAGCTGCCCGCCATTGCGGCCGGACGCGCCCCAGCCAACGCGGTTCGCTTCGACCACTGCCACGGAGTAGCCGCGCTCGGCAAGCGTCAGCGCGGTAGCGACCCCCGTGAAGCCTGCGCCGATCACGCAGACGTCGGCACTGTGCTGGCCTTCGAGCGGCGCGAAATCCGTCACGTCATTCGCCGTGGCGGCGTAATAGGAGTGGGTGTGTTCCCGTTTTTGATCGAAGGATTTCATCGCCAGGACCCCTGTCATGCCGGGGTTTATTTATATCAATTGATCGGTATAATATAATTCTAATCGCCGCGGCCACGGCAGGTCAAGCACGCGGGGAAGCCTCAGTAATGCCAAAAATCGTCGATCACGATGCCCAGCGCCTGTTGTTTGCCGAAGCGGCAATGCGGCTCATCGCGCAAAACGGACTCGAGGGCGTAACCATGCGCGCGGTCGCTGCCGAGGCGGGCTTGTCCTACGGCTCGCTGTTTCACTACTTTGCGTCGAAAGACGAATTGCTGATGTACGCGGTTCGACGTGTCACCTCAGCTCAGACACAGCGGGTCAACGAGTTTTCCAGCCGCTTCTCGGGGCTCAAGGCGCTGGAGCACCTGCTATGCGACGACACGATTATCAATGCGTCTTCGCGGGACGCGTGGATGGTCTGGCTGACTTTCCTGTACAAGGCGGCACTGCAGCAATCGTTTGCAAAAATGCACAAAGAGCTGATCGACGGCTGGGTCGATCGCATCGCAGGTCTGCTCGAGGACGCGCGTCGCACCGGCGACGTTCAGCAGGGCGTCGATGTCGGACTGGAAGCCGTCGCTATCTGGGCGTATTCCGCCGGCATCGGACAGATGGGCCTGCTGGATCCGGCCCGTTTGCCGCCCAAACGTCAGAAACGACTGATTCGTTTATACCTGGACCGTCTGCGCAGCGCCTAGATTCATTCGCCGAAGAACATCGTTGCGCTGAATCCGTATGTGCGCGGCGGTCCTACGGTGCCCGGATTGCCGAACGGTTGCAGCGGGAAGTTGTGCATCAGGTACTCCTCGTCAAACAGGTTCTTGGCCCAGGCCGCGAACTCCCAGCCGCTGTTCGCCGTGGTGTAACTCAGCCGCAGGTGCGCGAGGTCGTATTCCGGTTTCGCGGCGTTGATTTCCTTGCGCGGGTCCTGGAATGACTCATCGCTGTGGAAGAACTCGAATCGAATGTCGAACGATGCTCCACTGTTCAGGTCTTTCGTGTAGTTGGCCACGATGTTGTAAGAGTTTTCCGGCGCGTTACGTAACGGGTTGCCCTTGTTGTCGATACCGTTGGGTTCCAGGTAGTTGTCGTAGCTGGTGTCCAGGTAGGTGTAGTTTCCGCTCAGCAGAAACCCCTCGAACAGCGCTGCCTGGAATTCCAGTTCGAGGCCGTTGCTGGTGGCGTCCGCCGCATTCTCCGTGATCACGATACCCAGGGGGTCGCCCGGAAAGGCTTCCTTGCGGACCAGCACCTGCAGATCGTTGTAGTCCGTCGCGAACACTGCCGCGTTCAGTCGCAGGCGATCGTTCCACAGGTCCATCTTGGCGCCGAGTTCGAATGCCGTGGCGTCCTCCTGGTCGAACGGTGTCCTGGCAGCGACCTCGGTCGCCGCGGTGCCTTCGTAGCCACCGCTTTTGAAACCTTCAGATGCGCTGGCGTACAGGAATACGCTGTCCGTGGCCTGCAGCTGCAGGACGACCCGCGGCGTAAATGCCGTCCAGCTCTCACCGTCCATGATGTCGTAGCTCTCATTGATCGTGTGCACGATGACAATCGGTGTCACGCCAATCTGCCGAATGTCTTTCTCTTCGGAAGTGTAACGGCCACCCACGGTCAGGCTGAACACGTCATTGAAGTCGTAGGTAGCATCAGCAAAGATACTGAAGCTGTCGGTCGTATTGTCCTGGCGGCTGAACGAGCGTCCAAACGGCGTGTTTTCCGTCGCGGCAACGAACACGGTTGAATTCTCGTCGCGCTGCACGTCTTCACGTAAATAATAAAGCCCGGCTACCCATTGCAGCCGATCGTCCATGCTGCTGGAGGTGTAGCGGATTTCCTGGCTGAATTGCTCCGCCTGCTCGTCAATGAACGTCGCAGCATCGATGACGTCGGCGATGGACAGGTCCCAGGATGCAATGTCGTCGAGGTTGATGTACTCCGACTCGCGATACGCCGTAATAGAGGTCAGCGTGCCGGGGCCGACGTCCCAGCTGACCGTCGCCGCCAGACCCGCAATCTCGGTATCGGCAACGCCCTGGTTGTCGGCAAAGGTCTTGGTGAAGTCATTGGCGGCATCGGGGAACGCGGCTTGCCCGATTCCCCAGAGAATGTCCGGCGTTGCCGGATCGGCGTCGCCGACCAAAATGCGCCCGTTGGCGAATTCGTCCGAGCGACTGTAGTCACCGGTCACGATCACCTCGAGCGTGTCGCTTGGCACAAAACGCAGGGACCCGCGCAGCCCCCAGGTTTGCTGATCGCTCAGCTTGTCGCCTGTTGTCACGCTTGTCACGTAGCCATCGCGCTCGCGCCAGCTGGCAGTGATCTTGCCGAAAATATTGTCGGTGAGCGGTCCGCTGACGAGGCCGCGAACGACCCGCGCATTGAAATTGCCGACGGAAACCTCGGCACGTCCGTAAAAGTCGTCGGCCGGTTTCGCTGTATGCAGGCTAACCGCGCCGCCAATCGCATTTTTGCCAAACAGCGTTCCCTGTGGTCCACGCAACACTTCGACTCGCTCGAGGTCGAACAGGTCAAACACGGCACCCGACGCCCGGCCGATATAGACCTCATCAAGAAAAGTCACGACGGAGACATCTGATCCCGCGCCATCCGCATTCGACCCGATTCCACGGATGAACAATTGCGGTTGGCCTTTGTTGAAGCTGCCCATGGAAAAACCGGGCGTTCTCGTCGTGATGTCGTCCAGCGTGTGAATATCCGCCTTGCGCATCGCCTCGCCGGTGATCGCGGTGACCGCGATGGGCACGGACTGCAGGTTCTGCTCGCGTTTTTGGGAGGTGACGACGATCTCGTCGATAACGAGATTATTGTCGTCTGACTGGGCCAGCGTCGACTGCGGACCTGCTATTGACAGAATCGCCGCGGCAAGGACGGGTGTGGCGACTATCGCTCGCGGCGATTTTCTGGTTGGTAACATAGCTGACTCCCCCTGGAGACTGTGTGGTCCTTGCTAGCCAGAGCCGGACCGTTTTTCTGAATGCTGCAGGTTGAAATTAGTCCTCTCGATCTCGTAATGCAAGCTATCCGCAGCGGAATTCGAGCGATATCGGATCACGGTCCGGGTGACGGCTATTAATCAATGGAAATGAGAGGATTGCGGCCATTACTCGCAAGCAGCGGGAGCTGCCATTCAGACCCCCGCTCAGGTGCGTTTGCCGTAGGGGGTTTATCGCGCTGACTGGGCACTGAGCTACGACACCCGGTTTGCCGACCAGATGGGCCAGGTGACATTTGCGCGAATCGCCGAAGTACTGCTCCGCAACCGATCACCCGGCCGGGGCCCCATTCCGATTGTCGGCTGTGGAACAGCGCTTGTTGGTGCCTGCCTGCGTGGCAGCGGATCCGACGCGGTCAACCGCATCGCAACTCCCGACGCTATTTGTGCAATCGGAAGTCGCGCGACATATTAGCTCGAACCGGGCATTGACTGCGGTATCTCCGCCCGCCGGCAGCCGCCGGCGATCCACCCGAGTTCTCAAGATCTCCATTTGAACGCCGATACAGTAACAACTGCTCTGTTTCCGGAAGATTGGATAAATGACGCTGCGACAGCCACACGAACTTTCGACGCTGGAAAAAGCGCTGGAGATCAATCTCGACTCCGGGCGCTATGGAACCTTTGCAGAAATCGGCGCCGGCCAGGAAGTCGTGCGCTGGTTTTTTCAGGCGGGCGGCGCTGCCGGTACGGTGTCGAAGAGCATTTCAGCTTACGACATGCAGGTCAGTGATGCGATTTATGGCGACTGTGAGCGCTACGTCAGCCGCCAGCGCCTGGAATCGATGCTCGAGCATGAGCAATCGCTGACACGCAGCCGACTGACCGCGGAACGCGGCGCGTCGTCCAGTTTCTTTACGTTCGCCGACACCGTGTCTGCGCGTAATTACCACGGCACGAATGAGTGTCACGCATGGATGGGCATGCGCTTTCAGGCCGATCCTCAGGCGGACGATAGCATCATCATCGTTCACGTGAGGATGCTGGACGACAACAATGCGTCACAACAGGAAGCACTCGGTATCGTCGGGGTCAACCTGGTTTACGGCGCGTACACGCTGCATCAAAGTCCCGATCGCTTCCTGGCATCGCTGGTCGACGGTCTGACTCCCGGACGCGTCGAGATCGATATGGTCGACTTTGCCGGCGCAGCCTTTGGAAATGTCGATAACCGCGTCATGAGTCTGCATCTGGTCGAACTCGGGCTGACAGGCGCGGCAATGTTCTCGGCCAGCGGCGAGGTGCTGCAGCCGTCCGAAGCGCTGCGTAAGAAATCGCTCCTGGTGCAGCGTGGCCGTTTCCGGCCGGTGACACACGTCAACGTCGATCTGTTGCAATGTGCGATGAAAAAATTTCAGCACTATTGTCCGGGCGACGCCGGCGACATTCTGCCGATCATGGAAATCTCGATGCACAACCTGATGGAGGACAATAACGTCTGCCTGGAAGACTTTGTCAGTCGTGCGGAGGTTGCCTGCACCACCGGCTGCACCGTGATGATCTCCGATTTTCAGGAGTATCACCGGCTCGCTGCCTACCTGGCCCGCTATACGCAACTACCAATCGGCCTGGCCATGGGCCTGGGTGCTCTGCGCAATCTGTTCGTCGAAAAATACTACGAGGATCTCGACGGTGGCATCCTGGAGAGTTTCGGGCGCCTGTTCAAGGATCAGTTCAAGCTGCTGATCTATCCGCTCAAGAACGACCAGACGGGAAACATCGAAGCACTCGACGACGTTCATCTGCAGAACTCGTTGCAGCATTTGTTCGAATATCTCGTTGCCCGGGAATTCGTCCTGCCGCTGGAAAACGTGTCTGTCGAGCACCTCGACATTCATTCGCCGGAAGTTCTTGCCATGATCGGCAGCGGCGATGAGCGCTGGTTCGAGATGGTGCCGCAGAGCGTCGCCACGATAATCGTCGAGCAGAACCTGTTCGGCTATCGCGGCGATCAGCGGAAATTCGCCAGCCGCTGATCCCGTATTAGTCTGTCGACGGCACGCATACCGTAATGTGCCTGGCTCCCATACGCGGAGCATGTCGACGATCCGGATCGATCCAACGCTGTGCTGTAGCGGGTCTCAGCAGCGGTCGTCTTTATATTGCCCCCGGGTCCGCAGAACCCGAAAGGACGGCCGTCGCTGTAGGGGCTTTCCACGATGCCGCTTTGATAATTCGACATTAGGATCAAAGGCATAGACTGGGAAGGTCTTATTTGCATGGTGCTTGCCGTAATCACGCTGGCGGCATTGAGTTTTTTATTTGCGGCCTTGCTCGTACTGGCGCACAAGAAACTCCATGTCGACGAGGACCCGCGGATAGATGCGGTGTATCAACTGCTGCCCCGAACAAATTGCGGTGCGTGCGGATTCCCGGGCTGCCTGGGTCTGGCTGAGGCTATGGCCGCTGGCAGCGCTCTCCCGGCCAAGTGCACGGTCATCAGCGAGGACGAGAAAGAATACATCGCTGAATTTCTTGGTGTCGACGTGGGCTCGGAAGAAAAAGTCGTTGCCAGACTGGCCTGTGCGGGAGGCAGCAACGTCGCTCGCAATCGCGCGCGTTACGAGGGCCTTGATTCATGCCGCGGTGCCGCGTTGGTCTCCGGGGGCGGCAAAGGCTGCTTTTGGGGGTGCCTGGGCCTGGGCGACTGCGAAGCGGTTTGTGACGTGGATGCGATCGTTATGAATGAACATGACCTGCCGGTCGTTATCGAAGACAAATGCACTGCTTGTGGCGACTGCGTCGATGCCTGCCCAAAGGACTTGTTTTCCCTGCACCCCGTCAGCCACCGGCTTTGGGTTGCCTGCAAAAACTTGCAGCGTGGGGACGCGGCCCTCGAGGAGTGCGACGTTGCCTGCGACGCCTGTGGCAAATGTGCGGTCGATGCGCCGGCGGGTCTTATAACAATGATCGACAACCTGCCGATTGTGAACTATGAAAAAAGCGCAGGAGGGCAGGGCGCGATCGAGCGCTGTCCGACCGGCGCGATTGTCTGGTTTGATGTCGACAAGGGACCGGTTACCGGGCGCGCGGCACACAGGGTGATTCGTCATGGCGCGCGGCGTGTATCTTCAACCTGATTGGCTGAACTGAATAAATGACCAGGAAATCCAAGGAATATAAATACCCGGGAATACGCGCCGCAATGGACGGCAACAGCGCCGCAATCATGTGCGAGCGCGAATCGAGCGACGGTGCCGGGGCGTATCCAATCACTCCGTCAACGCAAATGGGTGAGTACTGGGCAGAAGCCGCCGCGGCGGGGCATATAAACGTTTCCGGCCGGCCGCTGATTTTTATTGAGCCGGAAGGCGAGCACTCAGCCGCGGCTGTCACGGCGGGCCTGTCGATGACCGGTTTGCGCGCGGCCAACTTTTCATCCGGCCAGGGCATAGCGTACATGCATGAGTCATTGTACGCGGCAGCGGGCAAGCGGCTGACTTATGTCCTGAATATGGGCTGCAGGGCGATGACCAAAGCGAGCCTCAACGTCCATGCTGGCCACGACGATTACCATTGCGTCGACGACACCGGCTTCTTCCAGGTGTTCGCCAAGAACGCGCAGCACGTAGCAGACCTGAACATCGTTTCTCATCGCGTTGCTGAACTGGCTTTGACGCCAGGCATCGTTGCGCAGGACGGGTTTCTCACAACCCATCTCATCGAATCGCTCTTGCTGCCGGAACGCAAACTCATCAAGGAGTACCTGGGTACTCCTGATGACATCATTGGTACGCCGACGCCGGCGCAAAAAATAATCTATGGAGAAAAACGCAGGCGTATACCCGAGTTGTGGACGGTGGACGACCCGATGATGTCGGGCGTCGTGCAGAACCAGGACTCGTACATGCAGAGCGTGGCTGCGCAGCGGCCGTATTTCTTCGATCACGTGCAAGCCCTCGCGGACAGGGCATTCGACGAGTTTTTCCAACTTACAGGCCGGAAATACGCCCGCGTACTCACATACCGAAGCGATGATGCCGACTACCTCATTCTCGGTCAGGGCAGCCTGATCCCGACGGCGGAAGCGGTCGCCGACTTTATGCGTGAACATCGGGGCGTCAAGGTTGGCGTCGTCAACCTTCTCATGTTCCGACCGTTTCCAGGCGATCTCGTTAGTCAGATTCTGAGAGGGCGAAAAGGCGTGGCGGTACTGGAGCGCGTCGACCAGCCGCTCGCATCCGATCTGCCGCTGATGCGTGAGATTCGTTCGACGTTAAACAAGTGCCTGGAGAACGGCCGCAGCGGGAGTAGTCCCGCACACGCAGAACTCGCCAGTTACCGGTCGCTAAAGGACCTGCCGGACCTCTATTCCGGCTCATTTGGTCTCGGCAGCCGCGATCTGCAGCCTGAGGGGGTCGTCGCCGCGATAGAGAACATGCTTCCGGGCGGCGCGCAGCAAAGGATGTATTACCTGTCGATCGACTTTGTTCGCAACTCCGCGATGACGCCCAAACAGGAGATTTACCAGCAATCGGTGACCGATGCCTATCCGCACGTTGCAAAGCTGGCGTTGCGCGGTAGCGAGAATCCGAACCTGATGCCGGAAGGAAGCATTACCGTGCGCATGCACTCTGTTGGCGGCTGGGGCGCAATTACGACCGGCAAGAATCTGGCAATGACGTTGTTCGATCTATTGGGCTATCACGTCAAGGCGAATCCAAAATACGGTTCAGAGAAGAAGGGACAGCCAACGAGTTACTATCTTTCTGCCGCGCCCGAACCAATCAGGGTCAACTGTGAATATCACTACGTCGACGTCGTTCTGTCGCCGGATCCGAACGTATTCAGCCACACGAATGCGGTTGCGGGGCTAAACGACGGCGGCGTTCTGGTAATGCAAAGCGACGCAACGTCCTCCGTGCAATTTTGGGAGTCGATTCCGTATCGGTATCGTAAAACGATTTCCGAAAAGGGCATCCGCGTTTTTTACCTGGATGCGTTCAAAATCGCCCGGGAAGAAGCAACGGATCCGGAACTGCAGCTGCGAATGCAGGGCATTGCCTTCCAGGGCGCGTTCTTTGCAACCTCCCCATTGCTGGAAATACACGGCCTTGATGAAAACAAACTGCTGCACGCGATACGCAGCCAGCTGCAGGAGAAATTCGGTTCTAAAGGTGCCCGCGTGGTGGAGGACAACATGCGGGTCGTCCGGCGCGGCTTCGAAGAAATATCGGAAGTGACCGACAAGAATCCCGGTGACAGCAAGTCCAAAGGCAACGGTCACCTTCCGGTTCCCCTGATGGTGAAGCGGGAGCCTGAGTCGGCGTCGAGATCGTCAGACATTCATCGGTTCTGGGCACAGACGGGCAGCATGTATGCCTCCGGTTCCGGCGAATCGGTCCCCGCGGATCCATTCATGAGTATGAGCCTCATGCCGGCCGTCTCGTCGCATTTTCGCGATATGACGTCGATCCGTTTTGAACATCCGGAATTCATCCCGGAGAATTGCACGGGCTGCGGCGACTGCTACACCGTTTGTCCGGATACTGCGATTCCCGGTCTCGTCAACGAAGTTGGCCAGGTGCTGGACACCGTCGTGCAGCGGCTCAGGAAACGCGGAAAGAAAACAGAGCTGCTGCCGCGAGCGGTTCGCAAAATGGAAAGTCAGCTGCAGCGGCTGCTCGCGCGGGCGCAGGAGACCGATTCCGTTCCGGCGATCATCGACAGCGCAATTGATTCGGTGCTCGCCGATCCGAGCCTCGGCAAAGACGACAGAACCGGCCTCAAGGAAGAGTTCGAAGACTTCCGGGACGAGCTGGGCGATTTTCAGTTCGCACTTTGTCGGCCATATTTCACGTTGCCGGAGAAGAAGCAGGCTGGCGCTGGTGGACTGCTGAGCATCACGGTCGATCCCTATACCTGCAAAGGATGCATGGAGTGTGTAGAGGTCTGCCGGGACGATGCGCTGCGCCCGATGACACAGACGCCCGATTCCATCGAGCGATTGAGGAAGAACTGGGACTTCTGGCTGGACTTGCCAAATACGCCGCAGAAATACATCCGGGTCGACGACCTGGAGGAGGGAGTTGGCGCTCTCGAGACGATTCTGCTGAATAAAGATGCGTACCTGCCGTTTGCCAGCGGCGATGGTGCCTGCCTCGGTTGCTCGGAAAAGACGGTAATCCACCTGTTTATCGCAACTGTGGAATCTCTGGTACAGCCGCGGGTTGAGAAACATGTGGCAAAGATCGACGATCTGATTGCCCGTCTGAAGAAGCACGTGCAGTTGCAACTGGTCGGCGAAATCGACCTCGCCGATACCGAGGAGATGGAGGCCGTGCTCGATCAGGATGCGGATGGCGACCTGACTTTGGCCAAGATCGCGGATCGCATCGAGAAAACGCGTGAGGCTGAGCTCATCGATCGCGATTGGCTCAAGCATGTCACCGACCTGATCGCGAAGCTGAACGATCTCAAGTGGCGCTATCAGAATGGTACGACGGGTAAAGGCCGCGCCAGTATGGGCATGTTGAACGCAACCGGCTGCACTTCCGTGTGGGGCAGCACATTCCCGTTCAACCCGTACCCTTTCCCTTGGGCCAACCACCTGTTTCAGGACAGCGTCTCGATGGCCATGGGCGTCTTCGAGGGGCATATGGCGAAAATGGCGGAGGGCTTCAAGACTATTCGCCTCGCTGAGCGCGCGCTATCCGACAAGTACGACCCGCAGGCACACGCAGAAGAATTACGCTATTTCAATTGGCAAGACTTCACCGATGAGGAGTTTCATCTGTGTCCACCGGTGGTCGCGGTCGGTGGTGACGGTGCAATGTACGACATCGGATTTCAGAACCTGTCACGGGCCATGATGTCGGGCAAACCGGTGAAAGTGCTTGTCGTCGACACGCAGGTGTACTCGAACACCGGGGGCCAGGCATGTACCTCCGGCTTCTTCGGGCAGATCTCGGATATGGCGCAGTTCGGCGAAGCAAAAAGAGGAAAGGAAGAGATCCGCAAGGAGATCGGACTCATCGCAATTGCACATCGCACGACGTATTTCATGCAAAGTACGATCGCGTACACGAACCATATGATTGAGGGGTTTGTGGAAGGGTTGATGTCGCGGCGCCCGGCGCTTTTCAATTTATACACATCCTGTCAGCCGGAGCACGGTATCGGTGACGACATGGGTCATCACCAGGCAAAACTCGCCGTGGAGTCCCGTGCCTATCCGCTGTTCCGTTATGACCCGGATCGCGGCAGAACGGTTGCAGACTGCATCGACCTGGACGGCAATCCGGCGATTAACCAGGACTGGTTTGTCAGCAAAATTCACTATCTCGAACGTGGGCAGCCCCGGGAAATGGAGCTGTCAACGACATTCGTCGATTTTGCCGTTACCGAGACTCGTTTTCGCAAACATTTCAGGAAGGTGCCACGCGATGCCTGGCATGAGGACATGGTCGTCGTCAGCGAGTACCTCGAGCTTGATGACGATGGTCGCGAGGGCAAGGTCCCGTATGTGTGGGCGCTAGACGCCAATCGAGAACTCAGTCGTCTGCTGGTTGACGATTCTATGGTCAGGTCGGCGGAGGAGCGGCGGGACTTCTGGACCATGCTGCGGGCGTTGGCGGACACCGAGGTTGTCGAATCAGAAGGCGAGGATCAACTCGAATCACGGATTCGCCAGGAAGTCGTGCAAAAAATTGCGTCAGGCCTGATGGGGCTGGTTGCCGGAGAATCATCGCTCGATATTTCGTCGGTGCTTGCGTCGGGTGGGGCGGCGGTCGCAGAGGCTGGCGCAACCGCGAATGAGACGAGGCCGGTTGCCGCTGAATCCGGCGACTACATGGCACCGTGGGTCGATACCGATGAATGCACGGCCTGCGACGAGTGCATCATTATTAATCCACAGATTTTTGCCTACAACGACGACAAGAAAGCCTACATCAAGTCGGCCGAGGCTGGACCATATCGCGACCTGGTCAAGTCTGCGGAAAAATGTACGGCGCAAATCATTCATCCCGGACTGCCAAGGGATCGAAGCGCCAGGGACATCGATAAATGGATCAAGCGCGGGGAGAAATTCAATTGAGCCTGTTTGCAGGCATGGAACGGAGTGATGCTCGGGTTCGCGCGCACTGAGACATTCAGGCACGGTATACACCCGCCGGAGCACAAGGACGACACTTGTCACCTCGCGATCCGTCGGTTCCCGTTTGCTCCGACGCTTGTGGTGCCGCTAAGCCAGCATCTTGGAAAACCCGCGGTTCCGATTGTGCGGGAAGGGCAGGAAGTCGTGCGTGGTCAGACTATTGCCGAAGCGGATGGCTTTCTCTCGGTTGCCATGCATGCCCCCGCTACGGGCATAGTCAGGCGAATCGCGCTCGCACCGAGCATCAGCGGCGACATGATCACCAGTATCTATCTGCAGGCGCAGCCCGCATCGTCGCAGGAAGTTGCCGAAGGAGAGCCATGCGACCTGGCCAGCGCATCGTCGGTGGAGATAATTTCTGCGATTCAAAAGGCGGGAATCGTCGGTCTCGGCGGCGCGGCTTTTCCAACCCACGTAAAGCTCAAAGTGCCCGAGGGAAAGCACCTTGACACGTTGATTGTCAACGGTGTCGAGTGCGAGCCTTACCTGACGACCGATCATCGCGTGATGCTCGAACAGACGGCGGACGTCATATTGGGCGTCAGGTATCTCCTGCGAGCAACCGGTGCGGGCGAGGCGATCATTGCCGTGGAGTCGAACAAGCAGGACGCGGCCGACAAGCTGCGTCAGCAGCTTCCCGACGATTTGCCGGTGACTGTCCATGTGTGCCCGGTCAAGTACCCGCAGGGCGCAGAAAAACTCCTCATCCAAGCACTGCTCGGGCGTGAGGTGCCCTCCGGCGGGTTGCCGGTCGATGTAGGTGCAATTTGCGTCAACGTTGCGACGACGGCAGAGATCGGACGCCTGCTGCCGCACGGCCGCGGCATTCAGGAGCGCGTGATCACTATCGGCGGCCCCGGTGTGCGGCATAAAGGCAATTACCGCATACCGATCGGCACGACGGTCCGCTTTGCGCTCGAGCAAACGGGCACGTTGAAGAACCTGTCGCGGGTGTTCCTCGGTGGGCCGATGATGGGTGCGGCCGTGTCGAATCTCGATATCCCGGTTACGAAAGGCACATCCGGGATCATCGCCTTCACGACCGACGAGATTGGCGAAAACATCGAAGTCTACCCCTGCATCCACTGTGCCCGCTGTGTCGAAGCATGCCCGATCTTTCTGAATCCCTCGCAGCTGGGCCTGCTGGCCAGGCACGAGGAATACCTGCAAATGGCGGAGAACTACAATTTGCTGGACTGCTTCGAGTGCGGTGCCTGCTCTTACGTGTGTCCATCGCATATCCCGCTGGTGCAATACTTTCGACTCGCCAAAAAGATGGTGCGGAAGCTGGAGCCGGCGAAATGAGCGTGCTGCATAAGACGCTCGGCATTGGCTCGTCGCCGCATGTCACCAGCGGCGACAGCGTTGACACGATCATGCGCAACGTGGTCGTCGCACTGCTGCCGGTCACCGTCTTCGCCGTATATGTGTTTGGTATCGCCGCCGCACTCGTATTGACGACCGCGATCATCAGCTGCGTTGCGACCGAGCGGTTCCTCGGGAAGCTGTCCAATCGGCCCGGTACGCTGGGCGACTGGTCGGTAACGGTTACCGGCCTTCTCTACGGACTAACGCTGCCGCCTCATCTCCCGCTTTGGATGGTCGCGGTGGGCGGTTTTTTCGGTGTGTCGATCGGCAAGTTCCTGTTTGGCGGTTTGGGTAGCAACGCTTTTAATCCTGCTTTGGTGGGCAGGGCGTTTTTGCAGGCGGCGTTTCCGCAAGCAATGACGCACTGGAACGCACCGTCGGCTAGCGGGCAATTCTTCGATATTCCGTCGTCGACTCTGACAATTCCGTTCGTGAGTCCGGTCTTCGACAGTGTCACAGCCGCGACGCCCCTGGCCATGATGAAATTCGATGGAATTCAGACGGCGAGCCCCGAGCTTTTCTTCGGACTTACGTCCGGCTCCGCGGGCGAGACAAGCTCGATGCTCATCCTCCTCGGTGGCCTGTACCTCATTGCACGCAAAATGATGAATTGGAGGATCGTCGTCTCGATCCTCGCGACCGTTGCCGTTATCAGCGGGGCGTTCGCGTTTTTTGATCCGGTTACCTATCCGCAACCCCATTTCATGCTGTTGTCCGGCGGCCTGATGCTCGGCGCCGTATTCATGGCTACCGATCCGGTGGCTACCCCGATAACCAACGCTGGTTGCTGGTTATATGGTGCATTGATCGGCAGCCTCGTTGTCGTGATTCGCTTTTGGGGCGGGATGCCGGAGGGCGTAATGTACGCCATTCTGCTCGCGAACGCCGTCTCTCCGCACATCGACAGGATGATTCAACCGAGAGTTTTCGGCGTCAGGAGAGGTACGGGATGACCGCGGCGAGTCCCAATCGGCAACCACCGACATCCGCCTGGTCGATGTACCGGGCAATCGTCGGCATAGCGACGCTTTGTGCTGTACTGGTTGTTGCAGTTTTCAAGGGCACCGAGGCGCGAATTCTCGAAAACCAGCAACGGTTTCTTCGACAAGCCATCGCGCAGGTGTTGCCGGAGGCAGCTGCGACCGACGCAGTTTCAGTTGCTTCAGACGGCCAGCTACGAAAAACGATCGACGTTGGAGCGCTGCCGGTGTACCTCGGCTACGACGCCGACGGACGACTGGTCGGCGCGGTCGTTACCGCCCAGGGAATGGGGTATCAGGACAACATCAAGTTGATCTACGCGTATTCATTTGAGCTCGATGCGATCGTTGGCCTGAAGATACTGGAAAGCAAGGAGACGCCAGGCCTCGGCGACCGGGTCGAGACCGAACCTCACTTTACCGCCAACTTCACGAAGCTGGACGCGACGCTTGCGCAGGGTGGCGATGCATTGCTGCGCCCGATCGTCACCGTCGACGAGGGCCAGAAGTCTGAGCCCTGGCAGATCGACGGAATCACTGGCGCAACGATTACCTCCGAAGCCATCGGAGCAATATTGAATAGCAGCGCAAACCACTGGGTGCCGTTGCTGGAAAATAACGTTGATCGGTTCCCGGCTCGCAGCGCAGCGGAGGAGCGATAGATGCCACGCAAGGAGAGCAGCGCGGCGGACGATTTCGTCAAGGGGCTATGGCGGGAGAACCCGGTCTTTGTCCAGGTGCTTGGCATGTGCC
>JAHHOT010000223.1 GCA_018677555.1 Gammaproteobacteria bacterium | reverse complement strand
GCGGACTGAACGCGTTGCTGACAATCGCGGAAACCGCGGACGGTATTTCCGAAAAATTGGCGCCGATGACGACCAGGGCAGTGCCGACGTACAGCAATGCCATGAAAGGCACCAGCCGGGAGGTCACACGCGCGATACTCTTGATGCCGCCGACGATCACCAGCGCAGTGAGGATGGCCAGGACTGCACCGAACATCCAGCCATTCTGTGCCACGGGACTGTTTTCACCGCCGGTGACATTGACGAACTGCACATAGGCCTGGTTGGCCTGAAACATACAGCCAATGCCGAGGGTGCCTACCATGATGCAAATCGCGTAATACCAGGCCATGGTCTTGCCGAGGCGGGGCAGATTGCGCTCGGCGAGGCCTTTGTCCATATAGAACATGGGACCACCGGATACCGAACCGTCCGGGTTTATCTGCCGGTATTTGAAGCCAAGCGTGCATTCGACGAATTTCGACGCCATGCCGAAGAATCCCGCCACGATCAGCCAGAACGTCGCGCCGGGACCGCCAATCGATATCGCGACAGCGACGTGGGTGATATTGCCGACGCCGACAGTACCGGAGACCGCCGTGGTCAGTGCCTGGAAGTGCGACACCTCGCCCGGTGCCTTTGGCGCTTTGTCTTCCTTGCCTGCCACGATGCGAATGGCGTGCCAGAAACCGCGTACATTGATGAATCCGAGGTAGAACGTGAAGAAAATAGCGCCGGCAATCAGCCAGACGACAATCAACGGAAGCTGCGACTGCCCGACCGGGACCGAGAAGAAAACTACCTCGACGAACACGCTTGCGATCGGCCGGAATGCGTCGTCAATCGCCTGGTCGATGCTGGCGTAGCTGTTTTGCGCCACCAGTGCGAGCACAATGGCCGAAACGATTCGCATATGTATTGCCCCCTGTAACGCTGTGCCCCGGTCGAGCGCGTCCCCCGCGCCGGAACCGCCGCCGCCTAGCAGTCTGTTGAAAAAGCCATCCGTGGCTTTTTCAACCTCGCCAACTGAAAAGCGCGGTTTTCAATTGGCTCGCATTTTCAATGGCTTACAACCATCGAAAATGTCAGCACATCCCTGTGCCGGTCGCAGCCTGCCGAAAAACTGCGTTTTTAAACACGCTGCTAGTTCTTGTTCCGGTAGATGGATTTGCCGCGCGCGAAAGTTTCGACGATTTGAATGTCCTTGATCGTGTCCGGGTCGACGGTCAGCGGGTTAGCGCCGAGAACGACCAGGTCCGCCTGTTTGCCGGGGGTGATGGAGCCCTTGCGGTCTTCCTCGAAATACTGGTAGGCCGCCCCGAGCGTCACGGCATGCAATGCCTGCATCGGGGTCGCGCGCTGATCGGCGCCAAGGACAAAGCCACTGCGGGTCTTGCGGTTGACCGCGACCCACATCAGGCGCATCACGTCCGGTGGCACAACCGGCGAATCGTTGTGTATCGAAAACGGAATCCCCAGCTCCGCGGTTCTCGCAACAGGGCTAATGAAAAGCGCACGGTCGTCGCCAAAGCTCTTGCGATGCCAGTCGCCCCAGAAAAACGGGTGCACGGCATAGTAGGACGGCACCAGGCCGAGCTCCTTGTAACGATGCAGCTGGTCCTCGCGCGTCAGCTGAGCGTGGATCACAACCGTCCGATGATCCTTCGGGCCCGTTTGTTCGAGCGCCGATGCAACGCCCTCGATCAACATGTCAATCGCGCCATCACCGTTGGCATGCACGAGGGTCGGCACGCCCGCTTCGATCAGGCGCGCGATGCGCGGATTGAATTCTTCGGCCGGGTACGCCGGGTAGGCGCGATAGTCGGCGTCTGCGCCGGGCGGACCCTCGGCATAAGGCTCTGACAGATACGCGGTGCGGCCCTGCGGCGAACCATCGAGCATGAACTTGATGCCGCCAACACGAAATCCACCAACGTAGCCTGCGCTCGGTTGAATCGAATCCAAAGTCTCGTCGTCAAGCGTCGTGGCCATCGGGAACGCGACGACGTCCGCATTGAACGGTTTGCTGGCGGCTGCATCGGTCATTGCCGTCACGTCGGCCAGGGTCGATGCGCCGTCCTGAATCGTCGTAATCCCGAAGCTTGCGTGGATGTCGACCGACTCTCGTACCATTTCCTGCAACCGGGCCGGATCGATCTTGTCGAAATCGTTCATCACGAACTGAAACGCGGCCAACTCTTCCATGACGCCATTCGGCTCGCTCGTTCCGGGCCGCCGCCGGATTACACCACCGGGCGGGTTTTCGGACAGGCTGTTGACGTTTTTGGCAGCGAGCGCCGCCGAATTGACGGCGGCCAGATGACCGGACACGTGCATCAGCGCGATCGGGTGCTGCGTCGACGCCCGGTCGAGATCGTCGCGGTTCGGGTGGCGATTCTCGGCCAGTAGCGAATCGTCATAACCGTAGCCGTATACCCACTCGCCCGGCGCGGCGCCCGATGCCTCGATGTGTTGTGTCAGGATGCGCACCAGGTCGTCTATCGTCTCGACAGGACCGACCGGTGGCGACGACAGATTGGCAAAGTCGACGAGGCGGGCAACGAACGCCATATGCCCGTGCGCGTCTATGAAGCCCGGCACCAATGCCCGGTCGCCAAGCTCGACAACCCGCGTAGCGTCGCCGACGAGTTTCGAAACGTCGTCGACGCTGCCGACTGCGACGATATCTGTGCCTTTCACGGCGACCGCCGTGGCGCCCGCATGAGCCTCGTCGACGGTGATGATGTTGGACCCCCTGAAGACGATGTCTGCAGCATCGGCGGGGCTGGCGCCGTTATCGGACCGTGCACAGGCGGTCAGCCCGACAATGACCAGTATTATGATTCTTTTCAGTAGCATAGGACCCCCGACAGCGACCCTCGCGAAAGATGCAACGCTTTCATAACAAGACTAAGATAGCAGGCGGGCGCCGTCCAGCGAATTCGAACTACCGCGAGGGTTTCACGATGTCACTGGCCTCATTCCGCCGTCGAGCGATCGCTAGCGCAGCGTCGTTCATCTGTGTTTCGCTTTTTGCCACGGCGGCAGCGGCGCAGTCGGAAGCCATTACGGTGTTTACCGCAAAATCCGTAATCACGATGGACGATTCGTTGCCGCGAGCCGACGCCGTTGCCGTTTCCGATGGCCGCATTGTCGCCGTTGGTACGCTCGACTCGATGCGGCCATGGCTCGAAGCACGGCCGCACTCTGTCGATGATGTCTTCGCCGACAAGTACATGTTGCCTGGCCTGATTGACAATCACCTGCACCCGCCACTGGCAGGCCTGTTACTCAACACACACTGGATTACGCCACACGAGTGGAATCTCCCTGGCTGGAAGGTCGAGCATGTGCGTGGCCACGATCGCTATCTTTCTGTGCTGCGCGCGGCGGTACGCGCGTCCGACCGAAGCAAGCCGTTCATCACCTGGGGCTTTCACGAAATCTGGCACGGACAGGTGGGACGGCAGGAGCTGGACGACATCGCGCCCGAGCAGCCACTGATCGTATGGCAGCGATCCTTTCACGAGGTCATTACGAATACCCCAGGACTTCGCTGGCTGGGCGTCGACCCGGACGCGCCGTCGCCGCACCATGAAGTCGATTTGCAGCGTGGGTCTTTTTCCGAGCAGGGGCTGGTCCAGTTTGCAGCGAAACCGCTCGCCGCCTACCTGCTCGCGCCGGACCGCCTCGCCAGCGCCTACGCACGGCTCGTCGAAATCGTGCACAGAGGCGGCATAACCACAATTGCCGACATGGGTGCCGGCGGCTACTTCGGTTTCGAAAAAGAGGTGCTGTTGCAGAAAAACGTGTTCGGCAACGACCGCGTACCGTTCCGTGTCGTCATCGTGCCAGCGGTCATCCACCCGGCGGTCGATTCGTCGCCCGCCGAAATCGCGTTGAGCTTTGAGAATTACCTGCAGCACTCGACGGACAAGGTGCGCATCGACCGCCATGTGAAACTGCTTGCGGACGGTGCATTTTTCGCGCAATACATGCGCATGAACGCGCCCGGCTATACCGACGGCCACGAGGGAAAGTGGCTCACGGAACCGGCAGATCTCGAGTTACTGGCCCGCGCATTCTGGCAAAAAGGTTACCAGATCCACGTACACGTCAACGGAGACGAAGGGCTCGATGTGGTTCTCGACATACTCGACACACTCGTCGACGAGACACCGCGACGGGATCACCGCTTCACGCTGCATCACGTGGGCTATTCAACCAACGACCAGCTGCGCCGCGCTGCGACCCTGGGCGCTGCCGTGTCCGCGCAGCCCTATTACCTGTGGGCGCTCGCTGACGCCTATGCTGATACCGGGCTCGGCTACGACCGCGCGTCGCAGATGTCGCGCATCGGGGGGATGATAAGGAGTGGCATGGCCGTGTCGCTGCACTCGGATTTTACGATGGCACCGGCGGCACCCCTGACGCTTGCCTGGGTGGCGGTCAACCGGGTGACGGCAAACGGCACGCTCATGGCGCCGGCGGAGCGCATCAGTGTTTATGACAGCCTGCGCGCCGTAACCATAGACGCGGCTTTCGCACTGCGCATGGAGCACGAAATCGGCAGCATCGTCGCTGGCAAGCGTGCGGACTTCACCATCCTGGAAGCGGATCCACTGGAAGTAGACCCGATGGAACTGAAAGACGTTGCGATCTGGGGCACAGTGTACGAAGGCCGCATTTTCCCCGTCACTGCAGCCGACTGACTTCGATGAAGGACTGGTCATGAAAATCGCCCCGCTTGCGTCGTTCGTACTGTTGACCTTGCTGTTGCAGGTCGCGACGGCCAGGTGCAGCAATGGCGCGGGCAGTATGACCGTGCAATGCTGGCGCGCGTGCTGCCGCCCGCAAACGAAGCTGGCTGGCAACCGGCGCCGCTCGCCGAATGACCGTCTTCAATCGCCAGTTCCCGCCTGAATGACGCAGAATTCGAATCCGACGATCGTCCTGATTCCGGGCCTCGGCAATACGCGAACACTGTGGTCGCAACAAGCCGGCGCGCTCGGCGAGGCGGCCGACGTCATCGTCGCCGACATAGTCGGATGCGACTCGGTTGGCCAGATGGCGGATGCGGTACTCGAACAGTCACCGTCCGCTCCGCTGTCGCTGGTCGGGTTTTCGCTCGGTGGCTACGTAGCGCTGGACATCCTCAAGCGCCGCGATATTTCTGTCGCCCGCCTGGCACTCATCTCGGCATCGCCCTATGCGGACAACGAAGCAGCAGTCACACAGCGGCAACGACTGATCGACAAGGCTCGTGAAAACTACCGTGGGCTGCTCGTGGACATGGGAAAACTGGTTGTGTTTCCCCGCGGGCCGCATACGGAATCAACGCGGACATGCCTGGTCGAGATGGGCGAGGAACTCGGTGTCGACGAGTTTTGTCGCCAGCAGGTCGTTGCGATGAAACGCGACGACTGTTGCGACATGTTGGCCACCATCTCGGTCCCAACCCGGATTCTTTGCGGGCGCAATGACCTCGTTACCCCGGTCGATGGGCACGAACGTCTGCTGAATGGCATAGCCGGCGCAACGCTGGAGATGGTGTCGAGAACCGGGCACCTGTTGCCGCTCGAGCGGCCCGACGCGGTCAATCGATTTCTGCTCGACTGGTTGACGCTGCCGGCGTCTAATCAGGTATAACTCTTGTACTTGTCGAGGTAACGGACCGGTTTCGACAGTGCGTCGCGGCGGAACGGGTCGCCAAGTTCCTGCGTGCACATGATTTCGATGACGGTCGTTTTGCGGTCGTTCATCTGCCGGTCGACGGCGGCTTCGAGCTGTGGCCCGACGTCCTCCAGCCGATCAACCACGACGCCCTCGGCGCCCATCGCCCTGGCGATACCTGCGAAACTCTGGTTGTCCAGCTCGCCGGCAACAAAGCGGCGATCATAGAAATCCACCTGGTTCTTTTTCTCGGCGCCCCACTGCCCGTTGTTGTAAACGACGGCGGTGACGGGAATGTCCTCGCGCACGCAGGTCATCGTTTCGACCATGCTCATGCCCCACGCGCCGTCGCCGGCATAGGAGATGGCGGGCCTGTCCGGCGCAGCTACTTTCGCGCCGATAATGGTCGGAAACGCGTAGCCGCAGTTGCCAAAGCTCATGGCGGCGAAGAAACTGCGAGGCTTCTCGAAACGCAGATAACTGTTCGCAACCGAGTTGATGTTGCCGATGTCGGTCGACACCATGACGTCTTCCGGCATCGCTTTTTCGAGTTCGCGCAGAACCTGGCGAGGATGCAGCATGCCTTCGCCGGCTTCCGCGATCGCTTGCAGGCTGAAGTCGTCTTTCTCGTGAATCCATTCGTCCAGTTCGGCTTCCCAGGCCGCCTTTTCGTCGGCAATCCGTTTGCCGCGCGCTTCCCTGTTCGCGTCGCCGGCGAGCGATCTGCCGTCCAGCCGGCGCAACAGCGACTCCGCCGCCGCTTTGGCATCGCCGCATATGCCGACCGAGATCTCCTTCACCAGGCCGAGCATCCTGTGATCGGCGTCGACCTGGATGATCTTCGCGTTCTCCGGCCAGTATTCCATCTCGTACTGCGGCAATGTGCCGAAGGGCCCAAGCCGGGTACCCAGTGCGAGCACCACGTCGGCCTTTTTGATCAGCTTCATACCCGCCTTCGATCCCTGGTAGCCGAGCGGTCCGCACCATAGCGGATGACTCGCCGGAAACGAATCGTTGTGCAGATAGCTGTTGACGACGGCGGCGCCAAGCCTTTCGGCGAGCGCCTTGCATTCGTCCACGCCATCGGCGTTGACAACACCGCCACCGGAAACGATGACCGGGAACTCGGCCTGTGCCAGGAGCTCGGCAGCCTCCGCGAGGGTTCGTTCGCCGCCGGGACCGCGATCGATTTTCATTGGCTGCGGAATCTCGACGTTGATGTCGCCGTAAAAGTAATCCCGTGGAATATTGAGCTGCGTCGGCCCCATTTCCGACAACGCCCGGTCGAAACAGCGCCCGGTGAATTCCGCCATGCGATTCGGGTTGTTGACGTGACCCTGGTACTTGGTGAATTCCTCGAACATCGGCAGCTGGTTAGCCTCCTGGAATCCGCCGAGACCGATGCCGATGGAACCGGCTTCCGGGGTCACGATGACCACCGGAGAGTGCGCCCAGTACGCCGCCGCAATCGCGGTTACGCAGTTGCTGATGCCCGGTCCGTTCTGACCGATGCACACACCCTGCCGGCCGCTGACACGCGAGTAGCCGTCGGCCATGTGCGCGGCGCCCTGTTCGTGCACGACCGGCACGAGCCGTATACCTGCGGGTGGGAAAATGTCCATGGCGTCCATGAACGCCGAGCCCATGATGCCAAACATGTGTTTGACGCCGTGGGCGACCATCGTCTCAACGAAGGCTTCGCTGGGAGTCATTTTCATTTCACTATTTCCTTTTTGTCTTTGTGAGAACTGTTGATTGACGAAGTTTTGAATGGATTTTTTATCACTCGAGATTTAGC
>JAHHOT010000266.1 GCA_018677555.1 Gammaproteobacteria bacterium | reverse complement strand
TCGAGCGCGGTATCCCGATCGTCGCGGTCTGCCAGCAACAGGCGCCGACTTGCTGCCGGCGTGAACGGTACTGCGGAAACCAGCTTGGGGTAGTACGACAGCCCGGCGCGTTCATACGCCTGGGCCCAACCCCAGTCGAACACGAACTCTCCCCATGAATGTGTTTTGCGGTAAAGCGGCAGCGCACCCGCGAGCGTCCCGTCGCTGCGACGGCTGATAAGGTGACAGGGGGTCCAGCCGGTTTCCGGCGACACGCAGCCGGTCGCCTCAGCTGCGGACAGAAACTCGTGCTTCAGGAAGGGGTATTCATCCCCGGCGAGAGTGTTCCACTCGCGGGCTCCGACGTCGGCGAGTCCTTGCAGAATATCGATCACGAATACGGGACCACTGCATTACGCGGCGTCGCTTGCAGCCTCGTTGAGTTCCAGTGCATCGAGATACTTCTCGGCATCCAGCGCCGCCATGCAGCCCGCGCCGGCCGAAGTAATCGCCTGACGGTACACCTGGTCGGCAACGTCGCCGGCAGCGAACACGCCGGGCACGCTTGTCGCCGTGGCGTCACCGCCAAGTCCGGTCTTGACCACGATGTAGCCGTTTTCCATATCGAGTTGACCATCGAATAGCCCCGTATTGGGGCTATGGCCTATGGCGATGAAAACCCCTTCGAGCGGAATATCGGTCCTGTCATCCGGCTTTCTGGTGCTGCGTACACGGAGACCGGTGACGCCGCTATCGTCGCCGAGCACTTCGTCAACGACATGATCCCATTGCATGACGACCTTTCCGTCGCGCTCTTTCTGAAAAAGGTGGTCCTGCATGATCTTCTCTGCGCGCAGCGCGTCACGCCGGTGCACGACGGTGACTTTCGACGCAATGTTGCTGAGGTACAGCGCTTCTTCGACGGCCGTATTACCGCCACCCACGACCGCGACATCCTTGCCGCGGTAAAAAAACCCGTCGCAGGTGGCACACGCGGAAACACCGCGTCCTTTGTAGGCTTCCTCGGAAGGCAGTCCCAGATACTTGGCGGTCGCGCCGGTCGCAATGATCAACGCATCGCAGCTGTATGTGCCGTAGTCGCCGGCCAGTTCGAACGGTCGCACGGACAGGTCCACCTTGTTGATGTGATCGTTGACCACCTCGGTGTTGAAGCGCTCGGCATGACGCAGCATGCGATCCATCAGTTCCGGGCCCTGCAGTCCCTCGACATCGCCGGGCCAGTTGTCGACATCGGTCGTGGTCATGAGCTGACCGCCCTGCTCGATGCCGGTGATCATCACCGGGTTCAGGTTGGCGCGTGCTGCGTAGACGGCTGCCGCATAGCCCGCGGGGCCGGAGCCCAGGATAAGAACCCGGCAATGTTTGCTGTCGCTCATGTATAATTTGCCCTCACGATATTCGCCGAACTGGCCACACCTGCCCGGCTATTGGAAATGTGTTCGAAGTGAGTGAATTCAAGGCTTGGGGCTGGGCCCGGTGCCGTCGCATTGTGTGGCAAGTTTAGGGAAAAGACTATCGTTGGGCAAAACACGGGATACAATTTTCGATCCGGAATCATGATCTTCGGTGGCGTCTGAAGCGATTCCAGGGGGATTGCGCAACGCGACATTCCGGCGCTGCGCTTTCGATTGATATTATTACATTATATCAATAGCTTATGTCGCCTATTTAACTATCTACTTTATTATGGCTAAGACGCAAGTTTCGGCAAAGCCCCCGAGCGGGCTGTCCGCCCAGGTGGTGCGCGGCTTACGCGAGAGCGCGCTGTGGGTTTTCGGTGGTGTGGCCCTGCTCATGTGGGTGGCGTTGTTTACCTATGATGCATCGGACCCCGGTTACATGCGTGCCAGCGGCAGCGATCAGGTCAATAACGGCATTGGCTGGCTTGGCGCCGTGGTTGCGGATCTGCTGTTTCGTTTCTTCGGTCGACCCGCCTACCTGTTCACGATCATGGTGTTCTACCTGGGTTTCATGCTCTACCGGGGCCTGAAAACCCGCGAACCGCTCACCACCGCCGACTTCGCGTGGCGCTTCAGCGGATTCATTGGCACGCTGGTGACCAGCTGCGCGCTGGCCACGCTGCATTTTTCGTCGGTTGGCTTCCCCGAGAGTGCCGGCGGAATAGTCGGTGAAGTCGTTGGCCGCGGCATGGAATCCATGATGAAGCTCCTGGGCGCGAGCACCTTGCTGTTTTTCGTCTGGCTGGCCTCGATCTCGCTCTTTCTCGGCATCTCCTGGCTGAACGTCATGGACAGGTTGGGCCGCTGGTCCCTGCTTGGCTGGGAGTCACTGCGCGCGAAGCTTGGAGAATATCGCGACCGCGCTGAAGGCCGCCGCCAGCAGGCAGCGCGCCAGGATGTGTTCGAGGCGGAACAGAAGCGCACGGCAAATCGCCCGCCGCCACGAATCGAGCCGCTGATGGCAAAGCTGGAGCAAAGCGAGCGTGCCGAAAAAGAGCGTCAGGTGCCGCTGTTCGAGCCTCCGGCCGCTGGCGATCTGCCGCCACTGTCATTGCTCGACGACCCGCCGCCGCATAAAGCCGGGTACTCCGAGGAGTCGCTGGAGGCAATGTCGCGGGTGGTCGAGCTGAAGCTCAAGGACTTTGGCATCGCCGTCGAAGTTGTCTCGGTGTCGCCGGGTCCGATTATTACCCGGTTCGAGCTGGATCCCGCGCCTGGCGTGAAAGTCAGCCAGATTTCGAACCTCGCAAAAGACCTCGCGCGATCGCTGTCCGTCGTGAGCGTGCGGGTCGTCGAGGTGATTCCCGGGAAGTCGTTTATCGGTCTGGAAATTCCCAATGAAAACAGAGAACTCGTCACGCTGGGCGAAATACTGAAGAGCCGCGCGTACGACGAGCTGGCGTCGCCGCTGACGCTTGCCCTCGGCAAGGACATCAGCGGCGATTCGGTCGTTGCAGACCTGTCGCGCATGCCACACCTGCTGATCGCGGGGACGACCGGTTCGGGCAAGTCGGTTGCGATCAACGCGATGGTGCTAAGCCTGCTGTACAAGGCGAAACCGGAACACGTCCGCCTCATCATGGTGGATCCGAAGATGCTGGAGCTGTCGGTTTACGAGGGTATCCCGCACCTGCTGACGCCGGTGGTCACGGACATGAAAGAGGCGGCGAACGCGTTGCGGTGGTGCGTGGGTGAAATGGAGCGGCGCTATCGCCTGATGGCATCGCTGGGCGTGCGCAACATCGGCGGCTACAACCGCAAGGTCAAGGATGCCATCGAACGGGGCGAACCGATCAAGGACCCCCTGTTCACGCCGCCGCCGTTCGAAGACGATGAAAAGCCGATAGAGCATCCGACGCTGACCGAGCTGCCATTTATCGTGATTATCATCGACGAGCTTGCTGACATGATGATGATCGTGGGCAAAAAGGTGGAAGAGCTCATCGCGCGGCTGGCGCAGAAGGCGCGCGCGTCCGGGATTCACATGCTGCTGGCAACGCAACGGCCTTCCGTCGATGTGATCACCGGCCTCATCAAGGCCAACATTCCGAGCCGCATTGCCTTTCAGGTTTCCGCGAAAGTGGACTCGCGCACGATTCTCGACCAGATGGGCGCCGAAACACTGCTGGGGCACGGGGACATGCTCTATCTGCCGCCAGGCACGTCGCTGCCGACCCGTGTTCACGGTGCGTTCGTGGCAGATCATGAGGTCCACGCCGTCGTCCGCAACCTGAAAAAAGGTGGCCAGCCACGCTATATCGATGAAATTCTTGAGAGTCCGGCAGGTCAAATTGCAGGAGCGGGTAGCATCGACATTCCGGGAATGACCGCAATCGATGCCGAGCAGGACCCGCTGTACGACCAGGCGGTGCAGATCGTTATCGAGACCCGCAAGGCGTCGATTTCCGGCGTACAACGGCGTCTCAAGATCGGCTACAACCGGGCTGCACGCATGGTGGAATCGATGGAGGAGGCCGGTCTTGTCGGCCCGCTCCAGTCGAATGGATCGCGGGAAATACTGGTACCCGCTGCTGCAAAGGAATAGTGGATTCATGAACAACCGGACCAGACTGATAAAAGTGTCGGCGTTGGCAGTCTTGCTCGTCGCGTGCCGGGCGGACGCCGAGCAGGCAACGCCGAGCGAAGGCGAGCGCCTGCTGCATCATTTCGTCAGCGATGTGCAGACGATGTCCGGTCGTTTTGAACAGCAGCTTGTGGACGCAAATGACAACCTGGTCGAAGAGGCGAACGGTACGCTGTCGATCAGCAAGCCCGGCCGCTTTCGCTGGAGTTACTCCGAACCCTACGAGCAGATCCTCATCGCTGACGGTCTCAACATCTGGAGCTATGACGTTGACCTGGCGCAGGTAACGGTCAAGCCGCAACAGGAACTGCTGGGCAGCACGCCCGCCGCGTTGCTCGGCGGCGGCGGCGATGTGCTCGACGATTTCGATTACATCGGCAGCTCCACCGATCGCGGTACCGTATGGGTTCGTCTGCAGCCGAAGAGCGCCGACAATGGCTTTACGCGGGTGGAGCTCGGGTTCAACGACGGCACGTTGCGGCGTCTGATCTTTGCCGACAACCTCGAACAGACTACCTTGATCGCATTGTTCGATGTCGATGTGAATTCCGCGATCGCCGAGGACGTCTTCAGATTCTCGCCGCCAGCCGATGCCGACCTGGTCGGCGTGCCCATTTCCCCTGAATCGGCAGATTTGTAGGTGCTGCCACTACAGCATCCGCGTCGCTGGCGTTTAGCCGGCGTCACCGTGCTGATCCTGGTGTTGTTTGCCGCGCTGATGCCGGCAATGTGGTTCTGGCCGGAAATTCACCGGCTTGGCGCACTGCAGGTCGACAAGTGGCTGCACTTCACGACTTTTGCCGGACTCGCAGTCTGGTTCGCAGGTCAGTACAAGCCGAGCTCGTACTGGCGCATCGCGCTCGGCCTGTTCGTATTCGGCGTGGTCATCGAGGCTTGTCAACGCGCCGTGAGCTACCGCAGCAGCGACCTCGTTGATCTGCTGGCCGACGCTGTCGGTATACTGTTCGGTCTGGGCATCGCCATGCTGGGCGCTGGCGGGTGGAGCATGAGGTTCGAACAGTGGCTACAGGCAAGAGCGACGTCGGAGTAGGGGACCTCTTCGCCGGGCCATCGGCCGATGACGCTCGCGAGGATCGTTTCCGGCCATTGGCCGATCGCATGCGTCCACGCTCACTCGATGAATTCGTGGGCCAGCAGCACCTGCTGGGCGACGGTAAACCGCTGCGCCGGGCACTGG
>JAHHOT010000084.1 GCA_018677555.1 Gammaproteobacteria bacterium | reverse complement strand
GGCACCAGCTCCTGACAGGGTAGCGCAGTGAACCACGCATTACCGTGCAAAATCAGATACAATTTTCTCGATTCCACGCACGTTTTTCGCTAAATTCCCTGAAAATGTGTGAGTTCCTGCAATGATTGACAAGAAAGATGCCAAAATCCTGCAATTACTGCAGGAGGACGGGCGCATGCCATGGGTCGAGCTGGGCGAGCGGGTCAACCTCTCGGCGTCTGCGTGTCAGCGCCGCGTGCAGGCATTGCTCGATCGTGGTGTTATCGAGGGAATCGCTGCGCGCACCAATCCGGCAGCTTTGGGGTACGAAATTGAAGCGTACGTGTCGGTGCACGTCGAACGCCAGGACGTCGGGCGCGCGAAAAAGTTTCGCAACGTCATCCAGAAGTACCCGGAAGTGCAAACCTGCCACATGATGAGCGGCGAGGTCGACTACCTGCTGCGCGTGGTCGCGCCGGACCTCAAATCGTATGGACGCTTCGTTGAAGAAAAAATACTCGCCATGCCCGGCGTCAAGGACGCCTCGTCTTCGATTGTGCTGGACCGCATCAAGACGAGCTCGCTGGCACTGCCCTGACGGGCAGCGGCGCACTCAGACTGATCCGCGAAACGGCGAGCGTGGCGCCAGCATTGCCCGGTCAAGCTCGCCGACAGAGCTGCAACCCATCAACATCATGTCGCGCTCCATCTCGTCGCGCAGCAGATGCATTGCACGCAACACCCCCCTCGTGCCGGCACCGGCCAGCGGATAAAGGTACATACGCCCTCCCGAACAGGCCGTCGCACCCATCGCCAACGCCTTCAGCACGTGCGTGCCTCGCCGCACGCCGCCGTCGACGATCAGCTCTATCTGCCCGCCGACGGCATCCGCTATCGCCTGCAGTTGATCGAACGGGGCGCAGGAACCGTCGAGCTGCCGCCCGCCGTGGTTTGAAATCATGATCGCGCTTGCACCAATGTCGACGCAGCGCTTCGCATCCGCAACTGATACAACACCTTTGATGGCAAAAGGTCCGCCCCATTCCTCGACCATGCGTGCCGCCTGGTCCCAGTCGATGTCGCGCCGCATCTGATCATTGATGTAATTGATCACTGATGAGCTGATGCTGGATCCCTGTTTGATGTAGCGTGACACGTTCGGCAAATCGAATCGTTCGCGCAACAGGTAGTTGAATGTCCAGCGCGGGTGCAGCGCGAAACTGGCAAGGCTGCGCGCCGTGAGTCGCGGCGGTGTCGTCATGCCGGTCACATGATCGCGCTCCCGGTTGCCTGCGACGATCGTGTCGACGGTGAGCGCAAGCGCATTGAAATTTGCCTCGCGGCAGCGCGCCATCAGATCGGTCGTTATCGCGCGATCATTGTGGATGTAGATCTGGAACAGCTTGGGCACGTCCTCGTATGCGCCAAGCTCTTCGATACTGCGGGTGCCGATCGTGGAAACACCGAACATCGTGCCAAGCTCTCTCGCCGCCGCCGCCAGTGCGCGCTCGCCGTCGTGATGAAAAAGCCGTTGCATTGCGGTTGGCGAAAAGAACAGCGGCATCGATAAGCGCTGCCCGAGTACTTCGGTCGACAGATCAACCGATTTAACGCCCGCCAGTACATTGGGCACGAGGTCGCAATCCTCGAATGCCTCGGTATTGCGGCGAAGCGTAACCTCGTCATCGGCACCGCCATCGATATAGTGGAACAGCGGTGCCGGCAGGCGCTGCCGGGCGAGCTCGCGGAAATCCGCGGACTTGTAGCAATTTTTCAGGCGCACGGCGCTCCTCGTGCGAGTGGTCGGTCGCAGCGATCGATCAGAAACGCGATTCTATGCCAATCAGGTGCCTGGCACTCAGTTCCTGGCTCAATGACGGACGATCAATCCGCACCGACCGGGAGGCCCAGCTTGACATCAACGGGCCGATCGGCAGCGAGAATCGTACCCATCAGCCGGTAGGCATGCCAAAGAACAATCCACAGGCCAACCATCAGGCCGATACCTGATACAGCGAACAGCAGGAGGAACGGCCGGATCGAGGCCATCATTTCCTGGAACGAGGGACCGTCGTACATGAATTTGCCGACGCCTGCGGCGATCAACGCGAGGAAAAATACGCCAAGCGAGATATTCGCCAGCCAGAAACCCAGCGTTACCTGCCCTGCGCAGCCGTCGCGAACCTTTTGCGGCAGCTCCTCGCGCAAAACGTAGTATACCGATGCGAGCAGTATCATCGTATTGATGCCGATCGTGCTGCCCATCGCGTGCGCAACCGTAATGTGCGTGCCGTGTGTATAGAGGTTCCACGCCGGCACCGAGATAATGAGCGCGAGAATCAGATTGATAAAAATCCAGATGTCTGCCGCGTACAGGAATCGGTACGCGCTGCAGTAGCGATTCTTTTGCCATGACTCCAGCGACGCCCGCCAGTCCCACAATATTTTGCCGAGGATCAGCAATTCGGTCATGCTGACCGCATAGGCGAAGGTGCGAATCCAGGGCAGCGATGGCACGAGATAGGTGTGGTGCGCCCAGCCGAACATCAGGTTGAACAGGCCGAGAAAGAACAGGCTGAATGCAAGCTTCGAGCGCGCCGGCTTGTCGTCACCTGCAATACGCGTAGCTACGTACAGCGCCGTACCATAAACGAGCATATTCCATGAACCGGTTAATGCGCCGTACGCTTTCCACTGCACCATGATCTCGCGCACCATGTTGTCGCGGAAATACGGTATGACCCAAAGATAGGCCTCGAGGTAGGTAATAAAGAAAAACACGATACCGGTGCCCCACATCCAGTAGTACACGGGCCACGGTTCGCGCTCCTTGCGCACGGTCCTGAAATAGTTAACGCCGAAAATTATCCACGAAAGAAAGATCGGTATGCTGAGCGCAACCGGATACTCGAGATACTCACGGCCGCCGAATTTGCCGGCCAGGAACGACGCAATGATCGCCAATCCGGTGACCACGAAAATCCAGTAGTGCCACGATACCGCTCTGTATGACGCGAGCTTGAGTTTGCGCTGTCTCGGCAGGTAGAAGTAAATACCACCGATGGCGGCAAGAAATATCCACGCGACTACCAGCGAGACATGCAGCGGTCGGGTCTTGGTGAACAACAGCTCACGCAGAAATTCCGGAAACAGAAACTGGAATCCGCCGATAACGCCGACCAGCAATCCTGCGGACAGCGCCAGCATCCCCAGGCGCATGAAGCGCAGCCCGAGCAAATCCTGTTGTTGCGTATTCATCGCGGATCATCCTCCTGAGCCACTACGCCGTACCATTTCACCTCGAAGTTTTCTGGCGGGTAGGTACCGGTCTTGTCGACAAATTCCAGGTACGCCACCAACGCATCGAGTTCCTCGTCGCGCAAATTAAAATTCGGCATCGCCTGCGTACCTGCCGCCATGAACGCGCGCGCATAAGCGGCCCCGCGATTTGAAATTACGTTGGTGAGGTCAGGGCCCATGTAGCCGCCAAGCCCGTAGAACTGATGGCAGGCAACGCAATTGTGTTCCTGGTAGAGCTGCCTGCCGCGATCCGCTGCGGGTGAAATCGGCATGGCATGTGCGGCCTCGGTGCCGTCCGTGTAGACGTGTGCGCTGAAAATGATGAACGCGACTGCCAGCGCGGCATAAATGGCGCGATTGTTAATGGTCCTGTACCCCTAACCCGGGGCCGGCTACTGCGGTAACCGGCCGTGACTCCCCCGCAGCCATCAGCGTAGCCGTTCCGGGGCGAAAAAGGGTTTCGACCTGTTCCCAGAATTCGCATAGATTTCGTTTTTTGTTCTAAAATACTCTTGTTTATTCGAATTATTTCTCTACTAATTGACGAAAGGTGACATAATGGACAGGAAGGACAAAGCCATACTGATGGCGTTGCAGAACGACGCCGCGGTCACGGTCGGCGAACTCGCCGAGCGCATCGGCCTGTCGAAGTCGGCCTGCTGGCGCCGTATCCAGAACCTCGAGGATGCCGGAGTGATCGGTGCCCGTGTCACGCTGCTCAACCAGCAGGCACTCGGGCTCAATCTCACGGTCTTCACCGCCGTGCGCACACACGAACACACTCGCACCTGGTTCGATCGCTTTCACGATGTGACCACGGCCATGCCGAATGTGATGGAAGTGCATCGTATGAGCGGCGATGTCGACTATCTCATGCGCGCAGTCGTCCCGGACATGAAGAGCTACGACGACATGTACAAGGAATTGATCGGCAAAGTGAATCTGTTCGACGTCAGTTCCAGTTTCAGTATGGAAACAATTAAATACACAACCGCGCTGCCGCTTGATTACCTCTAGCCACCTCTTTTCGGTACCATTGCCGGCCGCATCGCGAGGCATCAACAATGCAGGACGTCGAAAAAAACAAGGCGGTCGCCAAATGGTTGTTGACCTGCTGCGCGCTGGTGTTTGCCATGGTCGTACTGGGCGGTGTCACGCGATTGACCGGGTCCGGACTGTCGATGGTCGACTGGCGTCCGGTAACCGGCGTGTTACCGCCGCTGTCCGCGCAGGAATGGCAGCTGACCTTCGAAGCCTACCAGCAGTCGCCGGAATTCCAGAAAAAAAACTCGCACATGGGCGTCGACGAATTCAAGAGTATCTTCTGGCTGGAGTACCTGCATCGACTGCTGGGCCGCACGATCGGCATCGTGTTTCTCTTGCCGTTTGCCTGGTTCGTGTGGCGCGGCTACATCCGGGGCCGCGAATGGCCGAAGTATGCACTGATGTTCGTGCTCGGCGGGCTGCAGGGCCTGCTCGGCTGGTACATGGTGCAGAGCGGCCTGGTCGACCGGCCGGAAGTCAGTCAATACCGGCTGACCGCGCACCTCTTCGCCGCGTTCCTGATCTACGCTTACATGCTCTGGGTTGCGCTAACCCTGCTCGAACGTGACGAAAAACCACGGCATGCCGGCTACGGCAGGACCGTTGCAGTTACCGCTCTCATATCGGTGACCATCGTTTCCGGCGGATTTGTCGCAGGCCTGAAAGCCGGCAAAATGTTCAATACGTTTCCGATGATGGGCGACTACTGGCTGCCGCCTGGAATGTTTGCCCTTGAACCGGCATGGCGCAACTTTTTCGATAACGGGGCTACGGTGCAATTCGACCATCGCGTGCTGGCGATAACGACCTTTGTCGTTATTGTTCTGTATTGGTGGTCGATGCGAAAATCGACATTGTCCGCGGGCCTGCGAAGGGGCGTCAACGCGCTTTTGCACACAGCGGTATTGCAGGTGGCCCTCGGCATTAGCACGCTGCTGCTGGTCGTGCCGATCGTTCTCGCGGCAGCGCACCAGGCTGTCGCTATGCTGCTCTTTACCGTCGCCCTCTACCTGTGCCACCGGACACGTGGCAATGTTCGACCGCTGGTCCCGCAGCAGGTCGATTCGAATACCAGCGAGCGGTCTACCGCGACGATGGCGTAACGATGTCGGTCACACGCACGGGTTTGAACGGTACGCGGGGCGCGAAAAGCGAAAACTCATCGGGCGTCGCATCGTTGTAGCCGGCGATCATTGCGGCAGCGACCGGCGCGCAGTAGCGGCCCTGACAAGGACCCATGCCGAGCCGGGTGCGTCGCTTCAATGCAGCGAGCGATACATTGCCTTCCCGGAGGACGCCCTCGATCTGCGCGCGTGATACGTTTTCGCAACGACAGACCTCGGTGTCCGGCAATGCAAGCTCTGCCATGTATTGTCGGGCCCCGAACAGCTGCCAAAGCGCTGCCTGGAACGCGCGGTGACGCCGCAGGCGCCTGCGCGCCCGCTGTTCTTCGCGCACAAGATCCGGCGAGAGTTCGCCGCCGAGCGATCGTACAACCGCTGTCGCGGCGATAATCCCTTCCTCGCGCGCGGCGTGCGCGCCGCCGAGGCCACAACAGTCGCCAATTGCGTAAATACCGCTAACCGAGGTCGCGCAATCGGCGTCGCGTGTGGTCACCAGGCTGCCGCGGGCCGCATCCCAAGTGTGCGCGCAGCCGAGGCTACGCAGGATTTCGTTATTCGGCTGAAAACCGTAACCCATGCAGACGACGTCGACGTCGAATGAGCGGTCGCCCGCTATACCGGCATCGCCAACTTTGCCAACGAGTACCTGCAGGCCGCCGTCAGACTTGCCAATCGACACCAGCCCGTGCCCGTGGATCACCGGCACATTCAGTGCGCGCAGATCTTTGAGTATTTGCCAACCCTGGCGCGTGATCCCCGGTGCATTGAGTGCCATGCGCACTGCGGCCGGGAACTGCGACAAACCGGGCCGCGGCGCGAGCTCGAGCACCGCCACAAGGTCTGCACCGGCGCGCTGCAGCTCGAGCGCAACCTGCATGTTGAGCGGTCCGTTACCCGCGACCAGCACGCGTTTGCCCGGCAAAACACTGTAGCTGCGTAACAAGGTCTGCGCCGCGCCCGTCGTCATCACACCGGGCAGAGTCCAGCCCGGTAACGGCAGGCCGCGCTCGTAAGCGCCGGCGGCGATAATGGCCCGTCCGGGTTGGTACAACTTGCTGCCGGTGCCATCGAACACCGCGAATTCCCGCGGTGCAAACGCCCCCCAGACTGCAACGCCGGACCGCATCGTGACGCCGGCACGCCGTGCACGCTCAATCAGAGCGCGCCCCGCGGCGATCTGCGGGTCGCCGACCAGTGACGGCGCGGTGCCGTCAGGCGCATAGGGTTGCTTGAAATACTGACCGCCCGCTTTGACGCGCTCGTCGAGTAACAGCACGTCGATACCCTGCTCCGCTGCCGTAGCAGCCGCGCTAAGGCCGGCGGGCCCGGAGCCGATGACCAGCAGCTCCGGCATTTCGACGGGCAGGTCTTCGTCCGCTAACGAGGGTTTCTCGGCACTGGAAACACGCGCTTGCGCGGACTGACGCTCGACCCGCATCGACTTCGTCGCGCGCGTCATGCAGGCACGGACGCCGCTTTGACCGTCGACCACCAGCCGGCACTCCTGGCATACCCCCATGCCGCAGAAGATGCCGCGGCCTTGTCCATCGTCACTGTTGCGAACCCGGTATTCGCCGGCGGCGGTTAACGCGGCGGCCAGCGTCATTCCATCGGCGCATTCGATGGGCTGGCCCTCGAAGTCGAAATGCACGGTCCTGCCGGCAGACAGGCGCTCAGTCATGTGCGCGCCGCGAACGGTCGATATCCGGCGCGACCCAGTCATCCGGCGCTTTATTGCGCTCGAGCCTGTTGATATCAACCGTGAAATTCTCGTTGCAACCGTTCATCAACATGCGCCGCCTCGCGATGAGCCAGCGATCGTCACAACGCAGGAATCGATCAATGTACTGGCCGAGAATCGTCGCGACTGTCCCATCGGCACGCTTGTGCCAGGCGTAAACGTAACTTTGTACATCAGCACAATCGTCGCCGTCGAACGTGATACTGACATTCGACAGGTGATGCGAAGTTTTCGTCCAGCGCCACATGCGCTGCAACGATTCGGCAAGCGCAGCCGCGCCGCTGCTTTGCAATTGCGGGTCCGGGCCGTAATCCACGAAACAATCAGCGGTGAACAGGCTCGACAGGCTATCCAGGTCCATCACATCGAGCAGGCGGCAGTAATCGATTAACACCGCGTTGATCGCGCGCTCATCCAGCAATCGGCGCAAAGCGGCATCCGTCACCTGGCCTACTCCCTAGCGAATGTACGTTGCACCGTTGACATCCAGTGTCGCACCGGAAAGTTGCGGCACACTGCCCTCGGCAAGAAATGCAATGAGCTCGGCGAGCTCTTGCGGCGGCACCCACTCACGCATGGCAAGCGACGACGTCACCGCGTCTTCGCCTCCCTGCAGATTCGCAAAGTCGACTGACATTTTGGTACGTACGATTCCCGGCGCCAGTATATAGGTGAGTATCCTGTCTTTCGCGTAGCCACGCGCGACAGACTGGGCGGCCGCCTTTAGCGCAGCTTTCGAGGCCGCGTACGCGATCATCTGCGGATTGCTGGCGCCACGCTGCGCAACCCAGCTCGACATGACGATGATGATACCGCCGCCGCGCTCCCGGAAATGCGGAACCGCGGCTCGCATCAGGCGCACCGGCGCCTGCACGTTGACCTGGTAGTGTCGGTCCCAGGCCGCGTCCCATATGTCGTCAGCGTCGTCGATGCCGCCGGCCGGGTGCATCATGGCGGCGTTGAGGACAACGACGTCAATGTCCGGCTTCCAGCGGACCGCGGCATCCCACAGCGAGTCAGCCGCATGCCTGTCCTCGAAGTCGGCAGCCACGAAGTGCTTGCGTTCATCCGG
The DNA here is from genome assembly GCA_018677555.1 of Gammaproteobacteria bacterium. Taxonomy (GTDB): domain Bacteria; phylum Pseudomonadota; class Gammaproteobacteria; order Steroidobacterales; family Woeseiaceae; genus JAHHOT01. The sequence continues at coordinate 1,712 of JAHHOT010000084.1, read as the reverse complement.
GATCGTCGCTGTGGCTTGCCGCACGCCGTCAAGGTCTTCGCTGTCCCTGTGTTGCGCAATCAGTGACGCGCCGCAAGCGCCAAGTGCCCCGGCCGCCGTTGCGCCGATTCCCCGGGAGGCACCCGTCAGCAAAACAACCTTGTTTTGGAGTGACGACATGAAGGCGATTCCGGCTATATCGGGGGCAAAGTTGCGCGCACAGCGAACAGGCGTACGCGCTATTGTACACTACGACCGGCGTGGGACTTCCGCGCTCAACGGAGTACCGCATGAGCGCCACAGACAAACCCTGGCAATTGCGCGAGTCGGAATGGCGCGCGAAGATCAATCGGGTTCGCGCCGGCCGCGCCCTGCGACCACCGGCCTGGCCTGACAACGCACGCTGTGCGATCGCGCTGTCTTTCGACTGCGACCACGAATCGTACGAACTCGGCGCCGGCAGAGAATCGCCTGGCCGGCTGTCCTGGGGCGAATTCGGGCGTCGTGTCGGCGTGCCGCGGATTCTCGAAAAACTCGAGCGCCACGCCGTTCCCGCGTCGTTTTTCATGCCGGCAGTTTGCGCACTGCTCGATCCCTCAGAGACGCAGCGAATCGCCGGCGCCGGTCACGAGATCGGTATGCACGGCTGGATTCATGAGAATAATTCGCTGCTGGATGCGGCGACCGAACGCGAGCTGATGCTGCGCTCCCGTGAAACGCTGGAGCAGATCGCGGGATGCACGCCGGTCGGCTTTCGCTCCGCCAATTGGGACCTCAGCCGCGACACGATCGACATCGTTGCCGAGCTCGGGCTGGAATACGACAGCTCGATGATGGCCGACGAAGACTGCTACGAGTTGCTCGTCGATGGTGAGCCGAGCAACGTGGTTGAGATTCCAGTCGAATGGTTGCGCGACGATGCCGTGTATTTGATGTTCAACCGGCAGCCGGCGACACGCCCGTGGATGTCGCCGGACGACGTCTTCAACATCTTCAAGCGCGAACTCGAGGCTGCATGGGAAAGTGGCGGGCTGTTTCAGCTCGTCATGCACCCGTTCGTCATAGGCTACCGATCCCGAATCTGGATCGTCGACGAACTCATCGAATACGCCAGATCGAAAGGTTCCGTGTGGTTCGGCACGCACGCCGACGTGGCGCGCTGGGTCCGCGAGCAATGCCCGGCGTAACAGCCGGGTGGCAACTCAGAATTCGCCGGCGTCGCGCAGCTCGTCGTGTACCGCGTCGACAGCCTCCCGCACGACCTGTACGACACTGTCAATTTCGTGTTCGCTGATAATAAGCGGCGGCGAGAAAGCGACGGAATCCGCATTCGGTAACGCACGCGTAACGACACCTCCCGCAAGCGCGCGTTTCGCCACTCGCGCCCCGACCAGCAACTTGCTGTCGAACGCCTGCGGCGGGTCTTTTCGCCTGACGAATTCGACTGCGCCGACCAGTCCGAAGCCGCGAATCTCGCCCACCAGCGCGTGCCCGGCAAATGCGGCCTGCAGCTGTTCGTGCAGATAGCGGCCGCGGCGTGCCGCCGCGTCGACCAGCTGTTCGTTGTCGATAATGTCCAGGTTGGCCAATGCCGCCGCTGCACCGATCGGATGCGAACTGTAGGTGTAGCCATGGCCGAATGCGCCGAACTTGCTGCCACCCTCAACGACGGTGCGCCACACCTTCTCGGACACCAGTACGCCGGATAGCGGGAAATACGCTGACGTTACACC
>JAHHOT010000248.1 GCA_018677555.1 Gammaproteobacteria bacterium | reverse complement strand
ATCCTGTACCGGTCAGCGACGCGCTGGCCGAACGCAAGGAAACGGTCGATCTGGTTGGGCCTTTGTGCAACTCGGACGAGTTGGGTCCGCACGTGAAGATGCCACCGCTCGAGCGCGGCGACCTGGTCGCATTCCTGGATACCGGCGGCTACACCGAACCCTGCGCCGCACGTTATAACGCACAGCTGTTGCCGGCTACTGTTCTCGTATGCGGCGATCAGGCCGAGATCACGACCGCGCGAGAACAACTGCACGACATCGCGGGTCGTTTTCGCGTGCCACCGCGGCTGCTCGCCGGATCATTTTCGCGTCGCGGAGCAGACTGAGATGGAGCTGGGCTTGCGCGGCCGCAAGGCCATCGTCAGTGCCGCCAGCAAGGGCCTGGGCAAGGCCTGTGCCCGGTCGCTCGCGGGGGAAGGCGTCGACGTTACGATCATGGCGCGCACTGCGGCGGATCTGCAGGCGACGGCGGACGAGATCGCTGCGGCAACGGGAGTGTCCGTGCAAGCGGTGCCCGGCGACTTCAATTCGGAGGCGGACCAGCAGCGCTTGCTGGCCGCCTGCCCGGAGCCCGATATCGTCGTGTGCAACCCCGGCGTGCGCCAGGTGCCCGATCCCTACGATGCCATCGACCGGGAGTCCTGGTTGCAATGGCTCAACGACCACTTCCTGTCTTCGATCACGATGATCCAGCGCGTGGCGCCCGGCATGTGCGAGCGCCGCTTTGGCCGCATCGTCAACATGTCCGTCAGCTTCATCAAGTTTCCGCAATCGGGTTTTGCGCACTCGCACGCGGCGCGCCTCGCACTGTCGGGCGCGGTCGCAGCAATGGGGCGCGACCTGATCGCGCACAACGTGACCATCAACACGGTGTGCCCCGGGCTGTTCGACACAGACGCGTTGCACACGAACCTGCACGCGCATGCGAAACGCGGGAATACGACGTACGAAGCCATCGTCGAGGACCGCAAGAAAAACTGCCCGGCGGGGCGATTTGCCGATCCGAAGGAATGTGGCGACCTGGTCACCTACATCTGCAGTGACCAGGCCGGCTTCATGACGGCGCAAAACATTATCAACGATGGCGGGGTCTACCAGGGACTGTTCTGACATTCCGCCGAAACCGGACGACTGCGCATGACTGACAATGCAAACCTCATCGACCCTGGCGGCCGCGTTGTAATGATATCCGGCGCCTCACGGGGCATCGGCGAAGCGATCGCAAAAAAACTGCTGGCTGACGGTTACCGTGCGTCGCTGGGCGTGCGCGACGTTGCCGCCACGGCCGAGCGATTCTCGCAGTTCGCGGGTGACAAGCTCCTGATCGATGCGTTCGACGCTGCACAGCCGGATACCGCGCAGAGCTGGTTGGAAAACACCCTGCAGACCTTCGGCAAGCTGCACGGCCTGGTCAACAACGCGGGAATCTGGCGGCAGGTGAACTTCGAGACCGGTGACGAAGACGACCTGGACGCACTGTGGGAGGTCAACGTCAAGGCGCCGTTTCGCCTGACGCGTTGCGCGCTGCCTCACCTGCGCGCCTGCGGCACCGGGCGAATCGTCAATATCGCATCCACGGACGGAGTCCGCTTTCGTGATTCGACGTGCTCGGTCGGCTATACGATGTCGAAGCACGCGCTCATGGCAATGAGCCACGCCGCACGGCAATTCGGCTACGACGACGGGGTGCGCGTCACGGCATTGTGCCCCGGCGCGGTCGCCACGGAACTCGTGGCCGGCGTGCCGGGGGTGACGCCGGCGGCGGGACAACTGGCGCCGGAAACCATTGCTCACATCGTTGCTACGCTGATGGCCTTGCCGAACAACGCGTCGGTTGCCTGGATGCCGGTAAATACCCGGCTCGAGTCCACGATCTGATCAGCGCTTGCGCGTGAAAACCGGGCGCAGTGCCGCGGCGAGGAGCACGATCGCGGCGGAAGCCGCCGTACCGATGACGGCGACGGCGGGGACCAGCGGGGAGTAGTTGGTCGCAGTGCGTGAGTACAGCCATTCCGGCAGGGTGGTATCGGCGCCGCTGGTAAAAACCGAGATAGGCAGATTGCTCCACGACAACAGGAACGCGAACAGCGCGCCGGACACGATGCCTGGCGCGAGTGCCGGCAGCGTGATCTCACGGAACACCTGTAATCGCGTCGCGCCGAGATCGAACGCGGCTTCCTCCTGGGCGACGTCGTAGTGATATAGCCGAATCGAAATCACCAGCGTCACAATTGGAACTACCCAGACAATGTGCGCAAATGCCGCGGTCTTCCAGTCCGGCACGATGCCCAATGCCGTCAGGTACAGAAGCAGTGCGAGGCCCAACACCGGCTGTGGAAAGAAAACCGGCAGCAGGACCAGGCGTCGAAACAGCTTGCGGCCCGCCCAGTCATAGCGTGCGAACGCCAGTGCGCCGAAGCTGGCAATGATGACGCTGACGATCACAACGGCCACCGCGATGCTCAACGACGTGAGGTGCAGGTTCGCTGTCGTGTAAGTACCAAGTGCCTGAGCGTAGGCATCGAGTGACCAGACGCGATGCGGGAAGCGCATGTAGCGCGTGTTTGCAAGCGACGCTAGAACGACCGACGCAATCGGCACGTAAAGCAGCAACAGCACGACGAGCAACCACATCGAGCGCAATACCCGGAGCGCGCTGTTGTTACTCCCGGTCATCGCCGTATGAGCCTGTCGATATCGATGCGCCTGAAGACGGGCAGCACCAGCAATGCGGTAATCGCAATGACCAGCATTGTCAGTGCGGCGCCCATTGGCCAGTCCTGCGCGTAGTTGAAGCGCTGCTCGATCGCATGCGTAATGACGGTCACCGACTGTCCGCCGAGAATGCGCATTTCCGCGTTGGCGCCGAGCGCGAGTACGAAGCAGAACAATGCGCCGATGAGGGCGCCGGGCGCCGCGAGGGGAGCGTCAATTTCGCGCATGAGCTGCCAGTTCGACGCACCGAGATCGCGGGCGGCTTCCCGTTGCTCTTCGGGAATCTGCGACAGACCGAGCAACAGCGGGAACAACACGAACGGGAAGTGGACATAGACCATGCCCAGCAATGCCGCGGTACGTGTGTTCAGAATCGAACCGATCGAGACGTCGAACGCGGCATCCATGGTGCCGGCGAGAATGCCGCCAGCCGGCATGAGGAAAAGCGAAAAACCGAACAGGCGCACGCTCTCGGAAATGAAAATCGGCAACGCAATAAGAATCGTGACGAACGTGGCTCGATATCCTTCGAGCGACTTCAGCGCTTTTGCCGTGGGCCAGGCCAGGAGCAGGCAGAGAATTGTCGTCAGTAAGGCACCGCTAACGGACCACATCAGGGGGCGCCAGTAGCCTTCTGTAAAGGCGGCGACATAATTCTCCGGCGTTACGGACCCGGTGAGCACGAAGGTGCGGGCGGGCATGATGCTGTAGATCGCAACGATCGCTATCGGAGCAAGGAATCCGGCGGCCAGCAACAGCGCGACTGGCAGCGACGTCATTGCTCCGGCTGACAGGCGGCGCTTCATGAATCGTCAGTCTGCCAGCGGCACGGCATCGGCACGGTCGAAGCCCCATTCGCCGACATCGCCGGGCGCGATGCCGGCCGCCGCAAGAGCCGGTAACTCTGCGACCAGCGAAGTACCGCCGGCGTCAAGGTGAAACTGGGTGCGCGAACCGAGCATGTAGTCGTTGGTTACCTCGGCGCGAAAGCGAAAATCCGCGTCGCCGTTCCCGGCCGGGCGCAGGTATTCGGGACGGACGACCAGGTAGGGTGCCTCAATCTGCGCTGCGGCAATGCCGAGTTCGGCCAGGCGGCCATCCGCGACCGTGAATATGTTGACCTCGCCCATGAACTCGGCGACGAAGCGCGATTCCGGTCGGCGGTATATCTCGTGCGGAGTACCCGTTTGAATGAGCGTGCCGCTGCGCATGATCGCAATACGATCCGACATGACCATTGCTTCCTCGAGGCTGTGGGTAATGTAGATGAACGTCTTGCCGGTGCGTCGGTGCAGGTCTTTCATCTCGACCTCCAGAATCTTGCGCAGGCGATAGTCGATTGCGGACAGCGGTTCGTCGAAGAACAGGATTTCCGGGTCCGAGGCGAGGGCACGCGCCAGCGCGACTCTCTGCTGTTCGCCACCGGAACACTGAGTCACCGGTCGCGCGTAGTATTCCCGCGGGAGTCGCACGACCTCCATCATGCGAAGCGCATGTTCGCGCCGTGCGTCGCGCGCAACGCCTTTCATTTTTTGCGAAAACTCGATGTTTTCGCCGACCGTGCGATGCGTAAAAAGCGCCAGGGACTGGAACACCATGCAGGTCGGTCTTGCGTTCGCCGGCGTTGCGGTGATGTCCTCGCCGCGCAAAAGAATATTGCCCGAATCCGGCCGATCGAGGCCGGCAAGTATACGGACGAGGGTCGATTTGCCGCTGCCGGATGGCCCGACAATGGTAAAGAACTCGCCGTCGGCGATCTCGATACTGACGTCGTCGACGGCGCGCAGCTCGCCGAAGCTCTTGCTGATCCCGTGCGTGGACAGAATGCCGGGTCGGGGTTCGCTGGCCTCGACCACGAACTAGCTCCGGGCGCGCATGGCGCTCGCGTATATGTCGTAGAGCCGGTCGTAGCCGGGGACGATATCGAATTCGACGGAATTGGCGATGCGTTCCGGAAACTCGTCCCATTGCAGCGCAGCGAGCTGCTCTTTGCTGAATCTTGCCAGGACCTCGGGTTGGGCCATTTGACTGACCGGCTGCAGGTTACCGTTGCCATTGGCAATGATCCAGGCGGGCTCGGGCTCGGTGATCCACTCGAGGAAGTCGAGCGTCTCTGCCTGCGGTTCCGGCCTGGCGACAGCCGAGTTGAGTTCTATCCAGTTGATGCCGCCCTTGCCGTCGGCAGGGCCACTGTCCGGGGTGATTGCATAAAGATTGTTAATTCCTTCGAGGCGCGCCGAGGTAATGGAGTATGTGCCACCGGTGAAATAGGCATCGATGTCGCGATTGATGATGGCCAGGTTGAGCTGCGCGAAATCGGTCGTGATCATCTTTGCGTTGCTGATCCAGCGAGTTGCCGTTTCTTCGAACGCGGTGAAATCCTGCTCCGATTTATCGGCGAACGGGTGTATACCGGCGCCCATGCAGATGTCCATCACGTTCCAGTCCTCGTAGGCGAGTATGCCGTAACGATTGGCGAGGTCATTGTTGTTGAACAGGTCCCAGCCTTCGTTCTTCGCGGTGCGCGGCGAGATTACGTCTGCATTGACGACAAAATCGAAGGTCTCGAAGCGTTGCACGACGCCAAGAAGATGCTCACCCGATTCGCTCATCGCCCAGTAGTAGGGTGGTGCGAATTTCTCGAACATTTTCTCGAATAGCGGCTCGAAGCGTTCCCGCGGCAGGTCGCGAATGAGGCCCGCCGGCCAGAGCTGCTTGCGCGCCCAGGGATTGTTCAGATTAATGAAGTCCCATACGGCGGTCTCGCCGGCACGCAGGCGGTTGACCGACGTGGGATCCGAGACGTGGATTTCATAGCGCAGCGAGCCGCCGGTCTGCTCGCGCCAAAGATTTACCAGCCGCGGATCCGCATAGGCATCCCAGGTGAGTAACGAGAGTTCCGAAGTCTGTGAGTCGCGTGGTGTGCAGCCGAGAGCGGCAACGCCCGCTGCCGCGCCAATGCCGGCGATGAGCTCGCGGCGGTTTATCGTTTGCCTGCTGCGGACGACACCCGGCAGCGGGTTTCGCGCCGCCAATGCAGCAAGTTTGCGGTGATCTTGCACAAATATCTCCCCTGGTCTGTGCAACTGCCTTTGCTAATTTACCCGAGTTGGCGGCTCATCGTCGCACAGAACCGCAACGATGTTGCTGACGGCCAGCTCGAGGGTTGCCCGCAATGCGACGTTTTCGCCGTTCGCCATGTGCGACGTGAGTATCAGGTGCGGGTGCGTGCTTTCCCGGGCTGCCGCCTCGTAGACGTCGAGGCCGGCACCGAACAGGCGCCCGCTGTCGAGCATTTCGACCAGCGCCGCGTCGTCGATAGTCCCGGCGCGCGAGACGTTTACGACAATGGCATCCTGTTTGACCGATTGCAGTACCTGCCGCGACAGAAGGTGCCGCGTCGCCGACGTCAACGGTACCGCGACAAAAACGAAATCACAGGTCGAGACCAGCGCCGCGGGCGTGGCACAGCGAGTCGCTTGCGTCGCGTGCTCGAGATCCGCATTTGCGGAGCGGCTGAAGTAGTAAATCGAATTGGCGAAGCCGCGATGCATGATCGCTGCAATCGCGCTGCCGATTCGACCCGCCCCGACAATGCCGCACTTGCGCTGCCTCACCGGTACGCCCATCTGCACGGCGAGCGAGTAGGGCGGCAGGCTGGCGCCGCGCTGGCCGTGCAGGCGCGAAACCCGTTTGGCAACGCTCAGTAGTAACGCCACCGCGGCTTCCGCCGTGCTGTCGATCAATTGCGCCGCGGGCGCGTTGCACACGACGATGCCGCGCTTGCTGGCGAAATCAACGTCCACGTTGTCATAGCCAACACTGCAGCAAGCGATGACTTTGAGGCGCTCCGCCGTCTCGATTACGCTGCGATCGGCAATATCGGTGCCTGACAGGAGTAGCGCGTCCGCGTCAAGCGCGAGCGTGCGGAGTTCTTCCGGCGCACAGCGGGAGTCTTTCTTGCGCATGCGCACGTTCCAGCCGCGATTCGTCAGATGCTCTAAAGCATCGGCCGGCTGCGCCCTGCTGACTACGATGTTCATTGCTGGCAAACCTGTGTCGCTGCACTGCCGGCCGCAGGGCACTATCGTCGCAAAGCGGACTTGCGGCAATGGGCTCGCCAGGTCATCGCCCAGCGTTCCGGTTCGTCAAGAGAGTCGGGACCCAGGCGGTGGACGGACGAATTGTGTGGCGCCGTCCGGACGACGTCCGGATCCGAATAAGCTTCGTCGGATATTTGCTGCAATACCGCGATCCAGTAGTCGATGTCCTCGCGGGACCACATCTCGCCTGCCTCCGGTGTGAAAGGCTGCGGCACAATCCACGGTTCGTGGCTCAACCAGAATGCGTCGACGCCGAAGTCCACCATGCGGTTCTGTACATCGATAACGCTGACACCGGTTTCCTCGTATAGCTGCCCCAGGCTGAAGCGCGTCATTTCCAGTCGCCAGCCATCGATGTCCGGGTGCGATCGGGTCACACCACGAATCTTCAGCAGTTCTTTTTCCATGTAGTTGTTCACGAGTACCGACGTGTCCGACGCCTGCGCGATTCCGTCGGCGCCCATCGCGCGGGTCCAGGCGTACGCTTTCAATACCTGCTGCACGTTACCCCAGTATTCCCGTACGCGGCCGATGCCGGACTCCGGATCCTCGCGGATCGTGTAACGGTCGCCGTCCTTTATCACAATCGGGCCTGGCAGGTAGGGAGCAAGTTCGGCGCTGCAGCCGTAGGCACCAACTGCCGGACCTCCGCCGCCCTTTGCCACACCGAAGGTCTTGTGCAGCATGAACATGCATGCATCGAAGCCGAGCTCGCGGGCGCGGATCTTGCTCATGACGCCGTTGAAGTTGGCGTGATCATAAAAGCACAGTCCGCCGGCGGCGTGCACGATATCCACCCACTCCCGGATGTGCGGGTTGTATATCCCCATGTCGTCCGGGTTATTGATTACCAGTGCCGCGGTACGCGGCGATACCGCCGCCTTGAGCGCGTCCACCGACGGGTAACCGTCGTCCTCGAGCATCAGCGTCACAACGTTGAAACCCGCAGCCGCGGCTGTAGCGGGATTGCAGGGATGCGACTGGATGCTGGTAATTACCTGATCGCGTTGTTCGAGCTCGCCGCGTGCGGCGTGGTAAGCACGGGTGATACAGGCGTGCGTATAGGCTGCATCGGCTCCGCCGGCCGGCTGAAACGTGAATTGATCCATGCCGGACAGCTCGCGCAGCAGCTGGTCCATCTCGTAGATGACTTGCAGCACCCCCTGCAGCGTCGAATGGTCCTGCGCCGGATGCAGCTCGGCCATCTCCGGCCGCATCGCCAGCGCTTCCGTCAATCGCGGGTTGTATTTCATCGTGCAGGTGCCGAACAGGCTCACACCCATCATGCCGAGCGTCTCCTGTGACAGGTGCAGGAAGTGCCGCAAAACGTCGGGTTCGGACATCTCCGGCAGCTCCGGCGCTGCCTGTCGCAGCAGCGTCTCCGGCACGAGGTCCTGCGCATCGCCAACCTGCTCCCGAAGTGCCTTGCCGGCCAGCGGAAAATGGCAGCCGCGGCGCCCGGCAACGCCCATTTCCATGATCACGGGTTCATCCCAGACAGCCG
>JAHHOT010000076.1 GCA_018677555.1 Gammaproteobacteria bacterium | reverse complement strand
GTGCTGGAGGATCGTGCAATTTTTCAACGCGATGGAGACCGTCTGACCGTGTATGTCAAACCCGACCTGGTGGAAGACGATGAGCCGGATGAAGACTAGTTTTCCCGGATGCCTGGGCCATTGCCTGCTGTTTGCAATGCTATGTTTTGGCGCCACGGCATCTGGCGGCGAAGTCGAGCAACGGATCAGCATGACGATGCGTGACGCAGACCTCTCGGACGTGATGGATATGATTTCGCGCGAGCAGCGTGTCAATGTATTTGTATCGAGCAGTAGCGCCGAGACGGTGTCGTTCAGCCTGTACGACATGACTTTACCGGACGCAATAAGGGCGATAGCGAATGCTGCCGGCCTCGCGGTCGAGCACCTTGACGGCAGCTACTATCTCGTGGAGCGCGAAGAGGCGGGGAAGTACTCCCCGGATGCACTCACGCACGTGCAAAGCTTTCGTTTGCAATACGTCGACGCCGAACAGATTCAATCGATGATCGAACCCTACCTGTCTGAGTACGGGGAAATCACGGTTATGCCTGACCAGAACCTGTTCCTCGTCGAGGATACACCCGGCTTCCTCACACGCGTATCGACGATCGTCAAGGAGATTGACCAGCCCCCCACACAAATCCTCATCGAAGCAAAAATTCTTGAAATCACGTTATCAGACGAGGATTCCTACGGTCTCGACTGGATCAAGTTCTTCAACAGCAACGATGGGAGCGGTGATTTCGGCACACAGGATTTGGCAGATCCAAACAGTCCCGGACTGTTCCTGGACTATGCGTCGCCCGACTTCGCCGCTGTGTTAAGTGCGTTAACGTCGCAAGGACGGGTACGCACCTTGTCGACACCAAAGCTCCTCGCCATTGAAAACCAGGAATCTTCCGTGATCGTTGGTGACCGACGTGGATACACGGTGACAACGACAATTAACCAGGTGACAACAGAAAGCATCGAGTTCCTGGAATCCGGTGTAATCCTGCGCGTGACGCCGTCCGTCGATGCCGATGGCCTCATCATGATGGACATCAAGCCCGAGGTCAGTACCGGGAGCATCAATCCGCTGACGGGTATCCCGTCGCAGACTACGACGGAAGTCGAAACACGTATGCTTGTGCCTAACGGTCAAACCATTTTCGTGGGAGGGTTGATTAAACATCGTGTGGACGAAAGCAAAAAGGGCGTTCCTGTCATTGGCCGCGTCCCGGTCGTGGGTGCCTTGTTTTCCAACCGTCAGCGGATTCACACGAATACCGAAACCGTTGTGTTAATTACACCAACGATCGTTACCGCCAGCAGCGCAACCATGAATAGTTCGATCAGTGAAAAATTCGAGATCATGGAACGCGTCCAGGACGACAGCGTAGACGACCTCGACTCGGAGATGGACGTTTTCTTCGGCGGCGGCTCCCCGGACTAGCGGCACATCAATAACAGTCCCAGCTCGGGACGCCGGAAAAATGTTCGACCAGGAAGTCGATGAATGCGCGTACCCGGTAGCTCAGGTGGCGGGTCGGCGGATACACCGCATAGCCAGTGCCGACCGGCAACTGGTAGTCAGTAAGGATCGGCACTAGCTTTCCTGACTTGATGTACGAGCAGGCGAGGAAGGTCGGCTGCAGCGTGATGCCCAGTCCGTCGGCCGCGGCTTCGAGCAGCATCTCGCCGCTGTTTGCGGACATCACCGGATTAACCCGCACGCGTTGCTGCTCGCCATCGGAATGAATGAACGTCCAACTCGCTGGATCCGCGGTTCCCGAATACACCACGCACTGGTGTTTGCTCAGCTCTTCGGGCTTGCCGGGCTCCCCGTGCGTCGCTATGTAGTCGGGACTGGCGCAGATGACGAGCCGCGACTCGAACAGGCGGCGAGCGACCAGCGAGGAATCGTCGAGCTTGCCTATACGGACGGCGACATCGAAGCCTTCCTGCAACAGGTCCACGTAGCGGTCGGAAAGATCGAGGTCCATCTGCACGCCCGGGTGTGCTTTGTTGAAATCCGCGATGGGGCAACGCAAATGATGCACGCCAAACGACAGCGGCAACGAAACCCTGATGCGCCCTTGCAGCTCACCATGCTGCTGCGCGACCGCGGTCTCTGCCTCGTCCAGGTCGGCGAGTATGCGGGATGCATGTTGATAGAAACTGTTGCCGGTGTCGGTGATGGTCAGCGCGCGGGTGGTCCGGCGCAGCAACTGCGTGCCCAGGCGGTCTTCCAGCGCGGCCACGCGGCGGCTGATGGCCGACTTGTCCGCCTGCAGCCGCTCGGCGGCGGCCGTGAAGCTGCCGGCCTCGACCACGGCAACAAAAGCCTGAATATCCTCGAATTTGTTCATATTATTGTGATTTTCGCAATTAAGTTGTGAAAATTCTCATATTTATCAACGATTCGTCAACAGACATACTATGCGTATCGAGTGGACGCCGCGGCAGCGGCAGGAATGGAGCATTACCATGGACAAATCATTGAATGTGTTGCGGATCGACGCCAGTGCGCGCCAGGCCGATTCGACGACCAGGACGCTGGCCGACGCCGTGATTCAAAAACTCCGGCAAAGCGTCGGCAGCCTGCGGCAAACGCGGCGCGACCTTGCCGAGTCTCTGCCGCACGTCGACGAGTCCTGGGTGCAGGCCAATTTCACCGAACCCGGCCAGCGCGATCGGGAACAGCAGCGGAAATTGGCGCTGTCGGATGAACTTGTCACGGAACTGAAGGATGCAGACCTTATTGTCATCGGCGTCCCGGTATACAACTTCGGCATCCCGGCCGCACTGAAAGCCTGGATCGATATGGTGGCGCGCGCCCGCGTGACTTTTCGTTACACCGATGAAGGCCCTAAGGGGCTGTTGCAGGGCAAAAAAGCGATTCTGGCGGTCGCCAGCGGCGGCACCGAAATCGGCAGTTCGATCGATTTTGCGACGCCGTATATGCGCCACGTGCTCGGTTTTCTGGGTATAAGCGATGTGAGCGTCGTGGCTGCCGGCCAGCAGATGGTTCGCGGCGAGGAATCGCTCAGCGGAGCGAAAGCGCAGATCGAATCGCTCATTGCCGATTTCAATGCTGGAAACGCCGCTGCGGCCTGAGGGAGCCTGACGATGATCCAAATAAGAAAATCCGTCGAACGGGGTTCCGTCAAGCTCGGCTGGCTGGATGGCAAGCACACATTCTCGTTCGGCGATTATTACGATCCCGCGCACATGGGATACGGTACTTTGCGCGTGATCAACGAGGATGTCATTCAGCCCGACCAGGGCTTTGGCACGCACGGCCATCGTGACATGGAAATTGTCACTTATATATTGAGTGGTGCTCTCGAGCACAAAGACAGTATGGGCAATGGCGCCGTGATGCGCGCCGGTGAAGTTCAGCGTATGACCGCCGGCACCGGCGTCATGCATAGCGAATTTAACCACTCGACTGACGAACCGGTGCGCTTGTTGCAGATCTGGATACTGCCGGAGTCCGGGTCCCTGCAACCGGAATACGAGCAAAAGAATTTCAGCGAGGACGAGAAGAAAGACCGGCTCCGCTTGATCGTATCCCGCGATGGCCGCGATGACTCCGTGTCCATACACCAGGACACGGACATCTACGCATCTCTTCTCTCCGCCGGGAAAAGCGTCGAGCATCATTTCAACGACGCTCGACAAGGATGGTTGCAGCTGGCCTCCGGAGACGCCGTCGTCAACGGGCAGTCCCTGTCCGCTGGCGACGGCGCCGCCGTTTCGGACGTCGCCGCAATCGAGATCCGCGCCGTCACTGATACGGAGTTGTTGCTGTTCGACATGCCGGCATGATGTACGGGTAGAATGGCCGCTTTGACGAACGGGACATTCAGGTCATGGCAAGCCCCTACCCGGAGCATCCACAATTAAGTGGCAACTTCGCGCCGCTGCGCTCGGAAATCGACGCGCACGATCTCGTTGTGCACGGCGAGATTCCTGTCGACCTCGCCGGCACGCTTCTGCGCATCGGTCCGAATCCGCAATATGCACCACTCAGGGACCATCACTGGTTCCTCGGGGACGGCATGGTGCACGGGTTCTATTTCGAGAGTGGCAAAGTGCGCTACCGCAATCGCTGGGTTCGCACGCCACGCTTCGAACTGGAGCGGGAGCACGGTGAATCACTGTTCGGCATGATGGGCAACCCGGCGACGACGGCCAAGGTTGCGGCAGGTAAGGACAATGGCGTCGCCAATACCGCCCTGGTATTTCATGCCAACAGGTTACTGGCGCTGGAAGAGCTGCACGCGCCGTTCGAGATTGACCGTCAGTCGCTCGACTCGCTCGGCTACTACGAATTCGACGGCCAGCTCAAGGGCGCGATGACGGCGCACCCGAAAATCGATCCACAAACCGGCGAAATGCTGTTTTTCTGCTACTTCGGCAACGGCCCGTTCACGCCGGAAATCAACTTTCACGTGGTCGATGCGAAAGGCAAGCTCCTGCGCTCCGAGCAGTTCAAAGCGCCGTTCCCGGCGATGGTGCACGATTTCGTCGTGACGTCAGACTACGTGCTGTTCCCGATTTTCCCGTTGACGGCAGATCTGGACCGCGCAGTTTCCGGCGGTCCGCCCTTCGCGTGGGAACCGGAGAAAGGTACCTGGGTCGGGGTAATGCGGCGCAGCGATTCGGTTGACAATATTCGCTGGCTGCGAACGGACCCGTGCTACGTGTTCCACCCGATGAACGCCTGGAACGACGGTGAACGAATTTACGCGGACATGATGCAGTTCGAGGAAGCGCCGCTTTTTCCGCACGCCGATGGCAGCCCGACAGATCCGAAAAAGGCCAATGCCAGGCTTTGCCGCTGGTACATCGACCTGGGCTCGGACAGCGATGCATTCACCCGCGAGTATATCGATGACCTGTCGGCCGAGTTCCCACGCATCGACGAGCGTCGCGCCGGGCTGGACTACAAGCACGGGTTTTACGCGACGAGCGAAAAGCGCGACGAGGGCGACAAGGGCGCATTCAATGGAATTGCCCATCTGGACCTGGCAACCGGCAAACGACGCGATTTCAAATTACCCGGCGGCGATGCCGTCTCGGAGCCGGTGTTTGTACGGCGCTCCGATGCCGCGGAGGAAGGCGACGGCTATCTCCTGGCAACCGCCTACCGATGCAACGAGAACCGTTCGGATTTGCTAATTTTCGATACGGACGATATCGCAAGAGGTCCGATCGCCGTTGCCAACCTGGACACGCGTGTGCCCTATGGTTTCCACGGCCAGTGGGTTAGCACGAATCGGTAGCGCAGGGGCCCGGAACAAACGCCGACCCTATTTCAGGACCAGCACGTCGCAATCGGTCTGGTCGAGAACCCGTTCTGAAGTATTGCCGACCAGGGTCGCCCGGATACCGCTTCTCGCCGCTGTGCCTATGACGATGAGGTCGGCCTCGATCTCGCGCGCGGTTTCGCCGATGACCTTGTCGATTTCCCCCTGGCGAACGTGTATGCGATTGGCCTCGACCTGGCAGCGCACCACGAGCTCCTTTACGTTGGGCTTCTCGCCCTCGTCCTTGTACGCGGCCACGAAGTGTGTCTCGGATTCGACCGACGTCGCGAAGTCATTGGCAAAACCGATCACTTTCTCGTTCAGCGCTTCGTGCTTGTCGTCGGTCGGCTTGTCCATGACGGCGGCGAGAATACGGCGGTCTTCCCAGAGCGCCTGACCTTTGGTCATCAGAACGGGGCAGCTCGTCTTGCGCAACAGGTTCCAGTCGGCGGTGATTCGTTTCGCCCGGTCGGCTTCGCTGGTGTCGACGGAGTGCTTGATAATCAGGTCCGCGTAGCAGCGTTTCCCGGCACTGACGATGTGTTCGCGCCAGTCTTCGTGCCAGTCGACTTCGCAGATAACGCTGATTTTCTTTTCGCGGGCACGATTTGCGAGTGTATCCAGCACCTTGTGGTACTGAGCAACGATTTCTTCCTTCCCACCAGTGCCGAATTCGTCATTGACGCAAATATAGAGATGCAGGGAGGCGCCCGTGATGGTCGCCGCGCCGAGCGCCCGCTCGAAGGCGGGCTGCGCGTCGAGCGTCGGGTCGAGCACCACCATTATTCGTGCAATCGCCATGTCCGGGCCTCAGTATGCCTGCGTGCAATTGTCCATAATCAGCACGCTGAGGACTGCGAACGGGGTCACTTAACCGTCAGATATCCCTGTAATTATCGCAGAGAAGCAGCCGCTTGGCCTCGCCCGGAGCAAGTCCCCGTCGGGTCAAGGGCTCATGGGGGCCCCGCCGCGGTCCACACCGACCATCGCCTAGCGACCCTGGATCCAGTACGCGCCCATGCCGAGCCGCACTGAATCCTCCGCCGTTGCTTCAGGATCTTCATTCTCGCTGAGCCAGGCATCGATCTTCTCGAGAAATTCCTGCGCCTCTGCTTCGCAGTAGTTGTGAAACTCGGGCAACAGGTGTTCGGGAATATTCCGGTTCGTCGCCCGGCCCTCGAAGCGGCTGGGATCCGACTCTTCCCGGTGCAGGTTGTGGGCAATGGTGTAGCCGATGTCCTGCAAAACGCTGCCGGACCTGAGCATCTGCTCCGGATCCAGCAGGACCGGCATGTAATAACGGGTCTTCGCAATGAGCTCGCCGTTCGCATTTTCCTCTATCGCGCCGACGTGCTTCAACTCTTTCAATAATGTCGATGCCGCGACGTCGCCACTGTATTTGCCGCACAACGACTCGAATGACGACGAACTTCCAGACACAGGGAGCAGCGCCGGCTTGCCGTTTTCTTCCAGAAATTCCGGATCCTGATGCCAGCCGGTCAGGACACGGGACGCGTAATTCATCCGGCTGGCGGATTCAGGTGCTTCATGCTGCAGCTGCGATCTTAGGCGCCGCACTTCACGCCGGGTCATGCCGGTCAGTATCGCAACCCGCGAAATATTGGTCGGGCGCCCGCGAATGCCGAAATCCTCGGTCGCCACCTCGACATAGGTCGATTTGCAGACTTCCGCCAGCTCACGCCAGTTGACGCCGGCGCGCAACATGATTCGCGCGATGGGGCGAAACAGCATGCGCAGAGCCCTGGTGGCAAAGAGTTTGGTGTCTGGCATTCAGCGTTTCTTGGAGTTTTTCGCCTTCGACGGGAGCCCATTGTAAGTGAAAAAGGCGGGTTCACGCCCGGTGAACCCGCCTCTACCCTGGTCCGCGACCAGGCTCATCGACCAACCCTGGCCTCAATCATCGTCGCTCCCATCGTCATCGGCCGGCTCGAACTCGACCTCGCGGGCGTCGAGCATCCCGGTCATGCAAAATGCATCTCCCTCTTCGCTCTCCGCTTCCACAACGTCGCCCACTTGCAGCCTGTCGAAGAACGCGGCTTTACCGATCGCAAGGTCCATTTCGTCCTTGAAGTCGTCTTCGTCGACGCTACCGGTCATGACGGTGACGCCCTGGATCACGAAATCGAAGGCTGCGGCATCGCCGTTGACTGCAGAAACCGGGCCGCGAAGTTCACACTCGAAGTCGTCGTTTTCAGCCGCCAGCTCGTCACGCTCGATCCGCGTCCATGTCACGGTGGCGTCCGCGTTCTCGAAGCCCCTGACCTCCATACGATCGCCGATTTGCAGGCGATTGATGAATTCCGCCGGCGTGAGATGATCGCCGTCGCCTTCGCCCGCATCATCTTCCACGCGGCTGTCGCCTGTCGGCGTGACCACCAGTCCGAGGCGTGTCGTGAAGTTGAGTGCGTTGACGTCAACCATCGCAACATTGTCCTCGGAGCGAACGGTGTCTTCTACGTCCGGGTGCGCTTCGCTAAGGACCAGGACACCATCGGCATTGAAGCCGCCCTTGACTTCGATGCGTTGCCCGACGAATGCCTCGAGCGAACTGGCGTCGGTAACCGGCACGGTGATGCCGTTGATGGTAAAGGTGTTCGGCGTATCCATCGTGTTGACAGCCTGCAGCACGCCCTCGATCTCGAATTCGCCATTGCGATCGTCATCGTCGAAATCGTCTTCCGGCTCGACGCTCACCGCGACGTAATCATTGCCCACGATATCGGCTTTTACTTCGACGAATGCCCCGACGAGATCCGCGTTCAACAGCAAGCCGTCCTCGAAAACGGTTGCTGCATCGACGAGAAACACGACGCCGTTGACCGTGATCGACGTGTTGTCCGCTGCGACCGCCTCCACGAATCCCTTGATCTCCAGTTCGTCGTCAACGACGTTCGGGTCACCAATACCGGGGTCGTTTCCGGCGCCGTCGAGCTGTCGGTCGACGCGAGTGGCGAGGACGCCGTTGTCGTTCGGAAATCCGCTGATCTCGACGACCATGCCCACTGCAAGATCCCGAAAGTCGATACCGGCGACGCCGTCATTGTTGCCGATGTCGTCGTCGAACATCGTGTTTGCATCCACGACGACGGTCTGCCCGATGACGACGAAGGTCCCGATCGTCGGATCCAGTGCATCTGGGGTGATCGTCTCGATCGGCCCTTTCAGGTCCTCGTCGAATTCAATACGGCGCGCGGTGCGATTACCGTTGTCATCCTCGGCTTCCACTTCGACTTTCATGCCCAGGCGAAGTGCACTGTCGTCACCCATAATTTCGGCCTGGTCTTCGATCGACACCACCGTATCGGAGGCGACCTCGTAACGGGCGCCGTTGACGTAAATGCTGCCAAAGCCGGTGATCGTGCCGACGACGTTTACCGAGGTCGGGGCCGGTGGAGGCGGCGGGCTTGCCGCCGGGGGAGGTGTGCTGCCGCCGCCTGATGACGAACCGCCGCCACAGGCTGCGAGCGCCAGTCCCGCTGCCAGGCTCAGGGCGGGCCCGAGTAGTCTCTTGAAATACATGATTTTTCCCTCTCAGTTTCGATTCGCTGCCCCGCAACGCGGCGGGGATTCCGGCCGACCGGGTAAATGCCCAAGCGGTGACCATGGGAGCGACTGTAAGGGAAAACTATATTTGAGTCAAATTGTCTCAATAGTGGATTGTACGTACTCACCCCGCCACGTTTCCACCGAATCAACATCCATCGCGGGAACGCCCACTGATGTGGGGTTCCGGTTATCAATCAGAGCTGGTGCACCGCGCGCACCTCGCGATATTGCACGACGCGCTCGCCGTCCCAGCAGTACTGAAAATGCTTGCCCTGCCGCGGTCGCGAAATCGCACGCGTCCTGAACGCCGCGACACATTGTCCATCGTCGTGACGCGCGCTCCGGTACAGCAAGCCGTGCGCGCCGATCTGGCGACGTTGCACCGCAAATGCCTGGCAACGCGGCCACGTCGCCAGGTCCGGATCGCGGTACTCGGCATAAGCCGCGCCGCGAATATCGTCGAGGGATAGCGTGATTGTGCCGACGTAGCAACGCATCTCGACGTTGATCGCGGGCTCCGCCGTTTCGCGTAGGCGCCGTTCCGTGTGAAAAACGGTTTCGCGTATCGCCGTTTCCTCGCTGAGGCCGGCGTAGTAAACGCCGTAGCTGCCGTCGCCGAAACGGCTGGGCTGCCCGACATGGGTAAACGCTGCCATCACGACACTCGCGCCGGGTCCGGTTACCCAGTCGCTTTTGTCCAGAAGATGCAGATTGCCTGCTTCGGCCTGAAGCCGATCGTTGGTGAGCGATTCGATCGCGTAAGCGATCTCCAGCTCATCCGGGTCGACCAGCCGCTCGAACAACGGGATCGGCGGGAAGCGGGAGGGGATGATGCGATATTGTTTTTTTCCCTCGAGATTCCGCTGCCGCGGTTTAGCCACGCCACGCGTCCAGGTGCCGCCTGACCTGGTAGAGATTATCCACCCTGCCTTGCAACATGACCTCGAGCGCGCTGGCGCCACCGAAAGACGTATTCGGCCGCCGCATGTAGGCGTTGGCTCTTGCCGGGTCCGGCAACAGGATCTGCGTCGACTTGTAGATGCCCAACATTACGCTGATGCGCTCCAGCGTGTCGGCCGGCAACGATGCCACCTTGCCGTCGCGCCAGCGATAGTAGGTCCGCTCGCTGGGCTGGCCCAGCAGCGTAATGGCCTCTTCCCGGCTCAGCTGCCACTCGGCGGCCAGACTGAAAAACGCCTTCAACGCGACGCGATCGACGTCCGCCGGGTCGAATGCGGCGACCGGGTCGTCCGGCTCACGCGGTAGTATATTTTCGTTCGCTCTTGCCATATGCCGTATTCTATGAAAATAACCCGCATTTGGCAAGAGATGGCGGGCGCTTTCCCGGCTTTTCCTAGCGTCGTCCCGTTACGCGTGCCAGGGTCACGATCGCCGTGTCGACGATTTCGCTGACGGACGCGCCTCGCGACAGATCGGCAACCGGGCAGGCGAATCCCTGCAGCAAAGGCCCTATGGCACTTGCGCCTGCGAGCTGCTGGGTCAGCTTGTAAGCAATGTTGCCGGAATTGAGGTCGGGGAACACAAGAACGTTGGCCCGGCCGGCAACCTCACCCTGCGGATCGACCTTGATACGCGCCACCAACTCTGAAAGCGCCGTGTCGGCCTGCAATTCGCCGTCTATGGCTATGCTCGTGTCCCGTTCGGCCGCAAGCGCGGCAGCCTCCGCGATCCTCGCCGCCGAACGGTGCTTGCCGCTGCCCTTGCTGGAAAACGACAAAAGCGCGACCCGCGGCGATTCATCGAGCAGGAACCTGGCCGTAGTTGCCGAAGCAATTGCAATGTCCGCCAGCTCTGCACTCGTCGGTTCGACGTTGACGGCACAGTCAGCGAATATCAATGGTGTCGTCTTGCCGTCGCTGGCTGGTATCAGCATCAAAAAGCAACTCGACGGCGTGGAAATGCCGTCTGCTTTTCCAATTGTCATCAGGCAAGCTTCGATGACCTTTGCGGTCGTATTGACAGCACCCGCGACCAGCGCATCGGCGTGGCTGGCCCTGAGCATCGAGCCGGCGAAGAACAACGGCCTGCTGATCAGGCGCCGGGCGACGCGCTCATTCGCACCTGGCCGCATTTCCAGATAGGCCGTTACATACGCATCGAGATGATCGTCGATGCTCGGGTCGACCAGCAACAGGTCATGTAACGAGACGTTCGCCCGGTCAGCCGCGGCGCGAATGGCATCCGGTTCGCCAGGCAGGATTATGTGCGCCATTTTTTCGTCGCTCAGCAGCCGTGCGGCCGCCAGCACGCGTTCGTCCGTGCCTTCCGGCAGGACCAGGGTATGGCTGCTGCGACTCCGCAAACCTGCGGCGAGATCGTCAACGATAGATTCCATTGAAGGCAATTCTACCACTGACGAATTCACCGGAACCACGCCCGGCGACGATCATGATTGCCAGCGTTGTGGCTATAATCCGTTATGCCGCACTCGCAGCAAAAGAATCAGCGCAGCGCTACACCGTCAATTCCCGCAGTCGATCTGCAAGCCTTTCTGCGCGGGGACAAGACACAACAACGACGAATCGCGAAAGAGATTGACGACGTCTGCAAAACGATTGGATTTCTGATCGTCGAAAACCACGGCGTACCCGCCTCAATCATTAACGGGGCATGGGCGGAAATGCGTGCGTTCTTCGATTTGCCCCTGAGCGAAAAACTGAAGTGCCGCTCGGATGACCCTGCCTGCCCGCGTGGATATTTCCCGATCGCGGCCGAGGCGCTCGCGAAATCGCTGGGCGTGGACACACCGCCGGACCTGAAGGAAAGCTTTGGCATCGGGCCGTTGCGCGCGCCGCCACGCACGAACGATTCGAAAGATTATGACTTTCACTTCGGTGAGAACCTCTGGCCGGACAAGCCAGCAGATCTGAAAGACGCTTTGGTCGACTATGTCAATTCCATGGAGCGACTGGCCTCGCAGGTATTATGCGTTTTTGCGGCGGCCCTCGATCTGCCACAGGACTTCTTCCAGCGCTATCACAGCTACCCCATGTGTGCACTGCGTTGTATCAACTACCCGGCAACCGTGGTGCCACCGGCCCGGGGTCAGCGCGGCGCTGGTGAACATTCGGACTACGGCAGCATCACGTTACTCAAATCGGATCCCGACGTGCCGGGACTCGAGATCAAGCTCGCGTCCGGTGAGTGGGTCAGTGCGCCACTGGTTGACGACGCCTTCATCGTCAATATCGGTGACCTGATGGCGCGCTGGACCAACGACCGGTGGGTGTCGACCCTGCACCGGGTAACGAACCCCGTGTCGGACAGCGGACAGGTGACACGGCGCCAGTCGATGGCCTTTTTCCACAACACCAACTTCGACGCGACGATCGACTGCATTCCTACCTGCCTCGCAGCGGACGAACAGGCGAAATACGAACCCGTGCTCGCCGGCAGGTACCTGATCGACAGGTTCACGTCGGCCGTCAACAGTACCGACGTCTCCGAGTGAATCGCCGGCTGTCGGAAGCCGGTAATTCGGACTATTGCCTGCTGGCGTAGTAGGCGGCGACCTGCGGCTCTGCCTCGATGCGCTGCTGGTGCGCCGCGAGCGCCGGCGCCAACCGATCAACGAGGTCCACCGGCACGTGGTCCAGGGTGCCCTTGCGCAGTGAGCGAACCTGCACCATGGCCCTGATGTCGGCAACGGTCAGGCGATTGTCGGCGAAGTACTCACCGCCGCCGCGCGCCAGCAGGCTGTCGAGCCCCTTGATGTAGACGGTCATCCAGCCATCCACCAGTTTCTTGCGTGCCTGTTTGAGCTCATCGCCTTCCTTGCCCATGGTCGGCACGATGTAGTGCGTCAGGTCCTCCAGCGCGTCCATCACCTCGTCGCAGTAAAGCGCCTGCAATTCGTTCGATGGATATAGCCCGGCCATTTTGCCGATAAAGCGATTCATCGCATTTGACTGGGACACTTCGATCCCGTCGATTTCCAGGACCGGCACGGAATTGAATCGCGTGCCTTGCCGCATCTCATTGAATTCCGGGAACGATATCCGGTTATCCTCGAACTCGATGCCGGCCGCATGGAAGGCAATCCGCGCGGGCTCGCCACGCCCGCCGTCGAAGTCGAAGTAGGTCAGTTTATAGGTGGTCATGTTGCGTGCTCCTGGCGATGCTCGCCGTTGCCAGCTATTAGTGCGGCTAGAGTATCACCCGCCGAGAATATCGGCGATCAGCCGCCATACGCGCCCGTTTGCGCCAATGCCGAAGTGCGAGCTGTTGACCCGGATGTTGCGGGCCTGCTCGTTGTAGATATCGACGCTCGCCTGCCAGCCGACCACGCCGTCGAACTTGCTGTAGATCGACGTGACAGGTTGCTTGATGCCGATCGAGTTACGCGCGTGTACTTCCTTTTCGAACTCGTCGAGATCGAGGCTGGCGGACTTCGCGAAGCGTCGACCGGCGACCGTGTACTTCGGGCCGCCAATGATCGGCGTGCCCAGCGTAATGACTTCGCGCACGTAGGGCTCGGACAGCCGCGCGGTTTCGCGCGCAACAACGCCGCCGAGGCTCCAGCCAATCAGCGTTAACGGCTTTGCACCGAGCTCGTCATGAATATCAGCAACCCGTTCGCCGATGCGGCGTATGTAGCCTTCGACGTCGCCGTTATTGCGCCCGATGCCCCAGTCGTAGACGTCGTAGCCGAGATAATTGAGGTACCAGGCCAGCGGCCGCATCGACGTTTCGTCGGTGCCGTAGCCGGGCAGCAGCATGACCGGCCGGCCGTCGCCGCGTGGAGCACGCAGCAATTGCGGCGCGCGCAGCGGAATCGTCGCCCAGTCGAGCGGCGCACGCAGCTCGAGGAAGGTTGCCAGGCGCCCCGGCCGGGTGGCCGTGGGAATTTCGCTTGCTGTCGCCATTGCTTTAGTTCACTCATGAACAAATTTAGGGTACATGATACCAATAGATAGTTCGTAAGTGAACTGTTAATCTTGTTGCATGACGTCACGCAAGAAGCTGCGCAAGCCCAGGGGCTTCGACACCTGGCTCACGGTCGGCCGCACGAATCTCAAGGTCCACCGTGCACTGAACCTGTTGCTCGGTGAGCTGGACCTGTCCCTCGCACAGCACGAAATTCTCGTGACGATTCATCGGCATAGCGGGCTCACGCAACGCGAATTGTCAGAGCAGCTGCTCCTCATAAAGAGCAATGCAACCGCGATACTCAAGAAACTGGAGGCACGCGGCCTGGTCCGGCGGACGCCGGATTCGGACGATTCACGCATCAAGCGCCTCAGCTTGACCCGGTCAGGTACAGCGCTCGTGCAGAAATCGTTCGCGGTGCAGACGCGCGTCATCCATGCGATGGCATCGGTGCTGTCCG
This sequence comes from Gammaproteobacteria bacterium, assembly GCA_018677555.1. Lineage (GTDB taxonomy): Bacteria > Pseudomonadota > Gammaproteobacteria > Steroidobacterales > Woeseiaceae > JAHHOT01. The sequence goes on along the minus strand of JAHHOT010000076.1, from coordinate 1,241 downwards.
ACGACGAACTCGAGCAGACGGCCGAGACCATGAGCCGGGTTGGCGACGCTATCGATGAACTCATCAGCAGGTAAATTCATCGAGAAATGATTCGGCCGCCGCGAATATTCGATCGCGACGCTCGCCATCAAGCCGATCCAGCGCTTTCGGCATCAGGGCGAGACGCGGATTGCCTGCGAAAAACTCGCGGTGCCTGTCGATGAAGCGCCAGTAAAGCCCGTCGACGGTGTCGCACCAGTCGCCTTTGCCGTAGTCGCTCATCTTCCTTAGGTAGTTCGAGCCGCAGATGTACGGCTTGGTTGCGAAGATGCCGCCGTCACTGAAAAGCCCCATGCCGTAAACGTTGGGTCCCATGACCCACTCCGATGAGTCGACGAACATCTCCATGAACCAGCGGTGCGCGCTCTGCGGCCGGATTTCGCACAGCGTCATCAGGTTGCCGAGCACCATCAGGCGCGGGATGTGGTGCGTCCACCCGAGCCGCTGTGCGGTTTGAATGGCATCGTCGAGCGGCGGGATGCCGGTCGTTCCTTCATACCATGCATCGGTCAGCTCCCGCTCATGCGACCAGAAGTTGCTCGCGTCCTGCTTCTCGCTGTATTCACGATAGATTCCGCGGACGAACTCGCGCCAGCCGATGACCTGGCGGACGAATCCCTCGAGGCTCTGCAACGGAACGTCGTCCGCGTGTTCCGTGACGCGCGCTATTACCTCGTCGGGCGTCAGCAATCCCATATTGAGCGCCGGGCTCAGCAGGCTATGGAAAAGGGTTCGTGAGCGTGTCGTCATCGCATCTTCGTAGGGACCGAATTGCTCGAGGCGGTTCTCGACGAAGTCGTCCAGCCACGCGTGCCACTGCGTGCGCGTCGTGGGCCAGGAAAATTCGTCTGCCTTGCCAGGATGATCCGAAAATGCCTTCCCGACCACCGCAATCACGTCGTCGACATGCTCCGCTGGCTCGGCGGACGGGATACCCGGCGGCGTTACGTCACGCGGCAATTTTTTCCTGTTCTCCGCGTCGAAACTCCAGCGTTCGCCAACCGGCTCGCCGTCCGCGTCGATCAGGATATTCAGCCGTTGCCGTTGCTGCTTGTAAAAGTCGCCCATGAGCAGTCGGGATTTGCCTTCTGCAAACTCGCGAAACCGGTCGCGACTGCAGGTAAACATCGGGCTCGGCAGCTCCTTGCGCTCGATATCGCTGTCTTTCGCGAACGCAATGAGGCGCTGCTCCAGCGCCTTGT
>JAHHOT010000067.1 GCA_018677555.1 Gammaproteobacteria bacterium | reverse complement strand
TGCACCGCTTTGTCGATGCGCAGGACGGGCATACCTACCTCTACTCGTATTTGTGGCCGTACTACGCGAACCGCATGTTTCCGTCGTTCGACCAACCGAATCTGAAGGCGGAGTTCGAGCTGCAGGTACGCGCACCGCCGGCCTGGACCGTCGTATCGACTGCCGCGGGTAATCCGACAACCCGGCCGGACGGCTCCGTGCACTGGCAGTTTGCGAAGACACCGAAACTATCGACCTATGTATTTTCGCTGCACGCCGGTCCATATGCGGTTTGGGAAGATCGCGCCGGTGATATCGCGCTGCGGCTGATGGCCCGTCGTTCCCTGGCGCAGTACGTGGAAGCCGACGAGTGGTTTGAAGTCACTCGTGGCGGTCTCGCCTATTTCGGCGACTATTTCGACATCCCCTACCCGTTCGGCAAGTACGACCAACTGATCGTGCCGGACTTCAATATCGGTGCGATGGAGAACGTCGCCGCAGTGACCTTCACGGAGAATTACGTGCAGCGCGGCGAAAGCGATCGAACGCAACGCGAGGATCGCGCGAATGTAATCCTCCACGAGATGGCGCACATGTGGTTCGGCAACCTCGTCACCCACGACTGGTGGAACGGCTTGTGGCTGAACGAGAGTTTCGCCACGCAAATGGCAGCGATGGCGATGATCGAAACAACCGAGTTTACCGATCGCTGGCACGGCTTCTTCACGAACGCAAAACGTGCCGCGTACTATCGGGACAGCCGCGTGACGACCCACCCCATCGAAATGCCCGTTGCGACGACGGCAGATTTTTTTACGGTGTTCGATGCCATCACCTACCAGAAGGGTTCGTCAGTACTGAAGCAGCTGATGCGTTTCGTCGGCGAGGAGAACTACAGGCGGGGTGTGTCCGCCTATCTGAAGGCGTTCTCGTACCGCAGCACGGCTTTGCAGGATTTCGTTTCGCACCAGTCGGATGCTTCCGGGATCGATCTCGCCGACTGGTCAGAGCGCTGGCTCAACCTGCCCGGCTTCAATCGCTTGCGGGTTGGCGTCGAATGCGACGACGACCGCATGCAGTGGCTTTTCCTGCAGCAACTGGCGCCCGCAGACCAGCCCTATCTGCGCAGGCACAAGGTAGAAGTCGGAATCTACGATGCTGGCCGGAACGGCAAGCCGCTGCCGGCGCGTGTATTCGCCGTTGATATCGAGGGTATCAATACGTCGATCGAGGTGCTGGACGACGTGCCGTGTCCGGTACTTGTAAATCCGAACCACGACGACTGGACCTACGCCAGGGTTGAATTGACCGATCGGAATGCCGACTACCTGCAGCAGCATCTGCCCGATATTCCGGAGCCGTTTGCCCGATCGATATTTCTCGCGGCGCTGTTTGATCGCGCAATGGCCGGCGACATGCCGCTGTCGAGTTACGTCGCGCAGGCGATGAAGCTTGCGGAAAGCGAAACCAATATCCGGGTAATTGAACAGATCTCGCAGTCCGTCACCGACGCTATCGATATGATGATGCGGCTGCGGCCGGATACGGACGCCGCCCTCGAACGCCTGTTGCCCGCCGTCGAGCGCGCGGCCCTGGCTTATGCCGCGGGCAGCGACAGCAGCGATCTGCAGCTGAACTGGCTCAATACCTGGCTGCGAATTGTAAGCAGCGATGCCGGGCTGGCGATCGTACGATCCCTGCTGGACGGCAGCTCTGAAATCCCCGGCATTCCGGTTTCATCGGACGCGCGCTGGGCGCTGCTGACGATACTCAGCTCCCACGGTGCCGCGGACATCGAGGCACTGCTGCGAGCCGAATCGGGGATCGACAAATCCGACTTCGCAGCGAAGAGCCTCCTGGCGGCGCGCGCGGCGCGCCCGGACCTGACGATAAAGGCGTCGTTGCTGGCGGCGCTGCAGGAGTCGGAGACCTTGACCGGGCTCGCGAATCAGCGCGCTGTCATGTCATCGATGTTCCCGCCGCATCAGACCGCCTTGCATCTTGACCTGCTGGACGACGTGCTCGACGCGCTGCCCGGCCTGAGTCAGTCAGCGGACCCCTATTTCCTGTCGAGCTACGTCAGCTCGCTGCTCGCCCCGATTTGCCGCAGGGAAAGCAGCGACAGGATGCAGCAGGCATTAGACGACTTCGGTGAGCGGCTCGACAGCACGTCGTTGCGGTTTCTTCGCGAGGCGCAGCAGGCCGACCAGGAGTGTGCTGCGTTGCGCCCGATGCAATGATTTCACATGGTTATCCTGCATCGCGCCGCAGGTCGTCGATGATGTCGTTCGACAAAGTGATGAATATGCGGAAACTTTCGTCGGCGGCGACCTTTTCGTCGACGAGCATATCGAATGCCCGGCTCTGCAGTTCACGCATCTTGTCGATTGCCACCTTGCGCGCAAATGGCGTCGATTGCCCATCGATCCCGTCGCGCAGTGCGATCGCATCCTTGTAAAATACGTCGATTCGATTTTTCCGGCGAATGTTGTAGATTCGAATCATCGCGATCGTGCCGCTCAGCAAGCCGATAATTATCGTAACGAGGACCTCGGCGACACCGGAATACCGTTCGTATATGGACGGTGCGTCGCGCTGCAGGAAATCCCGCGCACCCTGGTGAATCATGAACGTCGAGTCGGCCGCGTCGAAGTCTTCGCTGATGCTTTGGAACAGGCCGGGCAAGCTTGCGGCCAGGGCAGGTCTGAGCCTCAATACTTCGCTGGTCAGGTCGTAGACGACGTGTTCGGGGACGTCACGATGCGCGGCGAGCACCTTGTCGACCGCAAATGTGACGATCGGGCCGGCACTGGGATCGATCGCCGGATAGGTCCCGGCCGGGATAACAAACGCCTCGAGATGCGGATTGAGCAGCGTCGCCGCGTCGACGATACTGCCGCTGCCGATCATCTCCGGTTCAACGATTGAATAAAGTTTTAATGGCTTGCATTGACTTGGAAGTTGTTTCAGCAAACCGGGCGATATTGGTGCGTAGACGACGGTGACATCCGGGCATACGAATTCGTCCAGTTCGATGTAGTTGATCTCGTCCACACCGAAGCGGGATTGGGACAGGTCGTCCAGCATTGTTCTCGATGGCGATCCGGGAGGGCCGGCGAACACGGCGGTGCCGTTCAACAGCTCGAAGACGCTCGCCGGCGGCGTGTCCTGCGTATACCCGATGTGCAGCACGTTCGAATACAGCGGCATGACCGCCTGGATGTCGCGGTGAAACGGCTCGGCATTGGAGATCAGGGCGATGTCGGCCCGGCCGGCAAGAAGCGCATCGATTTCAGATTCGGTGTTGTCGACCGATGGGACGACCTCGACGTTAACGGATGATTCGGCGTCCAGCAGATCGGCAAACTCGGTTGCCACCTGCGCGTCGAACTCGAGCCTCGGCTGTATGAGCCGCAGTTCGGCAGCCTGGCGTTCGCACGACGCAACGAGGAAAGAGGCGGCGAAACAGACGGCGGCCGTCAACATGCGCCCGTGATCTGGAATTTGCGGCATGCCGCGCATCGCCGATTCAGGAACCGATTTTTCCGTCTTTCTTCAGTTCGCGAACGAGCGCGGCGGCTTCCTTGTCGAAGAGCAGGCCCATATGTTCTGCAGAATTGACGGTTTCGACGGCCCACACCTTTTCTTCGCTGTCGGCCGCGTAAAGTTCGGTCACCAGGTTCAGGCTGTCGGTGAGCTTGATTTCGACCGGCTCATTGAGCTCTTCGTAGTCGTAACGAAATACGTTGAAAACCCGGTCATTGAGGGGGCGACGACTTTGCTTCGCGACCGGCGCACCCTGCGACTCGGTGAATTTCGTTGCCTGGCCCTTGACCCGTGTAAGAAGCACCGCGTCGAAGCCACGGGCGCGAATTGCGTCCGTGATATCGCTGCGCGTGAGTGGCGGATTGTGGCCGACAACGGTGTGGTAGGCGGTCGCCGATGTGCCCGCGCGCCGCAGCTCGGCTACCACGGTCCTCTCGAACTGCGCGCGCGCCGAGTAATCGGAAGCGACGCCGATGACGAGGATATTGCTGAAGCTGACGCCGGTATAATCCTTGTGATGCAGCGTCTTGGTCATCTTCGGTCCCGTCGCAGTCCCGCAGGCTGCAAGGCCGATGACGCCGATCGCAACGATTATGATCCTGGCCAGCGAGAACTGTCCGGTCACTTTTTTCTCCGATTTGTGCGTGGGCCTCGGCCACGAAGTAGTGGATTCTAACGCATCTCTCCCACCATAATCACAGCCGGCATGTTCGGACTGACAAGAAAGAAGCGGCGGAGATCGCTGGAAGATTTTCCGCCAACCGATCCAGAGACCTTGCTGGACAGCCAATCCCTGCGGGGTGCGATTGTCGGCGCCGTCGTAGCTGTGATCGTGTTCAACTACGCCTGGATACTGTCCGCGGATCTGTTTGGCAAGGTATTCCCCTGGCTATCCATGCTGCAAGGCGTGATCGTCGGTCAGATGGTGCGGCGTATGGGCCACGGCTTCGACTGGCGTTTTCCGGTGATTGCTGCGATCGCTGCCTACGTTGGATCGATCAGCGCAAACTTCATCATTGCAGCGATGACGACGGGCGCGGATCTTGGTGTTGGCACGATGGAAGTACTTGGAAGCGTGACGACGATGACCTTCGGTGTTTTCTTCACCGAAACATTCAACGTCGTCGACCAGATTTACGCGGCAACCGCCGCGGCGATTGCGGCATTTTTCGCCAGGCGCATCCTGAATCGGCGTGAGGTTCTCGAGCTCAGAAAGTACCAGGAGGCAAAACGGGTATGACCCGCAGACCGAAAGTTTACGGAGATTCCCGCTCCGGTAACTGCTACAAGATAAAGCTGCTGTGTGCCGAACTGCACATCGACTACGACTGGCAGGAAGTGGACATACTCGCCGGCGATACGCACACGACGCAGTTTCTTGCAATGAATCCCAACGGCAAGATCCCTTTGCTGGCGTTAACGGACGGCCGATACCTGCCGGAGTCCAACGCGATACTGGCCTTTCTCGCAGACGGGGACAGGCTGGCCGGCGCCGATCGATTTACGCGCGCCCGGGTGCTGCAATGGATGTTCTTCGAGCAGTACAGTCACGAACCGAACATTGCCACGTCACGATTCATCGTAAAGTACCTCGGAAATCCGCCGGAGCAGGCGCAATCGCTCGAGGCAAAGCGGGCGGGCGGATACAAGGCCCTTGGCGTAATGGAGCAGCAGCTTGCGCAGCAGGCGCATATGGCGGGCGAAGATTTCACGATCGCGGATATTGCACTGTTCGCGTATACACACGTCGCGGATGAAGGCGGCTTCAGCCTCGACGATTATCCTGCAATTCGTACCTGGATCGAACGAATCCGGGCACGACCGTACTTTGTAACCATGGGGAGTGCCTGACCGATGACTGCCAAGCTCGAATTCTTTTACGACTACGTGAGTGTGTATTCCTACCTCGCCAACAGCCAACTTGGCCGCTTCGACAACGTGATTTATCGCCCGATGTTCCTGGGCGCCGTGATGGAGGCGACCGGCAACAGGCCGCCGGCGACCATCAAGGCAAAGGGTGACTACCTGTTCAGGGACGTTGTGCGCTGGGCGGAGAAATACAACGTGCCGTACAAAATGAACTCGGTTTTCCCGCAAATGACGGTCAATGCGCTACGCGTCGCGCTCGTGGCCCAGAAGCGCGGCACTTTCGCCGACGTTCACCAGCGACTGTTCGATGCGATGTGGGCGGAGGATCGAAACCTGTCCGACAAGGACGTGCTCCGCGCGATCGTAGCGGAAGCCGGTATGCCCGCCGAAGAAATCATGGCAGAAATCGCCGAGCCGTCCATCAAGGACGCGCTCAAAGCCAATACCGAAGAAGCGCTGCAGCGCGGCGCATTTGGCGGCCCGACGTTTTTTGTTGGCGATGAAATGTTTTTCGGCAACGACCGGTTCGAATTCGTGGAGGAAGCGCTGGCTCGCGCATGACGCCGGTCAGGGCGCCGCTCAGGCGCTGACCAGGTTATCGGCAACGGCATGCTCGGCGGGTATTCCGGCAAGCTGCGCTTTCACCAGGTTTTCTATCTTCTTGATGGTGTCGTTTGCGCCGACGAAATAAGGCGGGCTGCGGCGTAACATGCGCCAGTCACCGGTTTTCATCACGCGCACGAGGTATACGATGTTGTTTCGAATGGCCTCGACGTAGGGATTCTGACCGTCGTAAAGAACTTCAATGTACCGGTACGCGCGATTGAATTTCTTTTGCAGACGTTCGCGCGTCACTTGCTGGTAGAACTGCGGTGTTTTCATCAGCAGGTCCACACCGGACTCGTAGCGCACCATGTACTCACCCGGGCTTGCGTTCTCGACGGCAACGCCACCAAGTACAAACTCGCTGTACAGGCGATCGCGGCATTTTTCCAGGTAACAGCGATCCGCCATCTGTGCGATAAGGTCCGCGGTTCCCAGGAGATGGCCACAGATTACGTCTCTCGGATCGTCCAGTTCGATTTCATCGAGGTCCACTTCGTAGCCGGTGAAATGCACGATCATGCTTGCGACGGCAACGTGCTTGGATAGCCCGAGTTCCGGCAGGTAGCGGCGGAGAAAGTCCGCACTTCTGCTGACGTGTTGCAACGTAAACTCTGCACCGTTTTCGAAGTCCTGGTCACGTTCCTTGTGCCGTATATAGCCGGCGTCGTGGAACAATGAGGTGACGATGGACATGATGGCCCGGTCCGGTCCCAGCCGATCGGACTGTTCGACCGTCCGCTCGCGGCCGACGACGAGCCGTGCCATTGCCAGCGTCATGTCCAGCGAATGCTGCAGGTCGTGATAGGTCGTGTCACAGCCGTAGTAACCCGGGTAGGTGCCGTTGAACAGACGCTCGAAGTCGTAAAATGCGAGCCACAGCTTATCGAAAGAAACGCCGGGAAACGTTTCCTTGTAGAGTCGAATGACTTCATCACGAACGGCGGCAGGCTTGCTTACCTGCACGGTATTCGTAACGTCATAATCGTTGCGTCGGTCCTGAGTCACTATTTTTTTCTTATTCTTTTTAGCGGCTGGTCCGGGTGTCCCGGACTCTGGTGGGGAGTAAACGGACAAACTCACTTGCCGACTCCGTTTGCCCGTTTGTCGGGCTTCAATCCGCGAAGTCCCTGCGGAAAGAAGTGTTGAGCGAAATGATACACGCCGAAACCCGCTTAAACAGTACGTTTTGTCAATATGTAAAACACAAACCGAAGTACTTTCTGAAACTGTGAACTAATTGTGACAGGGCAACGGACCGGCTTCACAAATCGAACTCGGCAACGACCGGCGTGTGGTCGGACGGGCGCTCCCAGGTTCGCGGTTCGCGATCGACATAGCTGGCGGTGCAGCTGTTTGCCATCGATTCACTCGCCAGAATCAGGTCGATTCGCAGGCCGGCATTGCGCCTGAAACCCGCTGCACGATAGTCCCACCAGCTGAATGTTGCCTCCGGTTGATCGAACTGCCGGAAAACGTCCGACAAGCCAAGGTCCATGATCTTGCGCAGCGCCGCACGTTCGGCCGGGCTGCAGAGAATATCGTCACCCCATTTGACCGGGTCATACACATCGCGATCGTCCGGAGCGATATTGAAGTCGCCGAGCACGACCAGCTTGTCATACTGCTTCAGCTCGACCTGCAGGAATCCGTGCAACGCCTCGAGCCAGCCGAGTTTGTATTCGTACTTTTCCGAGCCGACGTTATTGCCGTTCGGCACGTACAAATTCACGATGCGCACGGTATCGATGGTCGATGCAAGAACACGGCGCTGAGGATCGTCAAATCCCGGAAAGCCGGTAACAACACCGTCGGCCGGGGTTTTCGACACGACGGCAACGCCGTTGTACGTCTTCTGGCCACTTGCGAGGGATTTGTAGCCTGCTTCAGTGAACGCGTCGTTATCGAACTTCTCGGTCAGCTGCTTGATTTCCTGCAGCACGAGGACGTCCGGCACTGCGCTGCCGAGCCACTCAAGCACTTGCGGCAAACGCACGTTCAGCGAATTTACATTCCACGTTGCAATCTTCACGCTGCTTTCCAGATACCACTCTGGCGCAGGAGCGCTTCGAGCGTCGGTTTGCGGCCGCGAAAATCGACATAGGCGTCCATAATGTCCCGGCTGCCGCCTATCTCGAGGATACTGCTGCGAAAGCGGGTGGCAGTCTGCTGATCGAAAATTCCGGATTCCTCGAATGCCGAAAACGCGTCGGCCGCAAGCACTTCGGCCCACTTGTAGCTGTAGTAGCCGGCGGCATAGCCGCCTGCAAACACATGTCCGAAGCTGTGTGGCAGGCGATTGTAAGACGGGTGATCCGTGACAGCGACGTCGCGCCGCACCTCGTCGAGTATTTCGAGAACACGGCCGCCGTGCGCCGGGTCGTATTCCGCGTGAGTTCTGAAGTCGAACAAAGCGAATTCGATCTGTCGGAGCATCGCGAGGCCGGCGCCGAATTTCCGGGATTCCGTCAGGCGCCTGAACATCGATTCCGGCAGCGGCTCGCCCGTTTCGTGGTGACCCGAGGCGCGCGTTAGCACGTCCTCGCACCAGGCGAAGTTTTCCATAAACTGACTTGGCAACTCGACAGCGTCCCAGGGCACGCCGTTGATGCCCGCGATGCTGGGATAGTCGATGCGCGTCAACAAGTGATGCAGCATGTGCCCGAACTCGTGAAACAGCGTGACGACGTCCTGGTGAGTCAGTAGTGACTGACCGTTGGCATCAGGCGGAATGAAGTTGCACACGAGGTAACCGACCGGCAATACGGTCTCGCCATTGAGGCTCTTGCGCACGACGCATTCGTCGATCCATGCGCCATTTCGTTTTCCGGGACGCGCATAAAGATCGGCGTAAAAGCCGCCGATGGCTTCTCCGGTTTCGTCGCGCACTTCGTAGAAGAGCACCGAGTCGTGCCAGGATTGCACCTCCTGGATGAGGTTTACGGACACGCCATAAAGCTTTCCTGCCAGCTCGAACAAACCGTCGAGCACTTTTCGCACCGGGAAATACTGGCGGAGTTCGTCGTCCGAAATGGAATATTTCTCCTGCTTCAGTTTTTCCTGGAAGTAACCGTAATCCCATGCCTGCATCGGGAATGGTGCGATTTTCTGAATAGCATCGAACTCGCGCTGTGCGGCGTCGCGGGTTTTCTCCGCCAGCTCCTGCAGGAACTCGATGACTTCCGCGGTGCTGACAGCCATCTTCGTGGCCAGCGAGTACTCGGCGAAATTCTCGTAACCGATCAGCGTTGCCGCGCGATGTCGCAGCTCCAGGATCTTTTCAATGTATTCACTGTTGTCGTATTGCGGCGTGTCTCCCACGTCGCTGGCGCGCGTGGCCCAGGCCCGGTAAAAGCGTTCGCGCAGATTGCGATCGTCGGCGTGAATCATGACGTCGTGGTAGGTGGGGAAATCCAGCGTCAGCCGCCAGCCGTCGCAGCCGTGCTCCCGTGCGAGCGCCGCGGCGCGTTCCAGGGTGGCCGGCGACAAGCCGCTGACTTCGTCTTGCGATGTCGCGGTGTGATGCCAGGCGTCCGTCGCATCGCGCACGTTCTGATCGAATTTCGACTGCACCTGGGCCAGCTGCCGCCGGGTGTCGCTGAACGTCTTCTTGAGATCGTCCTCGAGACTGACGCCGGCGAGGCGGAAGTCCCGCAGGGCCTGGTGCACCAGCGCGCGCGCGGCATCGGGGCTGTCCGCGGGCAAATGCTCGCTGATGTTCAGAAACGCTTCGTACAGCCTGACATTCTGTGATATTTCCGTGCTGTGCTCGGTCAGTTTCGGCAGGCACTCGTTGTAGGCCTCGCGCCATTCGGGGCTGCCGAGAACGCCGTGCAAATGACTGACTGGCGACCAGGCGCGACTCAACTCGTGGTTCATTTCCTCGAGCGCAGGCACCAGCGCGTCGAAATCGCGTGCTGCGCCGTCCTCCAGCAGGGCGGCAAGCTTTCGACGGTGCTGTGCGATAAGCTCCTGCAGCGCAGGTACCGTTTGCTCTGCCTGAATCTCGTTGAAGCGGGGTAAAGTGAACGTGTCCGGTTTCGGGTGCGACATCGGGGATCGGGGGTGCCTGAATCGCGGCATGGTATCACAGGGTCCCGAGGAATCCGCGCTCCGGTGGCGCGTCAGGCAGTTACAACGCGGCGGAATGAATATATGGAAAATCTGGAAGGTGATTGTGGCGAGAAGATTTGATCTGGTAGTGATCGGCGGCGGCAGCGGCGGTCTGGCGCACGCGCAGCGGGCGGCCGAGTACGGCGCCAGCGCGGCTGTCGTGGAATCCGGGCCGCTGGGCGGAACCTGCGTCAACGTCGGGTGCGTACCGAAGAAGGTGATGTGGTACGCGGCACACCATGCCCACGCGATTCGCGGCGCCAGCGATTTCGGCTTCACCGTCGCGGCAGAGGGCCACGACTGGAGTGAACTCAAGGCGCGACGCGACGCCTACATCAGCCGGCTGAACGACATCTACGAAAGAAACCTGGACAACCGTAAGGTCACCTTGTTGCGCGGCACCGGGCAACTCGTCAGCGACACGCGGGTAAACGCAGGCGGCGAACAACTGGAGGCGGAGCGCATCGTCATTGCGACCGGTGGGCAGCCGATTGTGCCGGCTATTCCCGGCGCAGAGCTGGGCATCACGTCGGACGGCTTTTTTGAATTGCCGGAGCGGCCCGCACGCGTTGCGCTGGTCGGCAGCGGCTATGTCGCGGTCGAGCTTGCGGGGGTGTTTGCCGCCCTCGGCTCGGAGACGACGGTACTGGTGCGCAAGGGCGGCGTACTGCGCAGCTTCGACGAAATGTTGCGCGACAGCCTGCATGGCGCAATGAAGAGTGAAGGAATTCGTCTCGAAACACGCGTAGTCCCGAGGGCCCTCGAACGACGTGACAATGGGCTTGTTCTGCTCGCGGAGGACGGCCGCGAGTTCGGAAGCTATGACTGCGTCGTATGGGCTATCGGCCGCGAACCGAACGTTGCCGCACTGCAGCTCGATGCAGCAGGCGTTGCCAGCGACAAGTACGGTTTCATCCCCGTGGACGATTACCAGGCGACCAACGTCGACAATGTGTTTGCGCTCGGCGACGTCACCGGCCGCGAAGCGCTGACACCGGTAGCCATTGCGGCTGGCAGGCGCCTCGCCGATCGCCTGTACGGTGGCATGGCCGATCGGCACCTCGAGTATCACACGATACCGACGGTGATCTTCTCGCATCCGCCGATCGGTACCGTCGGCTTTCGCGAGAGCGATGCGCGAGAAAAGTACGGAGACGACGTAACGGTTTATCAGTCAACGTTCAATCCCATGCTGTACGCACTGGGCGAACACAAGACGCCGACGTCGATGAAGCTGATTACGGTAGGTGCCGAGGAAAAAATTGTCGGCTGTCACGTTATCGGCGAAGGTGCCGACGAAATGCTGCAGGGATTCGCCGTCGCGATACGAATGGGTGCGCGTAAGAAGGATTTCGACGATACGGTCGCCATTCACCCGACAAGTGCCGAGGAATTCGTGACTATGCGGTAATCGAGATCTGGCTGAGGACCGCGGCGGTATCCGGGTGCACGCCACGCCAGATGTGGAAGGACTCCGCTGCCTGTTCGACCAGCATGCCCCAGCCCATCACCGACTGACGTGCGCCGTGTTCCAGTGCCCAGCGGCTGAACGGTGTCGGCGTCAAACCATAGGACAGGTCGTAGCAAAACGAGTCCGCGCTTACAGCGGCTTCCGGGTACGGCGGTATCTCGCCGGTCAGGCCGGCGGACGTCGCGTTGATGATCAGGTTGTAGTGCGCCCTGCGGCTGACCTCGCGAAACCGGCATGCGTTGATGGGCCCGACGCCTGAAAATTGCTCGGCAAGCGCCCGTGCCTTTGTCAGCGTGCGGTTTGCAATCGTGATCGATGCGGGCTGCACCTCGAGCAGCGGCGCAAGTATGCCGCGCGTTGCGCCGCCGGCGCCGAGGATCAGGATGTTGGCACCGTTCAGGTCGAGCTCGAGATTGCCGATAAGGTCGCGCAGCAGGCCAACGCCGTCCGTGTTGTCGCCGAATACCTCGCCGTCTTCGAACGCGAGCGTATTGACGGCGCCGGCGTTGCTGGCGCGCTCGCTCAATTGATTCACGAAACGCGTGACTTCGGTCTTGTGCGGTACCGTGATGTTGAGGCCCCTGCCGCCGGTCCGAATGAACTGTTGAATGGAATCTTCGAGCTTGTCGGGCGGGACCTGCAACAGTTCGTATTGCAGCGCATGTCCGGTTTGCAGGGCGAACAGCCGGTGTATGACCGGGGAGCGGCTGTGGGAAACCGGGTAGCCCATGACGCCATAGCGATCGACCTGCGTAATCATCAGATCCGCATCGCGCTCAAGGCTTTCAGAATGAGTTGTGACATAGTTGCTGCAACCCTGTTTACAGCGAATTCCGTTTCTTGTTGTTTTGATAGCGTGGCATGCGAGCAACAGCTATTCATCGAGTATACCTACTCGGCCAGCCAGCGCGCCGCGTCCAGCGCGTAATATGACAAAATCGCGCTCGCGCCTGCGCGGCGGATGCACAACAAAGATTCCATCACGGATTGCTTTTCATCCAGCCAGCCGTTCGCTGACGCGGCTTTCAGCATCGAATACTCGCCGCTGACCTGGTAGGCAAACACCGGCGTACGAAATTCCTGTCGTACGGCGCTGATGACGTCCAGGTAGGGCATCGCCGGCTTGACCATGATTATGTCGGCACCTTCTGCGACATCCATGGCCACTTCCCGCAGCGCCTCGTCGTGGTTTGCCGGGTCCATCTGGTAGTTTTTCTTGTCGCTTTTGCCGAGGTTTCCGGCCGATCCCACGGCGTCGCGAAACGGCCCGTAAAAACAGGACGCGTACTTGGCGGAGTACGCAAGGATGAGCGTGTTGCGGTGGTTTTCAGTTTCCAGCTGCTGCCGCATAGCGCCTATGCGTCCATCCATCATGTCCGACGGCGCGACCACGTCTGCGCCGGCATCTGCGTGAGACGCGGCCTGCCGGACCAGCATCTCGACCGTCTCGTCATTCAACACGTAGCCGCTGTCGTCGATGATGCCGTCCTGGCCGTGGGTCGTGTACGGGTCGAGGGCCACGTCGGTGATGACGGCCACGTCGGGGCACTCGCTCTTGAGCGCGCGGACGCTGCGCTGCACGAGACCCTCCGGATTGGCGCATTCCTCACCGTTCTCGCTCTTGTGTGCCGGGTCAATGACCGGAAACAGCACGACGGCCGGTATGCTGAGCCTGTCGGCCTGCTTCACTTCCGCTATCAATCCGTCGATACTATGACGCTGAACGCCCGGCATGGACGGTACGGGTTCTGGCGCCGAATCTCCGTCTTTTACGAACAACGGATAAATCAGATCCGAGGGGGACAACCCGGTTTCGGCGACGAGTCGGCGAATAGCGGCGTTTTTGCGGCTGCGCCGCAGCCGTGTGGCGGGGAAACGCAGCGATGAAATTACACTCATACCTGTGCCTGGGAGCCGGAAAGTCGAGATTTTCCCTGTATTTGGGCGCGTTTTCTACGTTTAGATCACAGATTTTCGTGCAACGGGTAATAAAAAACCAATGAATCGGGTCCACTCGTATGACTAGCAGCGCCACTGCGCTCGTGCGCCGGCAGCGATTTGACCGACTTGTCGGGGTCCTGCATCAGGACATGTATCGCTACGCCGTGTGGCTGTCACGAGACCCCGGCATTGCCGAGGACGTGGTGCAGGAAGCGTTGCTGCGAGCTTGGAAATCACTGGATGCATTGCGGGAAGACGGGGCCGCCAAACAATGGGTTCTTACGATCGTTCGCAGGGAGAATGCGCGGTATTTCGAAAGGAAGCGCCTGGAAACGGTCGATATCGACAGTCTCACGCCGGCGCAGTCGGCCATGCTCGCGGAGCCGGACGACGCCGAACTGGAGGAGCTGCGCAACGCGATTTACCGGCTGGACGACGATTATCGCGAACCGCTCGTGTTGCAGGTCCTGATGGGACACAGCACGAAGGAAATCGCAAAGTTGATGGGCATAAAGCCCGGCGCGGTGCTGACGAGATTGCACCGGGCAAGATTGAAGTTGAAAGAAATAGTAGAGCGTGAACAGGACATCAGTAATGCAGTGTGAGGAGTACAGAGAGGCCATTGCTGCGGATCCGTCGGGAAGTTTCGACGGCGCCTCGCACGCGGCTGGCTGTGCTGACTGTGCCGCCTTCCGCGGCGAGATCCAGGCGCTCGACGCCCGCATCGAGAGGGCGCTGGCGCTGAACGTGCCGGCACTGCAGATCCCCGACCTGCCCGAGCTCGAGGCCAGCGATAATGTTGTGAGCCTGAAGCCGGCGCGCAGGCTGTCGACGCCGGGTTGGCTTGCCATTGCTGCCAGCGTGGCGCTGGTCGCCTTCCTCGGGGCACGCATGTTGACCGGCACGAATGATTATCCTTCGCTGGCCGATGAAATTCTGGCTCATCTGGATCACGAACCACGAGCGCTGCGCGTTACGGATACACCTGTTTCGGAACGACGGCTGGCGCGCGTGGTCAGAGGAGACGTCGCAAGTTTCGATGAGGACTTCCCGCTGATCACCTACGCCCAGAGCTGCGTGATTCACGGCAAGACGATTCCTCACCTTGTCATCCAGGGAGAGCATGGGCCGGTGACGATATTGCTGATGCCTGACGAGAAGATCGACAACGCGGTGCAGCTTGATGGCAAGGGTGTTAACGGCGTTATCTTGCCGGTAGAAGGGGGGAGCGTCGCCATCATTGGCGAACGTGAAGAGCAACTAATCCCGATAAGAGACCGCGTGGTCGACTCGGTTGAGTGGGAAACCTGAAACGAATTCTTGATACGCCCGTGTGCGGGCTAATAACAAATGCCCGGCTCGGGCATATTTACCAGAGGTAGGAGATCGAAATGTCTGACAAGCAATTAGCAAAACCTGTTGCACTGGCGGTTGGCGCGGCACTGGCTGGCTCATTTGCCGTAACCGGTGTTGCCAGCGCCGACACTGGTGTAAGCCCGTTTGCCATGACCACACTGAGCACAGGTTACCTGCTCGGCGCCGGTGAAGGCAGCTGCGGTGGCGACAAAGGTGGCGAAGGATCCTGTGGCGGCGACAAGGGCGGTGAAGGCTCCTGTGGTGGCGACAAGGCTGGCGAAGGCTCTTGCGGCGGCGACAAGGCCGGTGCCAACTGCGAAGGCCATTGCGGCGGCGACAAGGCCGGCGAAGGCTCTTGCGGCGGCGACAAAGACGCCGAAGGCAAGTGCGGCGAAGGCAAGTGCGGCGGCTCTGTATAAGACCTGCGGTACTGCCTGAGCGAAAAAGCCCCGAGAAATCGGGGCTTTTTTGTGTCTGCCTGTAGGAGCGCCGCCCCCGGCGCGACCGCAACGGCCTGCACCGCGGGCGAATTGGGAGCTTTTTTGTATCTGCCTTTCCCTGCGTCGCGTGCAGTTTCTCCGCATGCGACGACCTGCCACGATTGATATTCTCGTCGGCATAGTCATGCGGGGACGGGAAATGCCAAGAAAAGCGAAACGCTGCGGCTGGGCAGGCGAAACAGATCCGACCTATATCGAGTATCACGACAGGGAATGGGGTGTGCCCGTTTGGGACGACCAGGTCCAGTTCGAGTTCCTGATCCTCGAAGGTGCCCAGGCCGGACTCAGCTGGTCGACCATTCTGAACAAGCGTGAGGGCTACAGAAAAGCATTTGCCGACTTCGATCCGCGCAAAGTGGCGCGCTTCACGCCGAAGCGGGTCGAAAGAATACTGACGAACCCGAACGTCGTGCGGAACCGGCTCAAGGTTCAGTCCGCGGTGAGCAACGCGCGGGCGTTTCTGGAGGTGCAGGAAGAATTCGATGGCTTCTGCAACTACATCTGGGGTTTCGTCGACGGCAAGCCCAGGCAGAATCGATTTCGCAGCATGGCGGATGTTCCGGCAACGTCGGCTGAATCCGACGCACTTAGCAAGGACCTGAAAAAACGCGGGTTCAAGTTCGTCGGCAGCACCATCGTTTACGCACACATGCAGGCAACCGGTATGGTCAACGACCACGTGACTTCCTGTTTCCGTCACAAGGAGTGCAAGGCGCTGGCGGGCAAGCGCCCGCGCCGCCGATCGCGCTGATTCGCTTGCAATAGCCGGGTCCGCGGCGGAAGATGTTGTCTGTTTCACCCATATAAGCAAAAAGTATAAGCGTCGGCGCCATGCGTATCATACTTGCGGCCATTGCTGTTCTTGTCTTTTCGCCGGCCGTGGTGGCGGGCGAGCTGCCCCTATTCGCGTCTCAGGAAACCTTGCATCTGACGCTCGAGTTTCCGGTCAATACGCTGTTGCGGCAACGGGATGAGCGGCCGGTTCTGGACGGCGTGCTTCGCTATACGGACGACAGCGGGCAGGAACTGGCGCTGGACATGTCGATGACCACGCGTGGCAAATCGCGGCTCGAGTACTGCAGTTTTCCGCCGCTGACCCTCGATCTCAAACGCAAGCAGCTCGAGGGCTCCGTATTCGAGGGACAGAACAAGTTAAAGATCGTTACGCACTGCAAAAACGGCAGCCAGCATTTACGTTACCTGCACCAGGAACTAGGCATCTACCGTGCCTTTAACGTGATTTCCGAGTTTTCCTATCGTGTGCGCCCGCTGCGGATCACGTACAGCGACACCGACGGCAAGCGCGGCGCCGACGAACATGACGCGTTCTTCATCGAATCACACGACGAGGTTGCCTCACGCCACGGAATGGAGCGCTCGAGAATTCCGCAGTTGGAGGTCATGCAACTCGATGCGGCGCAGGCGACGCTCTACAGCGTGTTCCAGTACATGATCGCGAACACGGACTGGTCGATGATCAAAGGGCCGGGCGAGGAAGGATGCTGCCACAACGGCAAGGTGATCATGGAACCGGGAACGCAGGACGGCTGGATCGTCCTCCCCTACGATTTCGACCAGGCCGGGCTGATCAACACACGATACTCGGCCCCGGCGGAAGCATTGCGGCTCAAGTCGGTACGCCAGCGACTGTACCGTGGACGTTGCCTGCACAACGATCAGTTGCCGGCGACTGTCGATCTCTTCAATCGCAAACGATCCGAAATCGAGGAAGCGATAATTCCCGAGGGCCTCAACAAGCGCACAAAACGCTCTTCGCTGAAATACATCGATGATTTCTACAAGATCATCAATGACCCGAAGCAGCTTGAGAAGAAAGTGCTCAGCGCCTGTCTCGGTTAGAAAAAAAGGGCGCGCGGTTACTGCCTGGCGAGCCCCGGCATATCGAAGCCTTTTTCCCCGAGCTGTTCCATCAGCCGGGCCGCCGCGTCATCGGGCAAGTTCACCAGCGGCGGGCGGACTGTCCGCCAGCAGCGATCGTCGCGGAAACTGGCCACAATTGCCTTGAGTGCCGGAATCATGGGGTATTCCTGGACAATTGCGCGTATGCCGTCGAGGTCCTGTTGCTGCCGTGTGGCGGTTGGTTCGTTCCAGGAATTCCACAGCCGGCTGATCGCGGCCGGGTTAACGTTCGCCGTCGCTGAAATGCACCCGGCGCCGCCGCCCTGCATTACGCGAAGCAGGAAGGACTCGCTTCCCGCAAAAACCCGAAAGTCGTCCCACCCCCGCTCGAGCATTGCGGCCGTGTTGTTCCAGTCTCCGGAACTGTCCTTGATGCCGGCAATGTTGTGCGGATAGGCACGAACGAGTCGCTCGATCAGATCAAGTGACAGCCCGACGTTGGCGATCGGCGGAATGTGGTACAGGTATATCTGCAGTGCCGCATCGCCGGTTCGCTCGATGATCTCCGCGTAGCTGCGATACAGGCCATCGTCGCTTACGTCCTTGTAGTAAAAAGGCGGCAGCATCAGCACACCGGCGCAGCCCAGACTGACCGCATGCCGGGTCAGGCGCAGGCTGTCGGTCAGGGCACAGCAGCCGGTTCCCGGCATCATGCGCGACGTATCGAGTCCGGCATCCACCAGTGCGTCGAGCAGATCGATTTTTTCACCGACAGACATCGAGTTGGCTTCGCTGTTGGTGCCGAATACGGCCAGGCCGACGTCCTGCGACAGCAACCAGCGACATTGATCGACCAGTCGCCCGGCGTCAGGCAGCAGCGCGTCGTCGAAAGGCGTGATCACCGGTGTCAGTACACCGCGGAGTCGTTCGATGTTCGGCATGGTGCCGACAGGGTAATCGATCCGAATGCTTCCCACTACCCGTAACGGCGAAACGACAGCATTATCAAGCTACTCCTGCAGCCAGTCGCGCGGCTTGAGGTAATTGTCGTACAGGTCAGCTTCCGGGCTGCCGGCCCCGGGTTTCCAGTCGTATTCCCAGCGCACGCGCGGCGGCAGCGACATAAGAATCGATTCCGTGCGTCCACCGGACTGCAAGCCGAACAATGTGCCGCGGTCGTAGATCAGGTTGAACTCGACGTAACGGCCGCGACGATAGAGCTGGAATTCGCGCTCGCGCTCGCCGTACTCCCGCTCTTTGCGTGCCTCGACAATCGGCAGATAGGCGGGCAGGAACTGGGCGGCCGCTTTGCGGACGAAGCCAAACGCGCTGTCGAAATCCGGTTCGTTGAGATCGTCAAAAAACAGGCCGCCAACGCCACGGGTCTCGTTGCGGTGCTTTAGAAAGAAATACTCGTCGCACCATTTCTTGTAGCGCGCATAGGTATCTTCGCCAAATCCCTCGCAGGCTTCCCGGGCTTTCCCGTGCCAGTGCAGGACATCGTCCCTGAAAGGGTAATAGGGTGTCAGGTCGAAACCGCCGCCAAACCACCAGACCGGTTGCTCGTCATCCGTGGAGAAAAACCGAAAGTTGGCATGCGTGGTCGGCACGTAAGGATTGCGCGGATGAATGACCAGCGAAACGCCAACGGCCTGGAACGCGCGGCCGGCCAGCTCCGGCCGTGATCTGGTGGCCGATGGCGGCATTTCCTTGCCGTGCACGTGCGAGAAATTGACGCCGCCCTGTTCGAAAATCTTGCCCGCCGCCAGGACACGCGTATCACCGCCACCGCCGCCAGGCCTGTCCCAGGAGTCGCTTTTGAATTGACCTTCACCGTCGATCTCTTCAAGCGCGTCGACAATGTCTTGCTGTAATCCGCGCAGGAAGCCGGCCACGGTTGCTATCGATTTATCAGTGGCTGTCATTTGCTCGCATGCCTCACTACTTTACCGCTCACCAGGTCGCGAATCTCGGAGGGACCACTGGCGGGCCCGCAGCTTCCAGGAACGATGTAGTCTACTAGACTGCAAAATTGCCGGCGCAGTACATGAGTATTTCGCGCAGGCGGGCTTCCGGAAACGTTGGCGCTGGTGGAGACGAGCGCGGAACCGGCTGCTTCGCACAGCGCGGCCGCAGCAGCGAAACCGGTGATGCGTACGGCAATGGTGTCGCGCCCTCCCGTGAGCCAGGCCGGTGCGTCAGCGGTTGCCGGCACAATCCAGGTAACCGGAGCCGCTGCATCCGATGCCGGTATCCGGACGTCGTCCATCAGCTCGATCCACGGCGTCAGCTGTTGCAGGTTGCTTGCGATCAACAGCAGGCCCTTTTCAGCGGCGCGTTTCTTGATGCGCAGAATCCTGCTGACGGCGTCGGCACGCTCGGGCAGACATCCCAGCCCGAAAACGCCTTCGGTCGGATAGGCGATGACGCCGCCGTCATGCAGTATTCGTGCGGCCTTGTTCAGTGATATGCGGGAGAGCATGCTGCCCTACCGTCAGAACGGTGGATCGTTGGCATCCACGTTGGCGGCGGCTTTTTTCGCCGTCTTCTTGCTCGCTTTCTTTTTGGTCTTTTTCGTTGCTTTCTTTTTCCTGGCGGCCTTCTTCTTTGTCTTCTTTTTCGTTGCCGGAGCCGCCTCTGCGTCTTTCGCAGTGGTCTTCTTTTTCTTGCCGCGCCGACCGCGCACCGGGGCGTTTGCAATCAGTTCGCGACACTCCTCGAGCGTCAGCGTTTTCGGATCCCTGTCCTTCGGTACCCTGGCGTTTTTCTTCAGCGCAAAGTCCTTTACGTAGGGGCCGTAGGGACCGTTGAGAACCTGGAGTTTCTCATCGCCGAAATCCTGAATGGTCTTGTTCGCGTCGTCGATCTTCTTCTGTTCGATCAGTTCGAGCGCGCGTGGTAGCTCGATGGTGTACGGATCGTCTTCTTTAATCGACACGTACTTGTCGCCATAGCGTACGTAGGGGCCGAAGCGACCGATACTGGCAGACACTTTGTCCCCGTCGGCGGTTTCACCCAGCGCGCGTGGCAGCTTGAACAGCTCCATCGCGTCCTCGAGCGTAACGTCGTTCATCTTCTGCCCGGGGCGCAAACCGGCGAACTTGGGCTTCTCTTCGTCGTCTTTTGTGCCGATCTGCACGAACGGGCCGTATCGGCCCATCCGGACTGTTACCGGCTTGCCACTTTTCGGGTCGGTGCCGAGCTCGCGTGCCATGGCGACCTGCTCGCGGGTGACGCTCTGCTCTTTATCCTCGACCAGGTCAGAGAACGGTTTCCAGAACTGCTCGAGCAGCGGTATGAGATCCTTTTCGCCGAGCGAGACCGCGTCCAGATCGTCCTCGAGTTTCGCCGTGAAATCGTAGTCGACGTACTGCGTGAAATGCTCGGTGAGGAAACCGTTCACGATGCGCCCGATGTCCGTAGGAATGAAGCGTTTGCCGTCCATCTCGACATACTCGCGGCTCTTCAGTGTCGAAATGATGCTCGCGTATGTCGACGGGCGGCCGATACCGTATTCCTCGAGCGTTTTGACGAGGCTCGCTTCGGTGAACCGCGGCGGCGGCTCGGTGAAATGCTGTTCCGGACGCAGCAGGTCGAGGCTGATCACGTCGCCTTTGCTGATGTCCGGCAACAAGCGGTCGCCGTCGTCGTCCGCACTGTCGTCCTTGCCTTCCTGGTACACGGCCATGAAGCCGGGCTCGACCAGCACCGAGCCGTTGGCCCGGAAACGATGTCCGTCCTCGCTGTCCGGCCCGGCAGCGAACTCCAGCGCCACGGTGTCGAACACGGCGGGCACCATCTGGCAGGCCATCGTGCGCTGCCAGATCAGCGTGTACAGTCGCAGCTGATCATCGTCCAGCTTGCCTTTCAGCGACTCGGGCGTGCGGGCCACAGAGGTCGGGCGAATCGCCTCGTGCGCCTCCTGTGCGTTCTTTGCCTTGGTTTTGAATTCTCGCGGCTTGTCCGGAACGTTCCCGGCGCCGTAACGCTCGGTTATCAGGTCACGGATCTCGTCTACTGCGACAGACGCCAGCGTGACCGAGTCCGTTCGCATGTAGCTGATCAGGCCGACGTTGCCCTCGTCGGGCAGCTCAATGCCTTCGTAAAGGCGCTGCGCAACGCGCATCGTCCACTGAGTATTGAAGCCCAGCTTGCGCGATGATTCCTGCTGCAGCGTCGACGTCGTAAATGGTGCCGCCGGATTACGTCGGCGCTGTTTCTTGTCGACGCTGACAGTCGTGAGCTTGCCGTCGGTTGCAGCAAGAATCGTACTTTCGACTTCCCGTGCTGCCGCTTCGTTCTCGAAGCTGAACTGCTCGACCTTTTCGCCCTTGTATCGGACCAGGCGCGAGACGAATGGCTGTTTGTCCTTGCTGACGTCGGCTTCGATAGACCAGTATTCGCGCGCTTTGAATGCTTCGATGTCGAGCTCACGCTCGACGATCATGCGCAGCGCCGGGCTTTGTACGCGGCCGGCCGACAGCCCGCGCTGCACTTTCTTCCACAGCAGCGGCGACAGATTGAAGCCAACCAGGTAGTCGAGCGCGCGTCTTGCCTGTTGCGCGCTTACGAGTTCACCGGAAATATCCCGTGGATGCTCAATGGCCTCCTTGATCGCCGGTTTCGTGATCTCGTGGAATACCACGCGATACACGGTTTTGTCGTCAAGCGCGTTGCGCTCACGCAGCAGTTCGGTGAGGTGCCAGGAAATTGCTTCGCCCTCGCGATCCGGGTCCGTCGCGAGATACAGGGCGTCGGCCTTCTTCAATGCCTTGACGATGGCCTTGACATGCTTCTCGTTGCGTTCGATGACCTGGTACTTCATAGCGAAGCCGTCGTCCGGATTCACCGCGCCTTCCTTGGGCACGAGATCGCGGACGTGGCCATACGACGCCATCACATCGAAATCCTTACCAAGGTATTTTTCGATGGTCTTCGCCTTTGCAGGCGACTCAACGATGACAAGATTCTTTGACATTCGAACAATTATTCCCTTGTTATATGCGGGGGAAGAAAAACCGCAGCCCGTGCGGCGGTTGAATACAATGCTTCGCCCAAGGGTGTCAAGAGAAATCTGGGATGCCGTTCGCAGGGTTATGCGACTCGACAGCGGCGCAAACCCGCTACGCGCCTGTGCATGACTGCTTTTCGACGTTGAGCGATCTCCGGTGAAACAAATTGTTTCCGGCGATCGACGAACTGCGAATGTGCGCGAGTAATTCACCGCTCTCGCGCGGCGATTGCAATATAGACAAATGTAGGAGCGCCGCCCCCGGCGCGAACGATGTGTTCTACGCAGTCGCGGCGACGGCGCCGCTCCTACAGGGCACGAAACAACAGGAGGCCAATCGGTTAGAGGTGGATGCCAGGCGGGCTATCTAATGAACGAGGCCGGGGTTCTCTTCGAACACCAGGTCCTCCATCCTTGCATACGCCAGCTCCTGCCCGGGCTGGCTGAACAGCACCATAAGCACCACCCACTTGATTTGCTCGACGTCGATGTCGGGCGTCTCGAGGGCGAGCAGGCGGTCGATCAGTATCTCGCGCTGTGGCGGCGACAGAATACCGATCTGTTCGAGGTAGGTGATGAATCCGCGGCAGCTTGCGTCAAGCCGCTGGTGTTCGAAGTCGTTGTAGATCCGGGTGCCGTGTTCGGTTTGTGCAGGGCACAGTGGGCTGTCGTGCCTTTCGGTCAGGCCGTCCAGCCACTCGAGTGCGCGGTCGATCTCACTGTCACCAAAACCCGCTCGCGACAATTCGTCTCGCAACTCGTTCTGATCCGGTTCGGGTTCCTCCTCAGCGTCGATGTAGGTTTCAAACAGGTACATCAGAACGTCGAGTACATTTTCTTTCATTGCCGCGCGTTGCTCCTCATCCTGGAATACTTTCCGCCGCTCAGTGACTCAATCTCGCCTTCCAGCTCCAGGATCAGAAGCATGGAGGAAACCTGATCGATCGTCAATCCGGAATTCCGGGCGATTTCATCGCTGGTCGCCGGATCAAATCCGAGCGCGTCAATCAGCAACTTATAGTCTTTATCCTGAATTTTGTTCAACTTCTCAGGTTGCGGTGTTTCATGAGCATTTTGCATAAGCTGGTCGAGCTGCGGAGCCACCTCGTCGATTATGTCTTGCGGCGTTTCGACCAGCGTAGCGCCCTGGCGCAGCAGTTTGTGGCACCCGCGGGCCATCGGATTATGAATCGATCCGGGAATCGCGAAGATATCCCTGCCCTGGTCGCCCGCAAGTCTTGCCGTGATGAGCGATCCGCTGCGGGTCGCCGCCTCAACGACCAGCGTTGCGAGAGAAAGCCCGCTGATCAACCGGTTGCGCAGCGGAAAGTACTCGCGGCGCGGCGGGCATCCGAAAGGAAACTCGGAGATGACCGCGCCACCGGCCACGATATCGCCAGCAAGCTGGCTATTGCGCCTCGGGTACACACGATCGATACCGTGTCCGAGGACGGCAATCGTGTAAGCCTTGCTGCGGAGCGCGCCGCGATGTGCCGCGGAATCAATGCCATAAGCAAGCCCGCTGACGATACAAAAACCGGCGGCGCCGAGTTGAGCGGCGAAACGATCGGCATTGTCGACGCCGCCGCGGGTCGGGTTTCTGCTCCCGACGATGGCCAGCGCGGGCAGGTGCAGGCAGTCAACCGAGCCTGCTACATATATAAGAATCGGTGGATCGGGTATTTGCGCCAGCAGCGCCGGGTAGTCGACCGAGCGCCGGCACACGATACGGTGGCCGGGCTCCGCGAGCCAGGCAGCCGCTCTCGCCAGCCAGGACTCGTCCGGTTGCAGAATGGACTGCCTGTGTGTTTCGTGCGGAATCGCCCGTTCGAGCGTCGCGGAGTTCGCGTTGACGGCGGCTTCCACAGAGCCGCAGGCGTCGAGCAGACGTGATAGCTGGCGGTCGCTGACAAAGGCGCCGGACAGAATGAGCCAGGCACGTTGTTCGTCCGTCATCGATCCTCCGGGCACAAAAAAGCCGGCGCCCTTACTGGGCGCCGGCCTTGCGATCGGAGTTATCAGTAAGGGTTACGTACGGCGTCGAGAACGCGAATCGCGTCCGTCGCTTCCATAATCAGCCCGTAACCGATGCGGTCGTATACCTTGAACACCATGACCGTACCGGCCTCTTCGTCGGGCAGCTTGACCTTCTCGCCACCGAACAGGCTCGCACCGGCAAAGCGGTCGCGCACGTAGTCACCGGCCTGGTAGACCGACAGCACGTCGCCGGGAGCAAGTCCGTGGCGCGCACCGCGGTTCATCACGATGACCTGGAACTGTCCGATGAGCGATACACCATCTACTACCGAAATGATGCGGCCATCAATCGGAATATCCGGCGCCTTCGGGAAGAAATTCAGCGGAATGTCGACGGTCTCGGGAATCAGCCGGTCGCCCGCGATGGCTTCCCGATTCGTTTCGTTCAGCGCGATCGTTGCCGGGTCGCCGCCACGCGAAAGAGCGCCTTCGCCAATGTAGACGCCGTGGTAACCGATGACATCGCCGTCATCCGGATCGACGAGTTCGTCGCCGACGTGCACGAGGCTGTAGCGGGTGCCATTGGGCGCAGCACGGCCGCCACGCACGTAGACTTCGTTGCCGGCGGCAGCAGCCATATGATCGCCGCGCACGGAAAGTATGTAAGGCAGATCGTCGATTTCGTCTTTCTCCAGCACGATGCCCTTCGACAGGAATGCGGCAATTTGCTCGTACGGAATACTTTCGATCGATTCGTCCAGCGGCGTAATGCGCGCCTGAGGCGAGAGCCGGTAGGACGAACCACGGACGGTGGTGATGCGGTCGCGTCCGTCGATATTCACGAGCGCGAGTACGTCACCGGGGTAAATCAGGTGAGGATTCTCGACCTGAGGGTTGACATACCATACTTCGGGCCAATACCAGGGATCACGCAGGAAGGTTGCCGCGATATCCCACAGCGTGTCGCCTTCCTGAACGGTGTATTCGTCCGGGTGCCCTTCGGCCAGCGGGATGGCGCTGGGCCGGTCGATTCGCGTAACCACTGGGCCGTTGGCATTACGGTTCGCCGACCCTGGGTCCAGCGACGTGGAACCGCTTTGTGTCGACGAGCTGCGAGTCACCGGGGTCGGCGGCGGGTCGTCATTGCCAAACGGGTTCGATGAACAGCCGGCAACGGCGGCGGTAAGCGCAAGAATGCCAAGTCGAAGGCAGCTCATCCGGAAGTTATTATCAGGAGACATAGCAGGGGGTTGCTCCATCATTGTGGTCTAAGCCTGCCCCTCGGCAAGCGTTGCTATAATATGTCGTGTCGACGCCAATCTAGCTGCCAAACACGTCACAATTCCGACCCACAGAGGGCCCGGATGAACGAACTTCACGCGGAATTGTCCGTTATCTTATTCAATAAAGTCAAAAATTTAGCGTCGATTTGCGTCGCGCGTCACAGGAGCAAACGGTAGGACAAATGGCAATACTGAAGATACTCGAATTTCCTGATCCGAGACTCCGGACCAGGGCGTCTCCGGTCGAGAACGTCGATGACGAACTGCGACAACTGATCGACGATATGTTCGAGACCATGTACCAGGCACCGGGCATCGGGCTCGCTGCGACACAAATCGACGTGCACAAGCGCCTGCTCGTTGCCGATGTGTCATCCGAGAGAAACGACCCGCACGTCCTGATCAACCCCACCATCCTCCAGAAAGACGGCGTGGCCGTCACCGAGGAGGGCTGCCTGTCCGTGCCGGGCTTCTACGAAGAAGTCGAACGTGCGGAGCATATTCGCGTGCGCTATCTCGACCGGGATGGCGAGACTTGCGAAAGCGACTTTGAAGGGCTTCTCGCCGTATGTGTGCAGCACGAAATGGACCACCTGGAGGGCAAGCTGTTCGTCGATTACCTGTCGGAGACGAAGCGGCAGCGCATCCGCAAACGGCTGGAAAAGGAACGCAAGGAACGTCGCCTGCAAACCGCGGTCGCGGGCTGACGCGGCAAACGCGCCGACCACCATGCCCGGAATCGTTTTCGCCGGCACGCCGGATTTCGCGCGGCAATCCCTCGTCGCACTGATCGAATCCGGTCATGTGCCTGCACTGGTTCTGACGCAGCCCGATCGGCCGTCGGGCCGCGGCCGCAAGATCAGACCCGGCCCTGTCAAACAGCTTGCAACGGAGCATGGCATCACCGTTCGTGAACCGTTGACCCTGCGCGATGAGGGCACCCGGCAGGAACTGCGCGAACTGGCGCCCGACGTCATGATCGTCGCGGCTTACGGATTGCTTCTGCCGCAGAACATTCTGGACATTCCGCGCGTCGGCTGCGTGAACGTGCATGCGTCGCTCTTGCCGCGATGGCGCGGTGCCGCGCCGATTCAGGCAGCGATTCTCGCTGGCGATACGGAGACCGGCATCAGCCTGATGCAGATGGAAGCGGGGCTGGACAGTGGGCCGGTGTTCGCGCGCGCATCGCTCGAGATCGGCCGCGACGAAGCTGCCGGCGAGTTGCACGACCGCCTGGCAGTGCTCGGTGGCGAGATGCTGGCGACCCACCTGCCGGCCATTCTCGACGGCAGCCTCGAACCAGAGGCGCAGAACGAGGCAGCGGTCACCTACGCGCCGAAAATTCGTTCCAGCGATGCGGCCATGCACTGGCAGCGGTCCGCAAGCTACCTTGCGCGCCACGTCCGCGCGTACAATCCGGTACCTGGCGCGTACTTCGATTTCCACGGCGAACGCATCAAGTGCTGGGCGGCTGAAGCCATCGCCGGACAACACGGCAGCGCCGGGCAGATGGTCGATGCATCCAGCAAGGGCATCGATATTGCCTGTGCCGAGGGCACGCTGCGCATGGTCGAGTTGCAGCGCCCCGGCAGAAACCGGGTCAGCGCGCGCGAGTTTGCGGCACAGCTCGCCACCGTAGACCCCGATGTCGGCTAGCCCGGGTGCGAGGCTGCGCGCACTGGCGGCCGAAACGGTCGACGCTGTCGTTAGCTCCGGGCGCTCCCTCGATACTGCATTGTTGCAGGCCGAGACCCGGATTCCGGAAGACGACCGGCCGCTGCTCCGGCTGCTGTGCTTTGGCTGCCTGCGCCACCACTGGCGGCTCCGCGCCCAGGTCGGGCGACTCGTCAGCCGGCCGCTGAAGAAGAAAGACAGCGTGATCGAATCGCTGCTCGCCGTCGGTATCTACCAGCTCACCGAAACGCGCGTGCCGGATCACGCCGCGGTGTCAATGACCGTTGACGCCGTCAAGGTATTGCGCCGGCCGAAGTTCGGCCCGCTGGTGAATGCCGTACTGCGCAATTTTCTGCGCAGGAACCTCGAGCATCAGGACGCGGCCGACGACGAAGAACGGTTTAATCATCCGGAGTGGCTGATTGCGGCGATTCGTGATGACTGGCCGGATCAGTGGATTGAAATACTGGAAGCCAACAACGCCCGCGCTCCCATGTGGCTGCGGGTAAATGACCGGCAAACCACCCGCGATGAGTACCTGGCTCGCCTCGGCGCGGATGCAGGGCGGGTGCTGCCGGGGTTCGACGGCGCCATTCGCCTGCAGCAGCCGCAGGCGGCGACGGCACTGCCCGGCTTCGCCGACGGGCTCGTTTCGGTCCAGGACGGGGCCGCCCAGATAGCCGCCCCGTGGCTTCTGGCGGGCCTCGAGGAATGCCGCGCGCCGCGCATCCTCGATGCCTGTGCGGCGCCCGGCGGCAAAACGGCGCATTTGCTCGAGCTCGCGCCGGGCGCGCAGCTCACGGCGGTCGAACTCGACGGCGAACGAATGCAGCTGCTGCATGGCAATCTTCGCCGGCTCGGGCTGGCGGATGAGGCGACGCTTTGCGTCGGCGATGCATCGACACCGGAGGAATGGTGGGACGGGAGCCCATTCGACCGTGTATTGCTGGATGTGCCTTGCTCCGCAAGCGGCGTCATACGCCGTCACCCGGACATCAAGTTGAATCGCCGGGCCACGGACATCGAAAGCCTGGCCGCGCGGCAGGCGGCGATTCTCGACGCCGTATGGCCGCTGCTGGCGCCAGGTGGGCGGCTCCTGTACGTCACCTGCTCGGTGCTCAGACGGGAGAACGAGGCGCTGGTCACGGCGTTTCTGGCGCGCCACGGAAATGCCGTCGAAACGGACGTGTTGCCAAATAACAACATCCGCGATCTAATGTACCGCATGGCATGCGGCTACCAGGTTCTGCCGGGCAGAGAGGGCCTCGACGGATTCTATTTCGCGTGCCTCGAAAAGGACCCTTCGCACGCGGCGTAACCCGATCGATCTGATGACCCACCGAACACTCATTCAGTTTGTGACTCTGCTGTTTTGCCTGTTGCTGGCACTTCCGGCGGCGCTCGGCCAGGACAATCCGAAGCGCGTCGGAAACTTCCAGGTACGCTCGGCCTCGACGACGCTGAACGACGGTGTGCACGAACTCGAGGCGCGGCTCCAGCTCATCCTGAGCGGGCAGGCTCTGAAGGCGCTCAACAGCGGGGTGGCACTGACCATAGAGTTGCGCGTCGAGGTTATTCGGGTGCGCCGTTTTTACCTGGACGATCTCGAAGCCGAGCTGTCGTTCAACTACACGCTGGAGTACAGCCCGCTCGGCCAGCGCTACATCGTGCGCAACGTCACCAGCGGCGATCAGGAATCTTTCGCGACACTTTATTCGGCGCTCAATCATCTCGGTCGGATCCAGGGGCTGCCGATCATCGACGACGTCTTGCTCAAATCCGACAGCAACTACCGCGTCCGGCTGCGCGCACTGCTTTCCACCAAGCAGTTCGCCGCCCCGCTGCGGATTATTTTCTTCTGGCGCGACCAGTGGCAACTGAAGAGTGAATGGTTCGAATGGCAGCTCGAACGATAAAGCGGCTGTTTTACGGCGCCATCGGCATCGCCGGTGTCGGCCTGGCCGTGGCCGCTTTGTTCCTGCTGGGCCAGTCGGCACAAAACTCGGAAGAATTCGATCGGCTGTATCCCTACATTCTGCTGACCAACATCGCGGGCGTCGTTGCGCTACTTGCGCTGACCATCGGCAACCTTGCGCGGTTGCTCTCCGATTACCGCCGTCACATACCGGGCTCGAAACTCAAAGCGCGCATGGTTGCTATGTTTGTCGGCCTCGCCGTGCTGCCGTTACTTGTCGTTTTCTACTTCTCGATGCAGTTCATCAATCGCGGCATCGACACCTGGTTCAACGTCGAAGTCGAGGAAGGGCTGGAGAACGCGCTTGCATTGAGCCGCGCTGCGCTTGAAATGCAAATGCGCGATCATCTTTCGACCACGGTGCAAATCGCGCAGCGTATACGGAACATCAGCGGCCGCCAGCTCGTGTTCGAGCTCAGCATGTTGCGGCGCGAAGCCGGCGCCAGCGAAATCACGGTATATGGTCAGAACACGCGCATACTCGCGACCAGTTCGGATCGCGGTGCCGCGACCCTGCCGGCGTCGCCTACCGACGAAGTGTTGCTGCAGATTCGGCAAAACAGGCCGTTCGTCAGCCTGGACCCGGTCGAGCGCGGAAGTTACGAAATTCGCACCGCGGTAGCTTTCGGCAGCCGCAATCGTGCGCAGGAAGCGGGCTTCGTACAGGCGTTCTTCCCGGTACCCGAACGCATCGGCCGCATGGCCAATTCGGTTGATACGTCCTACAGCACCTACACGCGCGCGATGTTCCTGCGCGAGGACCTGAAGCAGGCGCTGTCGCTCGCGCTGACCATCATTCTCATGGTGTCGCTGCTTTCGTCCATTTACGGCGCGTTCCTGTTGTCGCGTCGCCTGGTTGCGCCGATTCAGAACCTGGTTGCCGGTACGCGCGCGGTTGCGAAAGGCGACTTCGATACGCGGTTGCCAACGCCGGCCCGTGACGAAATCGGTTTCCTCATCAGTTCCTTTAACGACATGACGCAGCGGCTCGCAACCGCCAGCCGCCAGGCGGCGCTCAGCCAGGCACAGGTCGAGGCCGAGCGTGCCAACCTCGCGGTGATTCTCGCGCGCCTGTCGACGGGTGTTGTTGCGCTCGATTCGGATTTCCGTATTCGCATGGCCAACCAGGCATCCGGCGCAATTCTGAATGTCGACCTCGAGAACAGTATCGGCGAGTACCTGCCGGACGTCGCAAAAGGCAAACCGCTCGTCGAACAGTTTGTCGACGTCGGTCGAATGCACATACAGGCCGGCGAAACGGAATGGCGCGAACAAATCGTGTTGCGCGGCGAAGTCGGCCGCCGCGTGCTGACCTGCGCATGCACGACCTTACCGGGCGACGACGACCGTGCGCCGGGATTCGTCATCGTATTCGACGACATCACCGCGCTGCTGCAGGCGCAGCGCGATGCGGCATGGGGCGAAGTTGCGCGCCGCCTGGCGCACGAAATCAAGAATCCGCTTACGCCGATTCAGCTCTCGGCGGAGCGCATGCGGCGCAAATACCTCAAGACGCTGGACGAAGACGAAGCGCAGATACTCGATCGGGCAACGCACACGATCGTGCAACAAGTAGAAGCGATGAAGGAAATGGTGAACGCGTTCAGCGACTATGCGCGCGCGCCGGATATGGATGTCAGCACCTTCGATATCGACAAGCTGGTGCACGAGGTTGTCGATTTGTATCGCACGCAGGAGAGCGGCATTCGTATCGTGCTCAATACCGATGCTGACTTGCCGATGATAGAAGCGGATGCCGGTCGCGTACGGCAGATTCTGCACAACCTGATGCGTAACGCGACTGAAGCGCTGGAGAACACGGACGACGGGCGGATCGAGATCGGCGTCAACGTCGCGGAACGTCACGAAGTCGACGTAGTTGAAATCGTTGTGGCCGACAACGGCCCGGGATTCCAGACCGGCTCGCTGAGCCAGGTTTTCGATCCCTATGTAACGACCAAGCCCAAGGGCACTGGCCTGGGCCTTGCAATTGTTAAAAAGCTCGTGGAAGAGCACGCGGGCACGATCGATGCCGAGAATCGCGACGAAGGTGGCGCGGTGATTCGCATACAACTGCCAGTAAACGAAGCTGCGCGGGAGTCCATGATGGCGGGTCTACCGGGGCGCGCGGAGAAACGGAGGGAAAGAGCATGAGCACGGCACATGTGCTTGTCGTAGACGACGAGGAAGATATTCGGGCCCTGATAGAGGAGATTCTGTCGGAAGAGGGTTACGACGTTACGGTAGCGGCGAACGCGGCGGAGGCGCGTTCATCGAAAGGCAGCAACGGCATCGACCTGGTGCTGCTCGACATCTGGATGCCTGATACGGATGGCATCAGCCTGCTGCGCGAATGGTCCGACCAGGGCGACCTGGATTGTCCGGTGGTCATGATGTCCGGACACGGCACCGTGGATACGGCCGTCGAGGCGACGCGACTCGGCGCCTTCGACTTCGTCGAAAAACCCCTGTCTCTGGCAAAGCTGCTGCGCACGGTAGAGCGGGCGCTCGAGGCATCCCGAAAACAAACCGGTGCGTCGCGCAGCATGTTGCCATCGCTGCTGACGCCGGTAGGCCGCAGCCGCATGATGCAAAACCTGCGCGAGAAGGTGCAGCAATACGCCAATCACGAGTCTTCCGTGCTCTTCGTTGGCGAACCAGGCACGGGCCGCAGCGCTTTCGCGCGCTACATTCACAGCCTCAGCGACCGGGCGGACGCACCTTTAGTGACGCTTCTTGCAGCTTCACTGACCGAGGGCAATGCCGAAGAGCAGTTGCTTGGCAGCGAATCCAACGGCGATGTACACAGCGGGTACTTCGAGCGTGCGCGGAACGGCACTCTGATAATCGACGAGCTGACTGACCTGAACGACCAGGCACAGAAACTCATCATCGCGGTCCTCGAGCAAGGCAGTTTCATGCGATCGGGTGGGCACGAGCCGGTGAAACTGCAAGCTCGCGTCATCGCGACCGTCGGGGCTCACTACGAAGCCGCGATCGAATCGGGCAAGTTGCGGCGCGAGCTGGTGTCCAACCTGAGCATGCTGAGTTTGAAGGTGCCACCACTGCGCGAATACGCGGAGGATGTCCCGGAATTGCTCAGCTACTATGTCGACAAGCTGGTCGATTCCGAAGGCCTGAACTTCCGGCGCTTCGG
Organism: Gammaproteobacteria bacterium; assembly: GCA_018677555.1. Classification (GTDB taxonomy): domain Bacteria; phylum Pseudomonadota; class Gammaproteobacteria; order Steroidobacterales; family Woeseiaceae; genus JAHHOT01. Next base: position 10,343 of record JAHHOT010000067.1, on the reverse strand, counting down.
GGTCGCCGCACAGAACCGCCTGCGCAACTACCCGTGGCCGGACAACGTTCGCGAACTGAAGAACCTCGTTCGCCGCCTGTTGATGACCGGCAGCAGTGAAGAGATTACGCTCGATGAGATCGAAAAGGAGATTTCCTCCGCGGCCGATTCGACCGAACCGCTGGTCAAGCAGGACCTTCTGTCACTCCCGCTGCGCGAGGCCCGCGAACAATTCGAACGCGCCTATCTGCAGCAGCAGCTGGTCCTGTGCGACGGAAAGGTCGGGCAGCTCGCAAAGCGCGTCGGCATGGAGCGTACGCACCTGTATCGCAAGCTCAGAAGCCTGGGTGTCGATTTCCGGTCAGTTGCCTCGGCTGAAGACTGAGTGCGGGCGGACATGACGCTCCGCGGGTAGCACGCGCCCGTCATCGCGGAACTCCAGTCCGGGCGTCGCGAAGTCCTGCACGCTCAGGTTGCGCATCAGCACGAGCGCCTGGTTGTCCGGGTCGATCGACGGCCCGGCGGGTCGCAACTGCACCGTCGAATGGATCTTGCCCTCGACAAAGCGCCCGGCTTCATCGAGCGTCACGACGAGGATCGGCGCAACGCCCTTGATCCCCTCGACGCTGATGCCGTAGTAGGTGGCGAAGTTTCCCAGGCTGTAAGCGATCAGGCGGTCCTTGTAGCGTTCCATGGCGCGCACGACGTGCGGACCGTGACCGACCACGAGGTCCGCGCCGGCATCGACCATCGCGCGAGCAAAGCGCACCACATCACCGCGCATCTCACCGTAGTAGGTCTCCTCCGCGAATGGCAGGCGCGTCATGTCCCGTCCTTCCGCACCGCCGTGAAACGACACCAGCACGATGTCGTGCGTCTGTGCAAACTGCCGCACGGTTTCCCCGGCGATGTCATAGTCGAGCAGCAGGTTCGAATTGAGCGTAACGGCAAAGGCTATGAATGCGACATCCAGGCCGGCGACGACGGTCGTGGCGAAGTCGCCCTCGCGGCCGGAATGGAGAATCCCGGCGGCATCGAGGTTTTTCATGGTCTCTGTGCGCCCCTCTTCGCCAAAGTCGCGCGCATGGTTGTTTGCAAGACTGAGAATGTCGAATCCCGCATCGACGTAATACGTGCTGTATCGCGACGGCGTGCGGAACAGGTAGCAGGCGCGCGGGTTTTTGCATTCCTTGCGCGGCGTCCCGCCGTCGATCATGACTCCTTCCAGGTTGCCGACCGTGAGGTCGGCATCCCGGAGAATCGGTGCAACCTCGGCGAGAAACGAGACGCCATCGTCGTCCGGCAAATGATTCTCGGGGTAGTCGGTGCCGAGCATCATGTCGCCTACTGCAGCGACGGTAAAAGTGCGACGTGGCATAGACGGCAGGCTGCGCTGCACGGCAGCCTGGTTCTCCTGGCGCGATTCTTCTGCGGGCGCTTCCACGGCAGGTGCCGCGGCTCGTTGCTCAACCGGGTCGGTTCTCGGCGGTTCAGCAGCGCAACCGGCAACCAGCAGCGCCGCGAACAACGCCGCCAGGCTATTCGCCAAGTCGAATCCTGAGGACATCGATCTTTGCCTGGCGCAGGCGACTGCGTACCAGGTTGAGCTCATTGAGATCGTCGATCGGGCCAATACGCACCCGGTGATAGGTCTTGTCGTCGATGGTCACTCGCTGCACGCGTGACTCTATCCCGTGCAGCGCCAGTTCGGCGCGACGCCGATCGGCATCACCGAATTGCGAGAACGAACCGGCCTGCAGCACATAGACTCCCGGCTGCTCGACGGCACGCGGCTCGGTATCGGCCGCCACGTCCGGCTCCTGCTCGGGAATGATGACTTCGAACTTCGGCAGCATCTCGTAGAAGTCGAACCGCTTCGGCGCTGCCGCAGCCTGTTCGGTTTCGCCGTTGTTGTCCACGGTCGGCGAGACAACCGGCTCAGCGAGGCTCCTGGGCTGATTTGCCGTAGCATCTCCGGCCTGCTGCGGCGTCCGATCGTTGACATAAATGGCGAAAGCAACGGAAAGGCCGATGCCGAGGCCGAACAGCATCCACACCCAGCCCGGGAAATCGTTTTGCTTTTTCCTGCGTCTGCGTTTTTTGGCCATTGGCTTACATCGACTCCGGTGCGCTGACGCCGAGAATCCCGAGGCCGTTCGCAATAATTGTCCGCACCGCGGCACACAGCGTCAGCCGTGCGTTGCGCAGTTCAGCCTCATTAACCATGACAATGTGAGCGTTGTAAAAGGTATGAAAGTCGTTCGCCAGGTCGCGCAGGTAGTGCACCAGGTTTTGCGGTGCGCGATTTGTGGCAGCAAGTTCCAATACCTCGGGGTAGCGGCTGACCGACGACATCAATGCGCGCTCATGATTCTCGGACAGGCGCGGCAAGGAGTCGTTGCCGAGCTGCGAGTCCCATTCATAACCTTTTTCGCCGAGTTTGCGAAACACGCTGCAGATGCGCGCGTGTGCGTATTGCATGTAGTAAACCGGGTTGTCCTGCGACCGGCTTTTGGCCAGCTCCAGGTCAAACTCGAGGTGCTGGTCATTGGAGCGCATGACGTAGAAGAATCGGGCGGCGTCATTCCCGATCTCTTCGCGCAGTTGCCGCAACGTAATGAACTTCCCGGAGCGGGTGCCCATTTGCTGCTTCTTGCCCGCGCGAAAGAGCGTCACGAACTGCACGAGCTGTACTTCCAGGCTTTCGCCGGAATAGCCCATCGCATCCAGGCCGGCGCGCACGCGCGCAAGATAGCCGTGGTGATCGGCGCCGAGTACGTCCAGCAGAAAGTCGAAACCGCGTTGCCGCTTGCCGTAGTGATATGCAATGTCCGACGCAAAGTAGGTTTTCTTGCCGTTCTCGCGTATGACGACGCGGTCCTTTTCGTCGCCGAAATCGGTCGCCCTGAACCAGGTCGCGCCGTCCTGTTCGTAAAGCATGCCGCGTTCCCTGAGTACCGACAGGGCCTCATCTATTTGTCCGTCGTCGTGCAGGCTTTGCTCCGAGAACCAGCGATCGAACGTGACGCCGAACTCCTGCAGGTCATCCCTGATCTCGTCGCGAATCGATTCGAGCGATGCCCTGCGCAGGCGGAAAAAATCTTTCGTTCCGAGCAGTTCCTGCGCCCGGTCGATCAGCGCGCCAATATAGTCTTCCTTGTCTCCCGTCGGTGCATCTTCCGGCAATCCTGCAACGACGTTTTCACCGGATACCGCCGTAAAGCTGGCGCTATCGATCGACGCAGCTATGTCGCGAATGTAGTCGCCCCGGTATCCGGCTTCCGGGAACGGTACTTTGATGCCGGTCGCTTCGAGCATGCGCAGCCAGACGCTGACGCCGAGAATATCCATCTGCCGGCCGGCGTCGTTAACGTAGTATTCGCGTTCGACCGCGAGTCCTTGCGACGCCAGCAGGTTGCCAATTGTTGCCCCGTAGGCGGCGTGGCGGCCGTGACCGACGTGCAGCGGGCCCGTCGGGTTGGCCGAGACGAATTCCAGCAGGACTCTTGGCGACTCCTGTGGCGCTTTGCGCCCGTACTGGTTCCCCTGCGCGAGTACCGCTCCCAGCTCCTGGTGGAATGCGCCGTCGCTGAGATAGAAGTTGATGAATCCCGGCCCGGCCACCTCGGTCTTGTCGATAAGTTCGCTGGCCGGTAATGACGCAATAATCGACTCCGCAAGGTCGCGTGGCTTGCGGCCGACGCGCTTTGCGAGCTGCATCGCGACGTTGCTTGCAAAATCCCCGTAGCGGGTATCGCGCGCGCGCTCGACCGTGACCTGCAGCGACTGTTCGTCAGCCGCTGCGGCAATTTCAGGCAGGTCCTTGAGGGCTTGCTCTACAAGGTTCGCGATGGCGGATTTCATGGGGTGCTCAAGCGTCAGAGACGGTCATTCTAGCGTGGCATCAGAAAAGCTCAATTGGATCGACGTCAATCGACCAGCGCACTTTGCGTGCGCTCGGCATTCCCTCCAGGGTTGCCCGAAGTGGCCGCAACAGCTCATGTAGCTCACGCCGGTTGACGCTTTGCATCAGCAGCTGGCCGCGGTAACGACCTGCGAGCCGCTCCATCGGTGCGCTGACCGGCCCCAGAATACGCACACCGGCAACGCCGGCACGCTCGGCATGGCGTCGTGCGTCCTGCAAGAATCGATGCGTGTCATCGCGTTTGTGCGCAGCTGCGCGCAACAATGCGATCTTCGAAAACGGTGGCCATGCCGTCTTTTGCCGTTCCGCCAGGGCCGCTTCGGCGACGCGTTCGTACCCGCCGCTGAACAGCTCGTTCCAGAACGGGTGCTTCGGAAACGCGGTTTGCACGATAACCTGTCCCTGGCGACGCTCACGACCGGCGCGCCCCGCCACCTGGACCAGGCTCTGAGCGAGTCGCTCGCCGCCGCGAAAGTCGGTGCTGAACAGGCCCTGGTCGGCGTTGACGACCGCGACCATCGAGAGTTTCGGAAAGTGGTGCCCCTTCGACAACATTTGTGTGCCCACGAGTATTTGCGTGCGGCCTTCGGTCGCGCGCGCCAGGGCCCGGGTCATGGTGCCCTTGAGGCGGGTGCTGTCACTGTCGATGCGCGCAAGCTCATAGCCCGGAAACTGTGCGGCAATGGCGTCCTCGAGGCGCTCTGTGCCGTGCCCGAGTGGCAGGCACGCGCCGCCGCAGGTGACGCACTGACTGTCCAGTGGACGAATGGCGCCACAGTGATGGCAACGAAGCTGCGCGCTGCCGGCATGCACGGTCATGCGGGCGTCGCAACGCTCGCATTCTGCGATCTGGCCACAGGCAGTACAAATGAGGGTGGGTGCATAGCCGCGCCGGTTGAGGAACAACAGGACCTGGCCACCACTCTGCAACTCCTCGCGCATTGCATCGATCACGGTCTGGCTGAGTCCGTCATTCAGGTTGCTGGCGGAGATATCAACGAGGCGTAACAAGGGCGGCGTGGCGGAGCCTGCACGATGGGGCAGCCTCAAATGGCTATAGGCACCGTCGCGGCAACGTTGCAGTGATTCCAGCGAAGGCGTGGCAGAGCCGAGCACGATCGGGATGTCCTCGTGCTTGCCGCGCACGACGGCCAGGTCACGCGCAGAATAACGCAGTCCTTCCTGTTGCTTGAGTGAGGCATCGTGTTCTTCGTCGACGATGATCAGTCCGGGATTTTTCAGCGGCACGAATAAAGCGGAACGCGTTCCGACGATCAGCGGCGCGCTTCCGTTACGCGCCCGGCGCCACGCGTCGAGGCGTGCATTGTCCGCCAGCGCGGAATGCAGGAGTGCCGGCGTGATGCCGAGCCGCTGTTCGAGCCGAACGACCAGTTGCGGTGTCAGCCCGATCTCCGGAACCAGCAGCAATACCTGTCGCCCGGCCTCCAGCACCCGTTCGATGACTCGCAGGTACACCTCCGTCTTGCCACTGCCGGTGACCCCGTCCAGCAGGCTTACGCAAAAACCTTCGCCTGCCCGGATCGAATCGACCGCGCTGCGCTGCTCGTCGTTGAGTGATGGTCCTGCGACTCGCTCGCAGGGCTCGTCCGGGCTTGCATCCGTTTCCTGCAGTTCGCGGATAGTGGCAAACCCTTTCCCCGCGAGGCCTGGCAAGACCCTGCGCCACCCGGGCATCTGTTCGTCCAGCTCAGTTGCCGGGATCGATCCGGCATCCTGCAGCAATTGCAGGAGCTCGGCCTGTTTTGGCGCGCGACGGCCGATCGTGCTCGCGTCGCAGCGCTCGCCGTCGTCCGTAACCGTAATCTGCTGCAAAACCGGGTACAGCGGCCTGCCCTTGCGTAACGGTGCCGGGAGAGCGGCCGCCACGACCTCGCCAATCGGGTGATGGTAGTAGTCGGCGACAAAACGAATGAGCTTCAGGTCCGCGTCGAACAGCAACGGCACGTCGTCGAGCACGGCCTGGACGCGCCGCAGCTTTTCGCGCGGCAGCTCGCTGTGCGAGGCCGCGCCCATGACCATGCCCGTCACGCTGCGGCGGCCGAACGGCACCTGGACGCGGCATCCGGGCAGCACCGCGCCGGCCGTTGCCGGCGGCAGGTAGTCGAACAGCCGCGACAGGGGTGCGTCTATCGCAACCTCGAGCACGTTCTGGTTTTGTTTATTATTTTCAGCCACTTGGAAAGATCCGCCGCAATCGCACGGCAGGACAACTATTTAACATAAGCTGGATATTTGTCGCAGTCTGGCGTCAACCGATGACCTGCCCAACCGTTATATCCGTATCGGAAGACCTGAACAGGAAGGATACGACAGAGATGGACCTCCTGGTCGAAAACATCAGCAGGGGCGGAAAATGACCGCCTGCGCAACGGGATATGCGGTATCTTGCACCCGCGAAGATCATGCGGGAGTCAGGACGCTGCGACGCGAACAGGAACTCAACCGGTTTTTGGCGGAGGTGGAAAAGCGCGCGCTACGAATCGCAGAGATTTCGATCCGCGATCGCGACGAGGCCATGGATCTCGTGCAGGATTCAATGATCAAGCTGGCGCGCAAATATGCCGACCGCTCGCCGGATGAATGGACGCCGTTGTTTTACCGCATTTTGCAGAACGGCGTGCGCGACTGGCACCGCAGGCAGACGGTCAGAAACCGCGTCATGGTGTGGTTCGGTCGCTCCACGGACAAGGATAGCGATTTCGATCCGATTGCCGCTGCGCCGGATCCGGCAGGGCGCACGCCGGACGAGCAGTTGCAGTCGCGCGAGGCGATGCAATCGCTGGAGTCGGCCATCACCGAACTTCCGGCACGGCAGCGAGAGGCATTCATGCTGCGAACTTTCGAGGGTCTTGACGTTGCGGGAACCGCTTCTGCGATGGGGTGCAGCGAGGGCAGCGTCAAAACCCATTACTCTCGTGCAGTGCATTCACTGCGCGCAACACTTGGAGAGCATTGGCAATGAGGAAACACGACGAGCCAATCGCAACGCCTGACGACGAAGCTTTCGCGAAGCGCGCACGCGCATTGTTCGAACAAAGCGTGGACGAGCTCGACGCGAATACGCAGTCGCGGCTCAACCGCGGCCGCCAGGCGGCGCTTGCCGAACTGGACAAGAGCGGCCCGCTCACTATACGCACCGGACAATGGGTGCCTGCCGCGGGCGTCGCCGCTGCCGCGGTCGTCGCTGTCGTGCTGTGGAAAGGCAATGTGCCAGACGATCCGATTGCGCCACCGTCAAGCGCAACGGACTTCGAGATACTCATGGCGGAGGACAGCTTCGAGATGCTGGAGGACCTCGAGTTTTACGCCTGGATCGACCTGGAGACGGAACCGGTGGATGCGGACGACAATGTCGGCTAACGACCGAAATCAGGAGAGCGGTCTGCGCCTGGCGTTGCTGTTTGGCTGCCTGGCCTGCACCTGGCCCGCGGCCGCGGCAGACGACGACCAGCCGGACATGGCGTTCCTGGAGTATCTCGGCAGCTGGGAAGAATCTGACGAAGACTGGCTGGTTCTGGACGACGGCGTGCTGGAAATGGCCAAAGAGGAAAAGCGGAGCGATCCCGCACCGGACGGTGAAGAATCGACGGAGCAACACAATGAAAGCTAACGCCCTTACAACCGTAAAACCGACGATGCTGCTTTTGCTCGCGATGCTGCTTTTTTCGGGCGTCGCGCTGGCACAGGAACCCGCGCTCAGCTGGGACAGCCTGAGCGCGGAACAGCAGCAGGTGCTGACCCCGTACCAGGACAGCTGGGATTCGCTCGACGTTGAACGTCAGCAACATCTCGCGACTGGCGCGGAGCGCTGGCTCAACATGGACCAGCAGGATCGCGCCGCTGCGCGCACGCGTTTCGAGACGTGGCAGGGGTTGAGCGACGAGCAGCGTTCGACCATACGGCAGCGATATCAGCAGTTCCGCGACCTGTCGCCCGACCAGCAGGCGCGCATTCGTGATAATTACCGGCGTTTTCGCCAGATGTCGCCGGAACAGCGGCAAATGCTGCGTGACCGCTTCAAGCGCATGACCCCGCAACAGCGACGCGCGCTGCGCGATCGGCTGCGGCGCCGCAGCGATCAACGCCGGCCACGGGGTAACGACCGCAACTGATTGCTTTATTCCGCCTTTTTCCATAACCATTCGCGCCGCCGACACCGCTATCGCGGCGGCCCGGCCGCGTTCCGCACTGGCCGGGTTTTTCGTCGATAAATCAACGGCGCCGGGCCATTTCACACATTCGTCACGCTTTGCGTGAACAATGCTCATAGCAGGTCACGCTATGGAATTGATTTTTCAACAAAGTTCTGCAATAAACGAACGTGAGGAGTGGAATAAAGCATGCTATACGGTACCGCCTCAGATTTGGCGCAACAGGTTCTGAGAACCGATGTTGCCGGAATGCCGCTCGAGTGGATCGACTACCGGGAGGCGGTTCGGCTGTATCACTCGGAGCAGGTTGCTTACGCCTGCGGAACCCGCCTCTACACGGTTTTCGGTGGTCATTGCGCACTGACCGGCAAGCGCAGCATGATCGACGTGAGTTCCATCATCGCCACGCGCGGCACCAGCCAGGGCCTGGCGTTCGTGCGTGATCGCTACGTGCCGCCACTGAACAACCGCACACTGTTCAAGCGCGACGCCAACCTGTGTCTTTACTGCGCAATGCGATTCCCGACCCGCGACCTGACGCGCGACCACATCACGCCGCTGTCGCAGGGCGGCCGCGACGTGTGGAACAACGTCGCAACGGCGTGCCGGCGCTGCAACAACCACAAAGGTGGCCGCACGCCGGAGCAGGCAGCGATGCAGCTCATCGCCATCCCGTTCACACCGACCTATGCCGAATACATATACCTGAAAGGCAGGCGCGTTCTTGCCGACCAGATGAAGTACCTGCTGGCGCATATCCCCCGATCGAGTCCGCTGCATGCGCGCTTGAGCGATCACTTGTCCGAAGGAGTGGAAGTTCTCGACGATGGCGCTAACATGCAGGGGATATGCAATACCTGATTGACGCAAGCGTTTATGTTTTCCGGGCGTATTACTCGATGCCCGATGACATGGTCGACGATGACGGCAATCCCATCAACGCACTTTATGGCTACTGCCGATTCATCGGCGACTTCATGGAGCAGGTCAAGCCGGAATACATCGCGGTCCTGTTTGACGAGAGCCTGACAAGCTCCTTCCGCACCACGATCTATCCCGAGTACAAGGCCAACCGCGAACCGGCGCCACCGGAACTCAAGCGACAGTTCGAGCAGTGCCGCCGTTACACCAAAGCACTGGGTCTCACGCTCGGCTCGCACCCGGAGTACGAAGCCGACGATCTCATCGGAACCCTGGTCGAGCGCGGGCGCAGGGCCGGCATTCCCTCGACAATCGTGACGCGCGACAAGGACCTCGCACAGCTCGTTTCAAAGAAGGACGTGTTCTGGGACTTTGCGGGCAAGGGAAAACTGAAATACGAGCAAATTCCCGACTCGTTCGGCGTGTGGCCGGAACAGATTGCCGATTTTCTCGCCCTGGCGGGTGACAGTGTCGACAACATCAAGGGTGTGCCCGGCGTGGGAAAGAAAACCGCCATGGCGCTGCTGGAACATTTCGGATCGCTCGACGATATCTACGCAAACCTCGATTCCATACACGAGGTCAATGTCCGTGGTGCAAAAACGCTGGGCAACAAGCTGATCAATCACAAGAATGACGCGATGCTTGCGCGCCAACTCACGGGCATTGCCTGCGATGCACCCTTGGACAAGGGCGACTTGCGCCCCGGCGCACCGGACCTCGGCGCCATTCACGCGCTGTTCGACGAGGCCGGTATCGGCGAGGCGCTGCGTCGGCAGGCGCAGCGGGTTTCGGACCTGCGGTAGCGGACCGGGCTGGTGCCTGACTGGCGCGCTCTCTCTCAGGACTTGTTACAACACGGCATCGTCGTCGATGCGGGCAATCGGCCGGAACCTGTCGCTGGCGGCGACATCAACGCAGCCTGGCGACTCGCAACGTCGGCCGGCCGGGTTTTCCTTAAGACCTCCGATGCGAGCCGCATCGATATGTTCAGCGCCGAGGCCGACGGGCTGCGCGCGCTTGCGGGTGCCAACGCAGTGCGGGTGCCGCAGGTTATCGCCTGCGGTATAGCCGGCACCACTTCGTACATCGCGATGGAATGGCTGCAGTTCGCACGTGCGACCAGGGACATGGAGGAAGTGCTGGGCCGGCAGCTCGCGAAGATGCATCGTACCCGGGCCGAGCGCCACGGCTGGCATCGCGACAACACGATAGGGCTGACGCCGCAACCGAACGCATGGAGCGATGACTGGATCGCCTTCTTTCGTGAACAGCGATTAATTCATCAGTTACGAATTGCGGCCAGCAACGGCTTCGGCGGCGAGCTGCAGCGCGAGGGCATGCAG